>JAFTFA010000020.1 GCA_017449785.1 Muribaculaceae bacterium | reverse complement strand
TAATTTTATTTATAATTTTGCTTCCTAAGTTATTGTGCAAGGATTTTGATGTATTTTCTTCGTCAAAATGTGCAAAACTATTGAAATCGGCAAAAAAGTCACCTGATCTGCCGTCAGGAACGCTCGTCGGGGCTCTGCCCCTTGCCGCTTGGCGCTCCCTGATGTGTTTTTCATAGTTTATGGGCTGACGCGTTCAAGCCGCATCGCCATTGGCCACATGCCCGGATTGATATAACTGTCCGTCCCTGACCAAGGCGTAAGCGATGTGCAGGAGCTTGTTCTTGACATTGTTGATGGCCACGCCGTGTTGCTTTCCCTGGGCTATCTTCCGTTGATAGTATTGCCTGATGGCTTCATCGTGCCGAATGGCGGTTCTGGCCGCCATGGTGAGCACCCCCTTGAGGCGCAGGTTGCTCAAATGCCTCACGTCCTGCCTCGCATCGAGGGTCGTTCCCGATTTGTTGCGGAACGAGGCGACACCGCAATAGGTGGCCATCTTGTTGGCCGTCGGGACGGTCTGGAAGTTGCCGGAATAGACCATCAACGCGACAGTGACCACCAGGCCGAAGCCCTTGATGGATCTCACATGCTCATAGTTGCTCATCAGCTGCTCGTCTGAGCGTATCACCTCCATCATGGCACTTTCACACTCGGCAATGCTACGTTTCAGCCGCTTTATCTCGTTATTGGAGTCACGGCGGATGAATCTGGCCGCCGGGCTTGCAGCCTCGCCCTGGCTTTTCAACGCTTTCTGGCGGTTCTTGACACCCTTGAGCTTGTCCACCAGGGTCTGGCGGTACAGGTACAGGTCCTTCAGCGCGGATAGCACCTTGCTTGGTATCTCGAACAGGTTGACCTTGTCTGGATGGCGGCGGGCGTAGTCCGCTATGGCCATCGAGTCGGCCTTGTCGTTCTTGCCGCGGCGGATGCCAAGGCTCTGCCTGATCTGCAACGCGCTCTCGCGCCAGACATGCATCCCGTGCTCGACCAGCCAGTGGCACATCTGGCGGTCATAGGCGCCTGTGGTCTCGCAGCAGAACAGCCACTGACCGCTGCTGGTACCCTGCAGGGCCAGTTTCAGGTCACGGATCATTGAGCGATAGCCTTTCTTGCTGTTAGGGTACTGGGCAAGATACTCCGGCTGCTGCTGGAAATCCGACTCAACGAAGCTCACGTCAATAGTTTCTTTGGAAACATCGATGCCGATAAAATACTTTTTCATAACTTTGCGGTGTTAATTAAATTCTTGATTGACCGCAATTAGTTGGGAGTTACCACCCTAAATAGGCTCAAACCTAACTTCCTAATTGACTTTCAACTAATAAAATCCGGGGAGGCCAATAGCAAAGTATAGGGTGTGACCCTAGTTAAATTAATTGATTGTCTCCCCGGCGGTCAATCATTACCTTAATACGACAAAGGTAATAAAAGCCGTGCAGCGATGAAAGTTTATTCGTCAAACTTTCATCGCTGCAAAGTTAGGGCTTAAATTTCTCGCGTGTAGCGTGATCTCATGTTTGCAGGCTGGGGGTTACAACAGCCCCACGCCAAGCCGACGAGGTCCTCAAGCTCATGGCTCGCAAGGGGGCTCGCAATCAATGACGACAGCGCGGACGGGAGGGGGAAAAGTCGCCATCGTAGCATGAAAGGTTGTTCGGGTTGTCTGAAAATAAAACTATTTGCACTACCTTTGTGGGCATGAAAGGATTTTGGCAACTATTGACGCGGTTTGTACCGCCCTACAAGAAGTATATCGTGTTGAACATCGTGTTCAACCTGCTGGCAGCGTTCCTGACGCTGTTCTCGTTTGCCCTGATCATCCCGATCCTGGAGATGCTCTTCGGGCTGAACACCAACACCTACCAGTTCATGCCCCTGGGCTCTGGCAGCGTGCAGGACGTGGTGGTCAACGACTTCTACTACTATGTGCAATGCGTCATCGAGCGCTACGGCCAATCGACGGCACTGGCCTGCATTGCCGCCGCGCTGGTGTTCATGACAGGCTTGAAGACGGGTAGCAGCTACCTGAGCTTCTTCTACATGATTCCCATCCGCACGGGCGTGGTGCGCGACATCCGCAACCAGATCTACAACAAGATGACGTCGCTGCCCATCGCCTTCTTCTCCAACGAGCGCAAGGGCGACGTGATGGCCCGCATGAGCGGTGACGTGACCGAGGTCGAGAACTCCATCATGACCTCGCTCGACATGCTCTTCAAGAACCCCATCATGATCATCGCCTGCCTGGTGATGATGATCGTCATCAGCTGGCAGCTGACGCTGTTCGTGATCGTGCTGCTGCCCGTCGCGGGCTGGATCATGGGCCGCGTGGGCAAGCGGTTGAAGCGCGTCTCGCTCGAGGGACAGAACCAGTGGGGCGTCCTGCTGAGCAACATCGAGGAGACCATCGGCGGCCTGCGCATCGTCAAGGCCTTCAACGCCGAGGGCAAGGTGCAGCGCCTTTTCCAGAACGAGAACGAGAAGTACCGCTCGATCCAGACGCGCATGAACCGCCGCTATGTCCTCGCCCACCCCATGAGCGAGTTCCTGGGCACGCTGACGATTGCCATCGTGCTGTGGTTTGGCGGCACGCTCATCCTGGGCGGCCATGGCGGCAGCCTCACCGCGCCCAAGTTCATCTACTACATGGTGATTTTCTACAACATCATCAATCCCGCCAAGGACTTGTCCAAGGCCGCCTACAGCATCCAGCGCGGCCTCGCCTCGATGGAGCGCATCGACAAGATCCTTGCCGCCGACAATCCCATCAAGAACCCCGAGCATCCCGTGCCGTTGACGAGCATGGAGCAGGGCATCAAGTATGAGAAGGTGAGATTCCGCTACGGCGAGACGTGGGTCATCGACGACGTCACGCTCGACATCAAGCGGGGCCAGACGGTCGCCCTCGTGGGGCAGAGCGGCAGCGGCAAGACGACGCTGGCCGACCTGCTGCCGCGCTTCTATGACGTGCAGCAGGGCCGCATCAGCATCGACGGCACCGACATCCGGCAGTTCAACGTGGCCGACCTGCGCGGCCTCATGGGCAACGTCAACCAGGAGGCCATCCTGTTCAACGACACGTTCTACAACAACATCACCTTCGGTGTCGAGAACGCCACACGCGAGCAGGTCGAGGAGGCCGCCAGGATCGCCAATGCCTATGACTTCATCATGGCCAGCGAGGAGGGCTTTGACACCAACATCGGCGACCGTGGCTGCAAGCTCTCGGGCGGACAGCGGCAGCGCATCAGCATCGCCCGCGCCATCTTGAAGAACCCGCCCATCCTCATCCTCGACGAGGCCACCAGTGCCCTCGACACCGAGAGCGAGCACCTCGTGCAGGATGCCCTCGACAAGCTGATGCGCAACCGCACCACGCTGGTCATCGCCCACCGCCTGAGCACCATCAAGGGGGCCGACCTGATCTGCGTCATGCAGGACGGCCGCATCATCGAGCGCGGCACCCACGACGAGCTCATCGCCCGCCAGGGCGCCTATAAGCACCTGGTTGACATGCAGACGTTCTAGCGGTGAGCCATCAGCCGTTAGCTAAAAACAAAAAAAAGAAATAATTGTGTAGTTTATTAGTTCATCTTTGCGTCTAACGGGCAAATCATTATTGATCAAGCAACAACAATGGAACTGAACGAAGCCAATTTTGCGCGCATCATCCGCGAGAACAAGGGCACCATCTACACGGTGTGCTACATGTTCTCCAAGGACAAGGAGGAAGTCGATGACCTCTTCCAGGAGGCGCTCATCAAGCTATGGCAGGGATTTGAATCCTTCCAGGGCAAGAGCGACTTGAAGACCTGGATCTACAAGGTCACGCTCAACTCCTGCATCTCGATCGACCGCAAGAAGAAGAGCCGCAAGACGCAGCCGCTCATGGAGGGCATCGACCTGTTTGACAAGAATGATGCCGACAATCGCCAGACCGACATGCTGCACGAGCGCATCCAGCGGCTTCAGCCCTTTGACCGGGCCATCGTGCTGCTGTGGCTCGAGAACATGAGCTATGACGAGATTGCCCAGATCGTGGGCATCAGTGTCAAGAACGTGTCAGTCCGCCTCTACCGCATCAAGGAACAACTCAAACAAATGAACTAAAAAAACCACACAAGCAATATGGAAACTACCAACAACAATTTCAACGAGATGAACGAACTCGATGACCTGCGCCAGCAGATCAATGCGCTCAAGAACAAGGTTGACCAGCAGGGCCGCCTCAACGAGGCACGCGTGAAGAAGGCCGTCCAGGGCAAGATGAAGGGCCTGCACCGCTTCCTGCTGCGCTACTGCGTGATCATGGGCCTGTTCGTGCCTTTCATGATCTGGAACTTCATTGAGACCGGCTTCTCATGGCCGTTCATCATTTTCACCCTCTTGATTTTTGCAGCCTCATTCGCAGCCGAGTACTTCATCAACCGCATGAACATCAAGCACATGTCCGACGACCTCATCGAGACAGCCCGCAAACTGCTCCAGATGAAGCTCAACCGCAAGAGGCAGCTATGCATCGGCCTCTGTGCCATCGCCATCTGGATTCCCTGGTATGCCTATGAAATCTACATCAATATGGTTCCGCAGGGGTCCCCGCAGTACACCGCAGGTTTCCTGATCGGCATCATTGTTGCCATCATCATCGGCAGTGCCCTCGGTCTGGCCATCGGTCTCTCCTTCTATCGCCGCATGCAGCGCACCAACGACGAGATGATCGACCAGATCAACGACCTCACCCGCGAACAATAGACCCAGACCATCGACCACCACCCATCACGAGGCAGGGATACGGCCAGTTGAGCCCTATCCCTGCCTCGTTTCCCTGCCAGCGGGGACGCTATGATGTCAAAGGATTAGACACCATAGCGTAAAAAATTTTGACAATCGCCGTTTTCTTGAGCCGATGATTTGGCAGTGAGTGACCGTGGAGCTAGATTTGCAGTACAATCATTGACGCGACATCATTAATTTAAAGATCTAAACATTGTTATGAGAACCGACAACCATATCAAGTATCTGCTCACGTCACTGGTGGCAAGCATCGTGTTGTTTGTCGCCGGCGTGATGAGTCCCCGACTGGGATGGCTCATGATCGTGGGCATCGCCATGATGGCACTGGGAGGCGCACTCCTGATCAAAGCCACATGGCACAAGAACGACGAGAACCGCGACAAGCGGCACTGGAGCATTCTGGATTCAAGACTGGTGAACTGACCCGACGAGTGGTTGTCACAAAACTCGACGCGGTTTTTTAAATCGGCCTCACGGCCAAGAAATCAAACAAATGTGGTATAAAAATTAAACAGAATAAATTTTTATAATACTATTATTTATAATTTTGTTGAATTTCTCGCGCGTAGCGCGGTCTCTCAGTATTTGCTGGCTGAGTTTTGCAACAGCCACACGGCCTGTAGAGAATGCCATCGGGTGACGCAGCATCCACCCGCCGATGACATTCTCTACTTTTTTCTCGTGAACATGTAGTTAATCAAGGTCGGCCTGCGTCTAATGGGCAAAAAAACGTTTCTAAAACTTATAAGAGATATGGCGACTAATAAAATCAACATGGTCCTTGCCGTGATAATGATAAGTATCTCGATTATCATGATGCTCGGCAGTATAGCGATGCTCATCCTCTCGAGCCAGACCGATCTCGTTCCTCACACCGACGGTTTCAGGGACTGGAACAGAGTCATGATGATCTTGAGCATCCCCATCGGCTACATCGGCGATTACTTCTACTCGCTGACTACAACAGGTCATAAAGGCCTTGATAACGACAAGATCGGCTACTTGTTGCTTTTCATGATCGGAGCGTCATTTATCTGGGGGCGCCGCATTCACCACTTCACGACTCCCATCGTAGCAGTACTTGCACTGGCGGGCGCACTCATGCTGGTCGCCTTATTCTTGACCAACAAGAAGCTGCGCAATGCCAAAGCGGCACAAAAAGAGCATCAACATGAAGAAAACCAAGCGTAAAAGCATCCGATTATCAAAAAATGATTATCTTTGCAAGTTAGTTTGACACTTTTAACACTGTGTCCTGTAACTAAACTGCGATTGAAGAAGTCTAATGAAATAGAACAATTGTATCAATCACTATTTATATTCAACCAAATTTAAACCAAATGAAGATGAAAAAATTCTTTGCTGCAATGCTTCTCGTGATGATGGCATTCAGCACCAGCGCCCTCAAGGCACAGTCGATGGGTCCCATCCCCACCGACCCCGAGGTGCGTGTCGGCAAGTTGGATTGCGGATTGACCTACTACATCCGCCACAACGACTATCCCGAGCACCGCGTGAACTTCTACATCGCCCAGCGCGTGGGCTCCATCCAGGAGGAGGAGACCCAGCGCGGTCTTGCCCACTTCCTGGAGCACATGGCCTTCAACGGCAGTGAGCACTTCAACGGCGAGGGCAAGAGCATTATCGACTATACCCGCTCGCTGGGTGTAGCCTTCGGTAAGGACTTGAACGCCTATACCAGCATTGCCGAGACCGTCTATAACATCAACGACGTGCCCAGCACCCGCCAGAGCGCCATCGACTCCTGCTTGCTTATCCTCAAGGACTGGAGCAACGGCCTGCTGCTCACCGACGAGGAGATCGACAAGGAGCGCGGCGTGATCCACGAGGAGTGGCGCCTGCGCCGCAGCGCCCAGCAGCGCATGCTCGAGAACCAGCTCGAGACGCTGTACCCGGGTTCGAAGTACGGCAAGCGCATGCCCATCGGTCTGATGAGCGTGGTGGACGGCTTCAAGTACAACGAGCTGCGCGACTACTACCACAAGTGGTACCGTCCCGACAACCAGGCCCTGGTGATCGTGGGTGACGTCGATGTGGACCACATCGAGGCCCAGATCAAGGAGCTCTTTAAGGACGCCGTTCTCGATCCCAATGCCGCCCAGGTGGTTGACGAGCCCGTGCCCGACAATGCCGAGCCCATCATCGTCATCGACAAGGACAAGGAGCAGCAGTACAGCCAGGTGACCGTCATGTTCAAGCATGAGACCTTCCCCAAAGAGATGAAGGGTGACCTCGTGTACATGCTCACCGACTATGCCACCAGCATGATGAGCAGCATGCTCAACCAGCGCCTCAGCGAGAAGGCCCAGGAGGCCGACTGCCCCTACCTGCAGGCCTATGCCTATGACGGCAACTACCTGTTCTCCAACACCGTTGACGCCTTCACCCTGGGCATCATGCCCAAGGAGGGTATGACCGAGGCCGCTACCCAGGCCGCTGTCACCGAAGCCATGCGTGCCGCCAAGCACGGTTTCACCGCATCGGAGTATGACCGTGCCAAGGAAGAGTACATGAGCCAGCTCGAGCGCCAGTACAACGAGCGCAACAAGATTTCCAACGCACGTCTTGCCGCGCAGTACTACCGCAACTACCTCGACAACGAGCCCATGCCCTCGATCGAGCAGGAATATGAGATCATGAAGCAGATCGTGCCCATGCTGCCCGTTGACATCGTCAACCAGATGATGCCCGAGCTCATCACCACCGACGGCAAGAACCTCGTCGTGATGAACTTCAACCAGGAGAAGGACGGTGCCGTTTATCCCACCGCCGAGGGCCTGAAGGCTGCCGTTGACGCTGGCTTGACCGCCCAGGTCGAGGCATTTGTGGACAATGTGAAGCAGGAGCCCCTGATTGCCAAGATGCCCAAGAAGGGTAAAATCAAGAAGGAGAGCAGCAACAGCCAGTTTGACTACAAGGAGCTCGAGCTGAGCAATGGCGCACGCGTCATCCTCAAGAAGACCAACTTCAAGGAGAACGAGATCCGCATGGTTGCCCGCGCACGCGGTGGCCAGTCGCTGTATGGCGAGAAGGACTGGGCCAACACCGGTCTGTTGAGCTACATCACCATGATGAGCGGTTTGGGCAACTTCTCCAACACTGAGCTCCAGAAGTCTCTGGCCGGCAAGCAGGCTAGCGCCAACTTGAGCATGAACGAGTACACCGACGTCGTGAGCGGCCAGTCGACCGTCAAGGACCTGGAGACCATGTTCCAGCTCACCTATCTCACCTTCACCAACATCAGCACGGACGAGAAGAGCTACAACCAGTTGATGTCCCAGCTCGAGACCCTGCTCAAGAACCAGGGACTGACCCCCGAGGCTGCCTTCAGCGACTCGGTTGAGTACACCCTCAACAATCACAGCTGGCGCAACAAGCCCTTCCACGTTGAAGACTTGAAGCAGGTCAACTATGACCGCGTGCTCCAGATTGCCAAGGAGCGCACTGCCAACGCTGCCAACTACACCTTCTTCTTTGTCGGCAACTTTGACGAGGCCGTGATCCGTCCCCTCATCGAGCAGTACATTGCCAGTCTGCCCGGCAAGAAGGCCAACCTGAGCAACTGGGTGAACAATGACACCCACCCCGAGGGCGAGGTACTCAACCACTTCACCCGCAAGATGGAAACGCCCAAGGCCAATGCCCGTATCTACTGGTATGACACCAAGACACCTTACAGCCTTGAGAATGACATCAAGGCAAGCATGCTGGGTCAGGTACTGAGCAAGATCTACCTGCAGAAGATCCGCGAGGATGCCGGTGCAGCCTACTCGGCTGGTGCACAGGGTTATTCCACCATCAATGGTGACCGTCCCTTCACTGTAGTGCTGGCTAGCTGCCCGATGAAGCCCGAGATGAGCGACGTGGCCCTCAAGATCATGAACGAGGAGATCGTCAACGCTTGCAACAGCATCGACGCTACCACCCTCAAGGAGATCAAGGAGCTCATGATCAAGGACCACAACACCGAGCTCAAGGAGAATGGTTACTGGATGAGCACGTTGATCAGCTACGTGTGCCGCGGTCTTGACGACCACACTGCCTATGAGCAGATCGTCAATGCCCAGACCCCCGAGAGCATCGCCGCCTTTGCCCGCCAGATGCTGGCTGCCGGCAACAAGGTTGAGGTTGTCATGCTCCCCGAGGAGTAATCCTGCCTAACAACTGCGCTGACTAGCGCAGACGATCACATCAGGAGCCGAGGATTCGCAACAGAATCCCCGGTTCCTCTTTCTTCTAGAGTATCTAGATCATCGAGAATAACTCGTAATTCTAGAAAAAGTTGTACCTTTGCAGCCGCAAAACAATAGATAATCAACCGATAATGGATACAACAAGACAACAGAAAATCAGCCGCCTGGTGCAGAAGGAGCTCAGCGAGATCTTCCGCCGCGAGACCGCCAAGACGCGCGGCACGCTGGTCACCGTCAGCGGTGTGCGCGTTTCGCCCGACCTGAGCGTGGCCAACGTGAGACTGAGCATCTTCCCCAGCGAGAAAGCCCAGGCCATCATCGACAGCATCAACCAGAGCGAGCGCAGCATCCGCTACCAGCTCGCGCAGCAGGTGCGCTACCAGCTGCGCCGCTGCCCTGAGCTCAAGTTCCACATCGACGACTCGCTGGACTACATCGACCACATCGACCAGCTGCTGGCCAAGGACAAGAAATCCGAGAACTCCGAGAGCTCTGAGAACTCTGAGAGCTCCGAGAACTCCGAGGATTGATCATGAGCCTCCCGTTGAAGATAGCGTGGCGCTACCTGGTGTCCAAGAAGGGGCATCAGGCCGTGAACATCATCTCGATTGTCGCCGTGTGCGGCGTCGTGGTGGCCACGGCTGCGCTCATCTGCGTGCTGAGCGTGTTCAACGGGTTCCACGGACTCATCATGGGCAAGCTGGCGATGCTCGACCCGCAAGTGGCCATCACCGCCACCGTGGGCAAGACCGTCAATGATGCCGACAGCGTCATCGGTGCCGTCAGCACCATCCCCGGCGTGGAACGCGCCATCCCCGTGGTGCAGGACCAGGCACTGGCCATCTATGCCCAGATGCAGATGCCCGTGCGGCTCAAGGGAGTCCCCGACGATTACAACACGATGAACGGCATGGACTCGATCATCGTTGATGGCGAGTGGAAGCTGCGCGACCAGGTTTCACGCTTTGCCGTGACGGGTGCCGGCCCGGCCGTCAGGCTGATGGTGAGGCCTGAGTTCCTGGGCATGGTGAGGCTCTATGCCCCGCAACGCCAGGGACGCGTCAACATCGCCAACCCGATGGGAGCCTTCAGGCAGGACTCGGTGTTTGTATCAGGTATCTTCCAGCTGCAACAAAACAGCTACGACGCCGACCTCATCTATATACCGCTCGACATGGCACGCCAGCTATTTGACTACGAGACCCAGGCGACCCAGATCGAGGTGAAGCTCGCTCCCGGTGCCGACGAGCAAGGCGTCATGAACGCCATCTCGCGCGTGCTGGGTGACAGTTACCAGGTGAAGAACCGCCTGATGCAGCAGCGCGAGGCCTACCGCCTGGTCAACATCGAGAAATGGATGGCCTTCCTGTTGCTGGCCTTCATCCTGGTCATCGCCACGTTCAACGTCATCAGCACCCTCTCGCTGCTCATCATCGAGAAGGACAGCAGCATCGCCACACTGCGGGCCCTGGGTGCCAACGACAGCCAGATCTCGCGCATCTTTGTCCTTCAGGGCTGGCTCATCACGCTCATCGGTGCCATCACGGGCGTGGTCATCGGCCTCACGCTGTGCCTGTGCCAGCAGCAATTCGGTTGGCTGCACCTCAGCGGCGATCCCGCCAACATGATCATCAGTGCCTACCCTGTCAAGGTGTTGTGGACCGACGTCATCATCACCCTGCTCCTGGTAGCTGCCGTCGGCCTGCTCACCAGCATGATCACCGCCCTGATCATGCGCCGCCGCCTCACCTCCAACTAAAAACTTACAACTTACAACTAAGAACTTACAACTAAAAACTATAATATGCTCACTATCAACTCTTACGAAGAATTTGCCTCCCATCTGGGAGAGGAACTCGGTGCCAGCGAGTGGCTCACCGTGGACCAGGACCGTATCAACATGTTTGCCGACGCCACACTCGACCACCAGTGGATCCACGTGGACGTCGAGCGCGCCAAGGCCGAAAGTGCCTATCACAGCACCATTGCCCACGGCTACCTCACGATGTCGCTGATTCCCCACCTGTGGAACCAGATCATCGACGTGCACAACATCGACATGCAGGTCAACTACGGCATGGACAAGATGCGCTTCGGCCAGCCCGTGATCACCGGCAGCCGCGTGCGCCTGGTAACCAAGCTGCACAACATCGCCGACCTGCGCGGCATCTGCAAGGCCGAGATCGACTTCAAGATGGAGATCGAGGGCCAGCGCAAGCCTGCCTTGAGCGGCATCGCCTCGTTCCTGTACTACTTCAAGAAGTAAGATGGTCATCCACATCATCAATGGTCCCAACCTGAACCTCGTGGGCGTGCGTGAGCCCGAGGTCTATGGCAACCGCTCGCTCGACCAGTATCTGCAAGAACTGGCCGAGCAGTTCCCTCAGCACTCGATCGACGTCTATCAGAGCAACATCGAGGGCGAGATTGTGGACCGGTTGCAGCAGGTGGGCTTTGACGACTGCGGCATCGTGCTCAACGCCGGCGGCTACACCCACACGTCGGTCGCCATCGCCGATGCCGTCGCCGCCATCACCGCTCCCGTGGTCGAGGTTCACATCAGCAACATCTACAGCCGCGAACCATTCCGCCACAAGTCCCTCTTGTCTCCCGTCTGCCAGGGCATCATCGCCGGCTTCGGCCTCGACAGCTACCGCCTCGCCCTCCACGCCCTCCTTTTCTCAGACAACATCAACAACTTATAGACAATAGATTGACAACTTTTTATGATTAATCTCGACGCTGAGAAAAAGAAGATATATGATGTCATTGGCGCTATTCATGACGTTCACATGTATCTCGGTCCAGGCTTGAACGAGTCTTGCTACCAGGAAGCCATGGAATTGCAACTAAAGGATTCGGCAATACCATATAGACGTGAGATGACTTTTCATCCTATCTACCGAGGGAGGACGCTCGAAGCCACTTACAGAATTGATTTCTTGTGCAAAGATGATATCATTGTTGAACTTAAGGCTGTTACTGAGTTGAATGCTAATCATCGAGCACAATTATTCAATAACATGCGTTTGCTTAACAAACCTTGCGGAGTCCTTGTCAATTTTCTGCCTAAATTTGCAGACGTTCAAAGATATTTCTATGACTATGAGAGTAAAAACATCTTGGCTGTCGATGGACATATTATTAAGAATTACAGAGATTTATAACAATGTTGTCTATTAATTGTCACTAGGTTGTCTATGTTGTCTGAAGAATTAGAGGAATATATTCTGGGGCATATCGATGAGGAGCCCGCGGCGCTGGCACGCATCGACCACGATACCCACGTGCAGAACTACTACTGGCACATGTGCTCGGGACACCTGCAGGGACGGCTCATCAAGATGCTGACACGCATGGTCGCTCCGCGGCGGGTGCTGGAGTTGGGCACCTTCAGCGGCTACTCGGCATTGTGTCTGGCCGAGGGACTGGCCGACGACCAGTGCCGTGTCGATACCATCGAGATCAACGACGAGCAGGAAGACTTCATCCGCGAGCACCTGGCACTGTCGCCCTATGGACAGCGGGTCAGCCTGCACATCGGCGATGCCCGTGACATCGTCCCCACGCTGGGCGAGCGCTACGACCTCGTGTTTATCGACGCCAACAAGCGCCAGTATGTCGAGTACTACGACCTGGTGATGGAATACCTCAACCCCGGCGGCTTCATCATAGCCGACAACACCCTGTGGGCCGGCAAGGTCGTGGACCCCAAGGCGCAGCGCGAGGCCCAGACCCGGGGCATCCTCGCCTTCAACGACCACGTCAAGCAAGACCTGCGCGTCGAGAAGGTCATCATCCCTCTGCGCGATGGCCTCACCCTCATCCACAAACTCCCCATTCGCTAAAAAAAATCCCACAGGACTGGATGCCAGACCCGCGGGACTTCTTTTTCTACCGAATAGTATTATTTCCTTTACTTCTTGATGGTTGCGAAACGAACAAAATAGCTATTGTTCATCTGCATCGAAGCCTCACCCACCTTCACGGTGCAGGTCTCATTCTGAGCCATGCGATTCTTGAAGTCACGGCCATTGAGCTGAGCCTTTACCTTCGACTTGAGATTAGCATCATTAGCCACGCGGCCATTCTTGGAAATGCTGATCACGTCAGTCTTGTAAGTATTCATGTTGGGCTTAAGGGTCAGCTTGTCACCATCCAGCGTATAAGTACCCTGATACTCTATACAAGCAGCGACCTCCTGGGCCATCGTCTTGGCCGGCTCAGAAGACATCGTGAGCTCGTCAATAAAGTAATAAGTACCATCCTCATTGAAAGTGTAGGTCAAGTGCTGGGCTGTGAACGTGCCGTCGCCAGCCGTTTCAACCACGGGTTGCATGCTGCGCCAGGTGGCGCAGATGGATTGAGCCTGAACGGTCATAACCGCCATCAGTGCAATAAGTGTGAAGAATAACTTTTTCATAGTCCTTTGTATTTTGATTACACTGCAAAGTTAAGCATATTTTTTTATCCAATGCACGAGACAGTGATTTTTTTTGATTTTTATGGCCGATAGTTCATCAGTCATGGCTGCCGACAGGGGAATTATGTTTTTATCAGCATGATTTTTTATGGAAAATCATGCCAAGTCACTCAATTTTTATTAAATTTGTCACCTGTTGTAAACTTTATCTGCAACAAGCATCAACCATTTATCAATTACTTTAATTCTTTTCATTATGAACAATCAGGACCAACCATCATTCCCGCAACAGCCTCAACTGCCTCAGTATCAGCAGCCAGCCTATTATCAGCCCGACTATGCCCAAGAGCAACGTCCCCCCAAGCCCGACAACTATCTCGTCTGGGCCATCTTGTGCACGCTGCTGTGCTGCCTGCCCCTGGGCATCGTGTCGATCATCTACTCGTCCAAGGTGGACGGCCTGTACAGCTCGGGAGACTATGCCGCCGCACAGGATGCTTCCAAAAAAGCCAAGAACTTTGCCATGTGGGGAGCCCTCTCCGGCATCATCATTCTGGTAGTATATGTGGTAGGAATCTTGCTCCTGGGCTTGTTCGAAGCCTCAGCATAATCCATCCCATCGTTCAAGTTTTTCCCTCCCGTCATGCGCAGCAGGGTTGACAAGATCATGGCAGTAGCCTTCCCGATCATCTTGATACTCCTGGGCCTGTTCTATTATTTTGTCAATCCGGCTGGCTTGCATTTTCCCATCCAGTGTCCCTGGCGGTTGCTAACGGGGACATTGTGTCCCGCGTGCGGTTCCCAACGTGCCCTCAGTGCCGTCATGCACGGCCACCCGCTGGAAGCGCTCGGCTACAACTATTTCTTTATCCTCTCCATCCCCTATGCCCTCCTCGCGGTGCTGGTCTCATGGTACAACTACGGCCATCGCCTCGACGGCCTCAAGCGCATCGTCTTCCACCCCATCGTCCTCAAGGCCTATGTCGTCCTCTTCATCGCCTGGTGGATTGCGCGCAACCTACTCCACCTCTGATCACATGCCTCAATAGTACAAATCGGGACCGTCCCACGGTTGGGCGGTCCCGATTATTATCTTTATCAATCTCTTTCTAATTACCGGAATCAGATGAGCTTGCGGTAGCCATACTCGGCAGCCTCGGCCAGTTCCTCCTCGATGCGGATGAGCTGGTTGTACTTGGCCATGCGGTCGGTGCGCGAGAGCGAACCGGTCTTGATCTGGCCGCTGTTGGTAGCTACGGCGATGTCGGCGATGGTGGTGTCCTCGGTCTCGCCGCTGCGGTGGCTGGTCACGGTGGTGTAGCCATGACGATGTGCCATCTCGATAGCGTCGAGAGTCTCGGTCAGGGAGCCGATCTGGTTCACCTTGATCAGGATAGAGTTGGCAGCACCCATCTTGATGCCCTTCTCCAGGAACTTCACGTTGGTAACAAACAGGTCGTCACCCACGAGCTGGCAACGGTCACCGATAGCCTTGGTCAGTTTTACCCAACCGTCCCAGTCGTTCTCGTCCAGACCGTCCTCGATCGAGTCGATGGGATACTTGGTGATGAGCTCCTCGAGATACTTGATCTGCTCGTCGTCGGTGAGCTTCTTGCCCTTGGGATCCTTGGGCTGGCCGTTCTTGAGCTGGCTGTAGTCATAGTAGTACTTGCCATCCTCTACCACGGCAAACTCGCTGGCAGCGCAGTCCATGGCGATCTTCACGTCCTCACCGGGCTTGTAACCGGCATCCTTGATGGCTTGAACGATGCTGTCCAGAGCATCCTCGATGCCATCGAGTGCGGGAGCAAAACCACCCTCGTCGCCGACGGCAGTGCTCAGGCCGCGCTTCTTCAGCAACTTGGCCAGGGCGTGGAACACCTCGGCACCCATGCGAACGGCCTCGCGCTCGTTCTTGGCACCGACGGGACGGATCATGAACTCCTGGAAGGCGATGGGAGCGTCACTGTGTGCACCGCCGTTGATGATGTTCATCATGGGGACGGGCAGCACGTGGGCATTGGTACCGCCGATGTAGCGATACAGGGGCACACCGAAGTAGTTGGCAGCAGCGTGAGCCACGGCGAGCGAAACGCCCAGAATGGCGTTGGCGCCGAGCTTGCTCTTGGTGGGAGTGCCGTCGAGCTTCAACATAGCCATGTCGATAGCACGCTGGTCAAAGGCATCCATACCCTCAATCTCGGGGGCGATCACCTCGTTGACGTTCTTGACGGCCTTCAGGACACCCTTGCCACCGTAACGGTTCTTGTCACCGTCACGCAGCTCCAGGGCCTCGTTCTCGCCGGTGGAAGCGCCACTGGGCACCGATGCACGGCCCATGTCGCCGCTCTCAAGGGTTACTTCAACTTCTACAGTGGGGTTGCCACGCGAATCCAGAATCTCTCTGGCATGAATCTCTTCAATATACATAATTCTTTGTTATTAAAAATGTTGATATCATTTAGCGGCTGCAAAGTTAGTGCTTTTTAGACGGATGGCAAAATAATTATCGCCCCTTTTGTCACAATTTGCCCTTGCAACCGATTGAACACCGGCCGCTGGCGACAATCACAGCCCGATTATGTCCCGATTGGTCTATAAAAAGGCCCTGTTAGTATAGTACTTTTGCGTACAGAAACAGGATTCTCGTATATTTGCGCAGAATTAATTAACAGAATTAATTAAATGAGGATTTTCAGTTACATTTTCATAACCACAAGTTTATAGTTTTTATATTGGTACACACGCGTCCGTTGTCTCAGAGTATGAGATGACGGATTTTTCTTGCATCTTGCCGCTCATCTGCCAGTTTTGTTCTACCTTTGCAGGACCAAAACTAACTCATCATGCTTAATAAACTCACAATCATCCTCTGCTTGCTTTCAATGCCCATCATCGGCACCGCCTGCTCCTCATCGGCCAGCAAGGCCGCTCCCGAAGCAGCCGCCCCCGACACCATAGCCACCGCCAAGGCCCCGCAATTACCCGCCATGCCCGACAAGCCCACCGGCACCGCATGGATCGTCGTTTCCAAGCGCGACCAGCAACTCAGCGTCTATGACCGCAACGCTGCCGGTGACACCGTCATCGTGGCACAATTCCCCTGCTGCATGGGCAAGAACAAGGGCGACAAGGTCAAGCGCGGCGACATGCGCACGCCCGAGTCACCGGCCGGCAAGCCCTTCAAGATCACCATGATACAAGATGCATCGACCTGGAAGCATGACTTCAAGGACGGCCGTGGCAGCATCCTGGCCTATGGCCACTGGTTCCTGCGACTGGAAACACCCGGCCACCGCGGCATCGGCATCCACGGCAGCACGGGCAACGAGCACACCGTCCCCGGCCGCGCCAGCGAGGGCTGCATCCGCCTGCTGGACAAGGACATCATCACCCTCAAGGAGCATTTTGCCTACGTCAACATGCCCGTCATCATCCAGCCCGAGAACGAGGCTCCCCTCCCCTGGGAAATCCGCGCCCGCCAGGCGGCGACCCGATAGCCGGACATTTCAACCATCCAGCGAGGGAGCATCATGACTACTGTTTCTTGATGACTTCAATAGCACCCGTGCTGCATCCTACCATCCTATACCGACTGCTTGTGGCAAAATGCAAAAAATAAGACAAAAATTTGGCCATTTCGGAGAAAAATGCAAAATTTGCAGTCTTAATTATTTCAATTCACACTCAATTAATACCAAAAAGGAATCTGTGATGACGTGTGAAAAGTGATAGGGTTTCACACAGTGTGGACGCCTAGGATGGCTAATTGGGAGAATGAACAAAACCTTGTTGAATGTGAAATTACAGCGTATTTGTATAGGGATTATCGTGTTATTTAGCCTGTTGGCCTCGTGTTCGCAAGACACGACGAAGTATCGCATCGGGGTATCGCAGTGCTCCGACGACATCTGGCGCGACAAGCAGAATTCCGAATTGAAGATCGGGGCCTATTTCCATGACAATGTGGAATTGAGGTTTGCCGCGGCCTATGACAATGACGAGCGCCAGATCCAACAGATCGACAGCCTTGTCGCCACGGGCATTGACCTGCTGATTGTCGCGCCCAATCAGGTATCCACCATTTCGTCGGCCATCGACAGGGCCTATGACCGGGGCATCCCGGTGATTGTGTTTGAACGCAAGACCAACTCCAAGAAATATACCGCCTATATGGGCGCCGACAACTACGAGATGGGGCACCTGATGGGCGAGTATGTGGCCTCGCGCCTAGATGGGCGGGGGCGCATCATTGAGGTCATGGGCTTGAAAGGTTCATCGCCAGCCATCGAGCGCCACAACGGCTTCCGCAAGGCCATTTCGCAGCATCCCAACATCCAAGTGGTCGCCACGTTGCAGGGCGACTGGACCGAGCCCACGGCCTATAACATCGTCAAGCAGTGGCTGGACAACAATCCGGGCGATGACATCGACCTGGTGTTCGGCATGAACGACCGCACGGCCATGGGTGCCCGCAAGGCGTTTACCGAGGCCCGCGCCGCGTTGCCCCTGTTCTGCGGCATCGACGGACTGCCCGGCGAGAACGGCGGCATCACGCTGGTGAGGGACTCGCTGCTGGATGCATCCTATATCTACCCTACCCATGGCGACAAACTCATCCAGCTGGCCGTCGACATCCTGGAGGGCCGCCCCTATGAGAAAGAGACCAAACTGATGTCGGCACTCGTCACGCGCGACAATGCCCGCGTCCTGCTCATGGAGAGCGATGAGATGATGCGCCAGTCGCAGTACATCGAGAAACTGCACCAGACGGCAAGTGGCTACCTCAATCAACTTGCCAACCAGCGCACGCTCACCTTCCTGGCACTCGCCACCATCGCCTTGCTGCTGCTATTGCTGCTGGGCATCTACATGTATTACTTGCAGAAGGCCCGCATCGATGACGAACGCACCCAGATGGAACGCGAGCAACTGGACTTCTACACCCAGGTGAGCCACGAGCTGCGCACGCCCTTGACCCTGATCGAGGGCCCGCTGGCTCAGCTGGCCGAGACCCCTGACATCAAGAATGCCAGTGCCGGAGCCAGCGACTTGTTTGCCATCGTGCGCCGCAACACCCACCATCTCACCCAGTTGATCAACAAGATGCTGGATGCCCAAGTGGGAGCCCCCAAGAGTGACATGACCGACGAGCAGATTGACGCCATCACCGCCAAACAGGAGCCCGAGGTACAGGCCGAGGGCACAGTACCCGACGAGGAAGCGCCCACCGTACTGATCGTGGATGACAATGCCGACATCCGCTCCTACTTGCGCAGCATCCTGCAAAGCCGCTACCGCCTGCTGGAGGCCGAGGACGGCAAGCATGGCCTGGAGGTGGCCCGCGAACAGGTGCCCGACCTCATCGTGTCGGACGTGATGATGCCCGTGATGAACGGCCTGGAATTCTGCCAGCAGGTCAAGAGTGATGTCATCTCGAGCCACATCCCAGTCATCCTGCTCACGGCGAGGGCATTAAACCAGCACCACATTGAGGGTTACCAGAGTGGTGCCGATGCCTATATCACCAAGCCCTTCTCACAGGAATTACTGCTCGTGCGCATCGATAACCTGCTGCACAGCCGCCACCTGCTGCGCGACCTGTGGAGCAGCCGTCCAGTCGAAGGCAAAGACAACATCAAACCCGAGGAAAGCGCGCCAACCGTGAGCAATGAGGTCCAGATCGAGGATGCCTTTATCGCCAAGTTCAAGAAAGTGGTCGAGGAGCGCATGGACGACAGCAACGTCAGCGTGGAAGAGCTGGCTACCATGATGGGATTGAGCCGCGTGCAGATGTACCGCAAGGTGAAGGCGCTGACCGGGAACACGCCCGTTGACTTGTTGAGAAAGGCCCGCCTCTCCCGGGCCAAGGAACTGCTCACCGGCACCCAACTCACGGTGAGCGAGATCGCCTATCAGGTGGGGTTTGCCTCCCCGTCTTACTTTACCAAGTGCTACAAGGATGAGTATGGAGTAGTGCCGGGCGAAGACCGCAAGTGAGGCTTTGACCACCAGTAATGAATGGCAGACGGCAGGCGTTGACGGCCTGCCGTCTGCCATGTTTCATCTCTTGTTTCCGGTAATAAAAATCGTTCATTGGCTAATAGAAATGTTGTATTGTATCAAATTTACAAGTAGATGAACGGATAATAATAGTCCCCATGTTATCAAGTAATTAACTTTGCCCCCAAAACCATAATTACTTAATAATGTATTAACCAAAACCATTAAAACAATGAACGAACTGAAAAGATTTCTACTCAGCTTCATGCTCATGTTTGTGTGTACAACTCTGGTGTATGCACAGACCGAAATCACAGGCACCGTCCTCGATGAGACAGGCGAGACTGTCATCGGTGCATCGGTGGTAGAGAAAGGTACCAGTAATGGTACGGTGACCGACTTTGACGGCAACTTCGTCATTAAGGTCAATCCTGGTGCAACGCTCGTTATCTCCTACATCGGTTACGACAAGATGGAGGTGGCAGCCGAGCCCGGCATGACCATTACCCTCAAGGACAACGCTGTCGAGCTCAAGGAGCTCGTCGTTGTCGGCTATCAGGTGCAGCGCAAGGCCGACTTGACCGGTGCTGTCGCCGTGATGGACATGAAAGGTCCGATCAGCGAGAGTGACCCCAACATGCTCAACTCGATGCAGGGTAAACTCTCGGGTGTGGACATCGTGACCGATGCCGCTCCCGGTGGTGGCAGTTCCACCATCCGCGTGCGCGGTATGAGCACCGTCAACGCCTGCGACCCCTTGTATGTCATCGACGGTGTGGCCACCAACGAGAACCTCAACTCGCTCAACTCGGCCGACATCGAGTCCATCCAGGTGTTGAAGGATGCCTCCTCGGCATCGATCTACGGTAGCCGTGCTGCCAACGGTGTCATCATCATCACCACCAAGAAGGGCAAGGAAGGCCGCATGGCCATCAATGTGAACTACAACGCTGCCTTGCAGACCGTTGTCAAGAAATTTGACATGCTCAGCGCCGACCAGTGGGGTCAAGCCTACTGGCAGGCCGCCCACAACGACGGCATCGCTCCGACGGCTGCCTCGGCCCTCTACGGCACTGGCGCGACACCGCAACTGGTAAGTTCGGTCAACGGCATCGCCACTGCCGACACCGACTGGCAGAAGGCCGTTTACAGCTCGGCCTGGACCCATAACATCTCGGCCAGCATCTCCAATGCCAACGAGAAGGGCTCCTACTTGTTCTCGGGCAACTACATCAACCAGAATGGTCTGATGGATCGCACCTTCTACAAGCGCTTGAGTGCCCGCGTGAACTCGACTTACAATTTCAATCAATATGTACGCGTGGGTGAGAACCTGATGATTGCCAAGTGGGACAACCGCGGTGCCGACACCAACGGCGACCGTGGCATCCCCTACAGTGCCATGCGTCAGCACCCCGCCATCCCCATCTACTCGGCCAGCGGCGTGTTTGCCGATCCTGTTGCCATGCTGGGCAGCGACATCGACAATCCCGTGCAGACCCTGTACAATGCCCGCGACAACCAGAACACGTCGTGGCGCATCTTTGGTAACGCCTATGTGGACATCATGCCCATCAAGGGCCTGACCTTGAAGAGCAACATCGGTATCGAGCACGTCCAGTTCTTGAACAAGACGCTCACCCGCAACGTGCGTCCCAGCGACATCTCGTCCAACCGTGCCGTGAACCGCAATTATGGCCAGGGCGACACCTGGACATGGACCAATACCGCCAACTACCTGCTCGACATCAACGGCGTGCATCACCTCACCTTCCTGGCTGGTACCGAGGCCATCAAGTATGTGTACGAGGACCTGGGTGCCACGAGAAAGGATTATGCCTTTGAGGACGTTGATTACATGCAGATCGGTGCCGGCTCGGGCACGATGACCAACGGCGGCGGCAAGCAGGAGTGGGCATTGTTCTCGCTGTTCGGCAAGGTGGACTACAACTATGCCGACCGCTACCTGTTCTCGGCCACCCTGCGCCGCGACCAGACCTCGCGCCTGTCGAGCAAGCACAACTCGGGCATCTTCCCCGCCTTCTCGGCAGCCTGGCGCATCTCGGAGGAGAAGTTCTGGGTACAGAATCCCATTATCGGCAACGTGAAACTCCGCGCCGCTTGGGGTCAGAACGGTAACTCGGCTATCTTCAACAACTATGCCGCCTATTCGACCTACGTCTATGACATCGGTAACGGCGCATACGACCTGAACGGCACCAACACCGGCGTCGTGAGCGGTATCAAGGTGCTCACCACCGGTAATCCCGACCTCAAGTGGGAGACCACGACCCAGACCAACATCGGTATCGACGCCTATCTGTTCAACAACAAGATCAGCCTGTCGGCCGACTACTACTGGAAGGACACCAAGGACATGATCACCATTCCTCCCGTGCTGTCGGTTGCCGGTGAGAATGCCGCCAAGTTTGTCAACACCGGTGAGATGAAGAACCACGGTTTTGAGTTGAACCTGGGCTACCACTCGCCCCTGTACGGCGACTTCTCGTGGGATGCTACCTACAACTTCTCGATGTACCGCAACAAGCTGGTGAAGTATAACGACAAGGTGAGCGTCATCGGTGGCGACTTCCGCCTCATCGAGGGCCAGCCCATGGGCGTTTACTACGGCTACGTGGCCGACGGCATCTTCCAGGACGCCGACCAGGTGAGCAACCACGCTATCCAGGAGGGTAAAGGCATCGGTCGCATGATCTTCCGCGACATCAACGGTGACGGCGTGGTCGACGACGGTGACCGCTGCATCATCGGTGACCCCAACCCCGACTTTGCAATGGGCCTGAACCTGGGTCTCTACTACAAGAACTGGTCGCTGGCAGCCTTCTTTGCCGGTGAGTTCGGCTTCGACATCTATAATGGTACGCGCAAGCAGCTCGAGTTCATGACCTATGGCAACCTGTACACCAACCGTGGCAAGGATGTCCTCAATGCATGGACTACCGAGAACACCGGCGCGTCGATTCCCGCCCTGACCACCATCGACGACAACAACGAGATGCGCATGTCCACCTACTTTGTTGAGGATGGTTCCTACTTCAAGTGCAAGTACATCAAGCTGGGTTACCGCTTTGACCAGCCCTGGCTGCAGACGCTGGGCATGACTGCCCTGAACATCTACGGTCAGGTGGAGAACGTGTTCACCATGACCAAGTATAAAGGTCTTGATCCCGAGGTGCCCCTGGGCGTGTATGGTGCCCGCATCGACAATGGCCCCTACCCCCGTGCAAGAACATTCTCGTTGGGACTGAATCTGTCATTCTAAACAGTTAATAGTTAATAGAGAATAGATAATAGTTTTTAACTCGATAACTAAAAACTTCAAAGACAATGAAAAAGACAATATATCAACTGATTTTTGCAGTTTGCATCATGGGCGGTCTCGCCTCTTGTGATGATATGCTCGATACCGTCCCCCAGGGACAGTTCACCAGCGAGCAGATTGACGACTCGTCGGTAGAGGGTCTGGTGGCTTCGGCCTATGCCGGCCTTGAGGCTCACTTCTATGGCAACAACGAGGCCTTTGCCGGCCCGTCAACCAACTGGATTTTTGACGTTCGCAGCGACGATGCCTACAAGGGCGGTGGCGGCACCGGCATGGAGGAGAACATCCACCTGCTGGAGGTGTCAGAGATCAACTCGGACAACGTTTCCTGCCTCAACAAGTGGCAGAACAACTATTACGCCATCTCTCGTGTACACAATGCGATGAACGCCCTGGCAGCCGCCACGTCGGTCAGCAATGCTGACCAGCTGATGGGCGAATTGAAGACCCTGCGCGCATGGTACTACTTTGACCTGATCCGCATCTTCAACCGCATCCCCTATTTCACCGAGAGCGATGACGTGAACACCAAGACCAACGACGAGTTCACCCGCGAGGAGATTTTCTCGTTCATCAAGCGTGATCTTGCCGAGGCCATCGAGGTGCTGCCCGCAGCCAAGAGTCCGGCCGGCCGCATCACCCGCACCACCGCCCAGGCCATCATGGCCAAGGTGTGTGCCTTCACCAGCGACTGGGAGGGTGTCAAGACCTATGCCGACGCTGTGATTTCCAGCGGTCAGTACAGCCTGTACAACAACTTCGGCGACCTGTCCAAGATTGCCTTCAACAACGGCAGCGAGAGCGTGTTTGCCTTGCAGTGCTCGACGGCCAACGACAATGCCCACATCAACTGGTCCAACCTGCTGAACTGCACCTACAGCGACGGCAACCTGTATGGCACCGGTGACGACTTCTTCTATGGCTCACAGAATCTGGTGAACGCCTTCCGCACCGACCCCAACAATGGTCTTCCCTACCTGGACGGCAGCTTCAACGACGTGAATGTGACCGAGAACTATGACGGATGCCTTGACCCGCGCGTCGATTTCACGGTGGGCCGCATCGGTTATCCCTGGCGTGGTCATCTCTACACCGCCGGCTGGTGCCGCGCCATTGACGTGTATGGTGAGTTCTCCAACAAGAAGGCCTGGCCTGCTCCCGAGGAGGCTCTCGCATCATGGCCCTGGGGCTGCAGCTCGCTGAACTTCATGTTCATCCGCTATGCCGACATCCTGCTGCTCAAGGCCGAGGCCCTCATCGAGCTTGCCTCGGGCACCAATGCTGCCACCGACGAGACGCTGGTCGAGGCCCGCGCCCTGGTGAACCAGGTGCGCCAGCGTGCCGCCAACAGCATCGACGGCAGCTACTCGCCCCAAGACCTGGATCCCTCCAAGGCCGACTACTACGTCGGCCTGTATCCCACCGACTGGGACGGCAACCTGTACTGGACCAAGGAGCGTGCCCGCCTGGCCGTGCGCTTTGAGCGTCGCCTGGAGCTCGCCCTCGAGGGCAACCGCTGGTTTGACCTCGTGCGCTGGGGCAATGATTACCTCATCAACACGATGAACACCTACATGACCAAGGAAAGCGCCCTGCGCAGCTACTACAGCGGCCGTTCGGTCAGCGCCAACGAGATCTTCCTGCCCGTTCCTCTGGACGAGATCGATAATTCCAATGGACTGTACAAACAATATTAATATACTACTAGATAACTCACTATGAAAAAGATATATTTTGGCCTTATTGCCATTCTGACGCTTTTCACAGCGTGTTCCGACGTCGATCTGGAGCCGATGAACTCCAGCGAGGCCGTGACCAACCTGCATGCCGAGTACACCCCTGGTAGCCGTCAGGTGACCCTCAGGTGGAACAATCCCACCATGCCTGGCCAGATCGGTGTCCAGATCATCAAGGACGACATCGATGTGATCAACCTGGACGAGGTGGTAGATAGCTACTTCATCAAGAAGGCTCCCGCCAATGTGGATGTATCCTATACCGTCAAGGCCCGTTACAATGACGGCCGTGTGTCCGAGGGTCAGACTGTGCGCCTGCACATCGACTATCAGGCACAGAAGGGTGCCAACAACGTGGCCATGCTTGTCCCCGAGGACTATGAGAACTCGGCCGACGAGCGTGATGCCGTGGCTTGGTTCAAGAACAACTATGTCAACACGGGCAAGGGCGTGCTGCTCACTCCCTCGACCATCGACGACCTGGACATCGAGAGCCAGTCGGCTTGCTGGGTAATGTGTGACCGCGTCGGCATCGACCGCGGCTGGCAGAACCTGCCCGGCGACCTGGCATCAAGTGCTACCATCGAGGCGTTGAAGGCCTTTACTGCCGACGGCGGTAACCTCTTCTTGACCAACCATGCCACCCAGCTCACCGTGGCCGTGGGCCGTATTGCCGAGGCCTATGCTCCTGGCATCTATGGCAACGGCGAGGGTGGCCAGAACGGTGACATCTGGGGCTCGCAGCCCATCATCGGCAATGCCGAGGGACAGATCTATGACCACAGCGGCCATGACATCTATCGCGGCATGAAGTTTGTGAGCGGCCTGTATGAGCGCAGCATCTACACCTTTATCGGCTCTGGCGTGAAGGGCGACCACAACTGCATGTGGGACCTCAATGCCTATGGCCTCGCTCCCAACCCCAACGTCGTGAAGGCTTGGGAGGACCTGACCAACTCTCACGTGCTGGGCACCTGGAACCACGTGGTGGACTACTGCTGCGCCGGTATCATCGACTTTGATCCCACCTCGACATTCGCTGGCCGCATCCTGGCCGTGGGTCTGGCAGCCTATGAGTGGAACATCGGCGGCAGCAATTCCTGCCAGGACCAGTTGGAGAAATTCACCCGCAACTGTCTGACCTACGTGAGCACTCCTGCCGAGAGCAAGGTAGCCATGCTGGTTCCCAACGACTATACCAACAGCGACGACGAGAAGAGTGCTGTCGAGTGGTTCAAGGCCAACTATGTGAACGCTGGCAAGGGCGTGCTGCTCACCCCCGCGACCATCGACGAACTTGATATCGAGAACAACCCCATGTGCTGGGTGATGTGTGACCGCATCGGCATCGACCGCGGCTGGCAGAACCTGCCCGGCGACCTGGCATCAAGCGCCACCATCGAGGCGTTGAAGGCCTATGCTGCCGACGGCGGCAACCTGTTCCTGACCAACCATGCCACCCAGCTCACCGTGGCCGTGGGCCGCATTGCCGAGGCCTATGCTCCTGGCATCTATGGCAACGGCGAGGGTGGCCAGAATGGCGACATCTGGGGCTCGCAGCCCATCATCGGCAATGCCGAGGGACAGATCTATGACCACAGCGGCCATGACATCTACTGGGGTATGGACTTTGTGAGCGGCCTGTATGAGCGCAGCATCTACACCTTTATCGGTGCCGGTGTCAAGGGCGACCACAACTGCATGTGGGACCTCAATGCCTATGGCCTCGCTCCCAGCCCCAACGTCGTGAAGGCTTGGGAAGACCTGACCAACTCGACCGTGCTGGGCACGTGGAACCACGTCGTGGACTACTGCTGTGCCGGCATCATCGACTTTGCTCCCACCACCGCTTATAACGGCCGCATCCTGGCCGTGGGCCTGGCAGCCTATGAGTGGAACATCGGCGGCAGCAATTCCTGTCAGTCACAACTCGAGAAATTCACCGGTAACTGCATCAGTTACTTGAAATAATCTCAATGATGAAACTGAAAAACATCCTGATGACCGCATTGGTGTCTGCCTTGCCGGCAGGCATCAATGCCCAGCAGGTGGTGGCACATTACTCCATGTCACTCGCCGCCGGTGACAAGATCGAGGAAGCGGTGAGCCACAGCCAGTATGCCGTGACATCACATCTGCCGGCTTGCACCGTTGCGGGTATCGATGGCGATGCCTTGCGCTTTGACGGCTATTCCAGCTATGTGAGGGCGGGGCTTCCCGTGGGCACCTTCAGCGCCCAAGCCCTGACCATCAATGTCGTGCTGGCCGCCGAAGCCTATCCCATGATGCAGGTGGATGTGGCCGAGACGACGCCCACGTTTGCTACAGTATATGGCAATCTGGTGGATAAAAAGGGCTTTGCGCTTGAATTGTCGTCACAGGGCGACTTGCGTTTCCGCTTCGGCTCAGCCTACGCCAACGGCTACTTGTTCACCGTCAACGGTGGGCAGAAGTTGCCCCTCGGCAAGTGGAGCACGGTGACTGTCGTGCTTGACAAGGCAAGCAATGTTGCCACCATGTACCTCAACGGCGTTTCAATAGGCACCGGCAGGATGAGCCGTGCCGATGTGGTTCACAGTACATCAGATTTCTACATCGGCAAGGATGCCGCCGACGTGAAGGCCGGCCCGTTCCTGATCAACACCTTTGTCGGCCTGATCGACGACATCACGGTCTATAACGGAGCGATGACAGCCGACCAGGTGGCGGCCCTCGTGCCCGCCAATCCCGGTCTGCCCGATTTCAACTATCCCGCGTCCCGCTATGCTACGAGCCTGTGGCGTCCGCAGTTCCACGGGATGCCGTCAGGCGGCTGGACCAATGAGAGCCACGGCATGACCTACAGCGACGGCAAGTTCCATGTCTTCTTCCAGAAGAATGCCAACGGCCCTTACATGTCCCGCCTGCACTGGGGACACATCACGAGCGAGAACCTCTATAACTGGCATGAGGAGCCCGTAGCTATCGCCCCCGGCGAGAACTACGACATCAAGGGCTGCTGGAGCGGCTGCGTCTATGACATGGGTGGCACTCCCAGCATCCTCTATACCGCCGTGGACAACGCCCGTGCTGTGATCGCACAGGCCAATCCCGCCGATGCTTCGCTCATCGACTGGAACAAGCAGGGCATCGTCATCAACGGCCGTCCTGCCGGTCTGTCCGATGATTTCCGCGACCCGTACCACTTCACCGTGGGCGGCCAGCAGTACATCATCGTGGGCACCAGCAAGAACGGCGTGGGTGCCTGCACGCTCCACAAGCTCGAGAACGGCACTTGGACCAACGACGGCTCCATCTTCTTCCAGGGCGGCAATGCCAATCAGCATGGCACCTTCTGGGAGATGCCCAACGTGACCGACATGGGCGGCGGCAAGTGGCTTTTCACTTGCACTCCGCTGGGAACGGGGGCTGGCGTGCGCACACTGTGCTGGACGGGCTCCATCGGTTCCGATGGCAAGTTCATCCCCGACGCTGGTGGCGTGCAGTTCCTGGAAATGGGCGGCATCAGCCGCGACGGTTACGGCTTGCTCTCGCCCACGATCTATCGACATGAGGGAAAGACCTTGATGCTGGGCATCGTGCCCGACAAGCTGCCCACACACGTCAATTATGACATGGGATGGGCGCACAACTACTCGCTGCCTCGCGAAATCAGTCTCGCTGCCGACGGCTCGCTGGTTCAGCGGCCTTATAGCGGGCTGACGGGCATGCGCACCGCCACCGCCGTGACCCGCAACCTCACCCTCAACGGCTCGGAGTCGCTGGCGCCCGTCAGCGGCCGCCAGATTGAGTTGCTGGGCGAGTTCACGGTGACCGATGGCAAGATGGGCTTCAATTTCCTGAAGTCGGGCAACAAGCAGGTCTCCTTGACCTATGATGCCGCGAGCGGTAACCTCACCCTCGACATGACGAGTCTGACCAGGACCTCCAACGACGGCGGCGTTTACAACGGTGTCTATACCGTGGCCCTGCCCAAGCGTGTGGCGGCCGGTGAGACGTTGAAACTGCACGTTTACCTTGACGGCTCCATCGCCGACATCTTTGTGAACGAGACCTGGGCCTACTCGGTGCGCATCTTCCCCAACGACGCTGCCCAAGTCGAGGCCGAGGCCTTTGCCACAGTTGCCACGCCGGCCCGCATCAATGCCTGGGTGCTGGACCCTACGTTGGATCCCGCCACGACTCAGGTGGGAGACGTGAATGATGACGGTGAAGTCAATATCGCCGATGTGAACGCCGTGATCGACACGATCCTGGCCAACATCTACTCCAAACGCGCCGACGTGAACGGGGACGGCGAGGTGAACATTGCCGACGTGAACGCCGTTATCGACATTATCCTCAGTTAATCAAGGACTAAGAACTATAAACCAAGAACTCATGATTGTTGCAGATACTCTGGTTGTTATCGGACTCGCTACCGCCTCGCTGGGCACGATCCAGGAGACGGGCGGCGTGCAAGAGCACACCTACTGGCTGCGCAACGATGGCAGGGAAGCGGTGATGCTGCAGCAGGGATACACTTCCTGTGAATGCACGACCATCCAATTTGACCGCTACGGCCAGGTTCAGCCCGGCGACTCCACCCCCGTCACCTTGCGGTTCAATCCGCAAGGCCGTGGCGGAGAATTCAACGTGACAGGCACGGTGGTATATGGCACCGAACGCAAACGCGTGAAACTGGCCATGACCGGAACCAGCCTGTTGAGCGAGGAGACGCTCATGCGCCGTTTCCCGGTCAAGGTGAGCGACAACCTGCGGCTCTCGACCGACCGCTTTGACCTGGGTGTGATGCACCCTGGCGAGACCAAGGAAAGAAGTGTGGTGGTTCTGCATCGCGACGAGAATGACCGCACCGAGTCCTTGTCCATCACCTACAGGCCCGATGACAAGACACCCAAAGGCGTCCAGCACATTCCCTACACGGTTACCACAACCGAGCAGGGCAAGCCACGCCAACTGGTCATCACGCTCGACGTGTTGATAAAATAATCGGTATCTGTACACTTGATTTCAATAATAATGAATACTTTTACAAGCATGAATAGACTTTTTATATTAATGGCAGCGATGCTCACGATGTTCTCCATCGGGGCTCAAACGCCACAGATATTGAGTGACAACCATGCCATGTTGCGCGTCGATGCCACGGGCCGCTACCTGTTGCTTCCCGTCCAGGAGAAGGAAGAGAATGCCAACGTGCGCGTCATCGTGGACAACCGGCAGGTGCAGGCACTCAACGTGCGTCTGGCGGTGGACAAGGTGGACTACTTCGTTCCGCTCGACATCCAGCGCTGGGATTCCCGCTCGGTGTTGCTCGACATCAATTTCCACAGCGACCGCCGCACCACTGGTGCCGTGAAGGATTTTGCCTGCTGGCGTGAAATGAAGGTGAGCGACACGTTTGACGCTGCCAACCGCGAGCGCTTCCGCCCCGCCTACCACCACACTCCTGCCTATGGCTGGATGAACGACCCCAACGGCATGTTCTACAAGGACGGCGTGTGGCACTTGTACTACCAGTACAACCCCTATGGCTCACAGTGGGAGAACATGACGTGGGGCCACTCGACCTCGACTGACTTGATTCACTGGACTCACCAGCCCACTGCCATCGAGCCTGATGCGCTGGGACCCATCTTCTCGGGCTCTTTTGTGACCAATGGTGATGAGGTTGTGGCCATCTACACCTCGGCTGGACAAAACCAGACGCAGTCTATCGCCATTTCTCATGACAACGGCATGACGTTTCACAAGTATGAGGGCAACCCCGTCTTGACGAGCGATGTACCCGACTTCCGCGACCCTAACCCCTTCTGGAACAGCGATATCAACGCTTGGAATATGATCCTCGCCGCTGGTCAGGAAATGAATATCTACAGTTCCAAAGACCTGAAATCATGGAAGTATGAGAGTTCCTTCGGCAAGGAATATGGCAACCATGGCGGTGTGTGGGAGTGCCCCGACCTGATGAAGATCGACGGCAAGTGGGTGTTGCTGTGCAACATCAATCCCGGCGGGCCCTTCGGCGGTTCGGCGACGCAGTACTTCGTGGGCGACTTCGACGGCCACAAGTTCACCTGTGAGTCGATGCCCAAGGTCACCAAGTGGCTGGACTACGGCAAGGACCACTATGCCACGGTATCGTTCTACAACGCTCCTGCCGGACGCCATGTGGTGCTGGCCTGGATGTCCAACTGGCAGTATGCCAACCAGGTACCCACCCGTCAGTTCCGCAGTGCCAACTCGATTCCGCGCGACCTGGGTCTGTTTACCGACGGTGCCGAGACCTACGTCAGCGTGAAGCCTTCGCCCGAAATGATGGCCGTGCGCGGTGCCAAGGTCAAGAAGCCGACCGAGACCTGCGAGATCGTCGTGGATGTGAAAAACTCGATGGAATTGACCCTGTCGAACGCCAATGGCGAAAAGGTGGTGCTGACCTATGATGCAGCTAAGCAAACTTTCGCGATGGATCGCACCGCCAGCGGCGACACCTCCTTCAGCGAGGCCTTCCCCGCCGTGACAGTCGCTCCCACCCATGGTGCCATCAAGCAACTGCGCATCTTCATTGACCGTTGCAGCATCGAGGCCTTTGATGCCGACGGACGCATGGCGATGACCAACCTCGTGTTCCCGTCCGCCCCCTATACCACCCTCAAGGTGAAAGGCGGCAAGGCCACGATTTACCAGTTGAATCTCTAGCATCCAGTTGCTGGCGGATGCCAACTTAGAACCGAAAACTTAAAACTAAAAACTTAGAACAATAATGGCTAAAACAAACAAAATCGCGATCATCTCGGTCATGCTGTGCTTCTTCTGCATGGGCTTTGTTGACCTGGTGGGTATCGCTTCCAACTATGTGAAAGAAGACCTCCAGCTCTCGGACTCGGTGGCCAACATCTTCCCGTCGCTGGTATTCTTCTGGTTCCTCATCTTCAGCGTTCCCACGGGCATGCTGATGAACAAGATCGGGCGCAAAAAGACCGTTTTGCTCTCGCTCGTCGTGACCATTCTCTCGCTGATGATTCCTCTCTTCGGCAACAGTTTTGCCGTGATGCTCATCGCCTTCTCGCTGCTGGGCATCGGCAACGCGCTGATGCAGACCTCGCTCAATCCCCTGGTATCGACCGTGATGGGAGGCGGCAACCTGGCATCGACGCTGACCTTCGGCCAGTTCATCAAGGCCATCGCCTCGTTCCTCGCGCCCTATCTGGCCATGTGGGGAGCCACGGCGGTGATTCCCAGTATGGGACTTGACTGGCGCGTGCTGTTCGCCATCTATTTTGTGATAGGCATTTTCTCGGCTGTCCTGCTGGGAGTGACTCCCATCCAGGAGGAGAAGATCGAGGGCAAGCCTTCGACCTTTGTAGAGTGCTTCAAACTGCTGGGCGAGCCCATCGTGCTGCTCTCCTTCCTGGGCATCATGTGCCACGTGGGCATCGATGTGGGCACCAACACCACCGCGCCCAAGATTCTCATGGAACGCTTGGGAATGACCTTGAACGATGCTGCCTTTGCCACCTCGCTGTACTTCATCTTCCGTACCATCGGCTGCTTGACGGGATCGTTCTTCCTGCGCGTGATGAAGACCCGCACGTTCTTCATCATCAGCGTCATCATGATGGCCCTGTCGATGTGCGGCTTGTTCTTCGGCGGCGAGAAGTGGATCCTCTACACTGCTATCGCTCTCGTGGGCTACGGCAACTCCAACATCTTCTCCATGTGCTTTGCAACAGCTCTCGAGTCGATGCCCAAGAAGCAGAATGAGGTTTCAGGCCTGATGATCATGGGCCTGTTTGGCGGCACCATTTTCCCGTTGCTCATGGGCTTTGCCAGCGATGCTATGGGACAGGCCGGCGCAGTGGCAGTAATGGCCATCGGCGTCATCTACCTGTTCACCTACATCAAGCAGCTAGCCAGCCGCTAACCGATCTCCTAAAAACCAAGGACTTACAACTAAAAACTAAAAACTAACAACTATAATAATATGGATAACCGTTATGTAGTGGGCCTGGGCGAGGCCCTGTGGGACGTCCTTCCCGAGGGGAAAAAACTCGGAGGAGCACCCGCCAACTTCGCCTACCATGCCGGGCAGTTCCTGGGCAGTGACAACGCCATCGCCATCAGCGCGCTGGGCGAGGACAAACTCGCCGAGGAGACTATCCAGGCCCTCAATGAGCAAGGCCTCAAGTACCTCATGCCGCGTGTGCCCTATCCCACCGGCACCGTGCAAGTGACGCTCAACGAGGAGGGAATCCCCACCTATGACATCAAGGAGAACGTGGCATGGGACAACATCCCCTTCACGCCCGAGATCGAGGAGATCGCCGCCAACTGCCGTGCCGTGTGCTATGGTTCGCTGGCCCAGCGCAACGTCGTGTCGCGCGAGAACATCCAGCGTTTCCTCGACGCCACCCCCGATGACTGCATGAAGATTTTTGACATCAACCTGCGCCAGCAGTTCTACAACAAGGAAATCATCCAGCAGTCGATGCGCCGTTGCAACGTCCTTAAGATCAACGACGAGGAATTGGTCACCATCGGCCGCATGTTCGGCTATCCCGGCCTGGACATCGAGAACAAGTGCTGGCTCATCCTGGGCAAGTATGACCTCGACATGCTCGTGCTCACCTGCGGCACCAACGGCTCCTATGTCTTCACCCGTGGCCAGATGTCATTCCAGGAGACCCCCAAGGTCGAGGTGGCCGATACCGTCGGCGCCGGTGACTCGTTCACGGGCTCCTTCTGCGCCGCCATCCTGCGGGGCAAGTCCGTCCCCGAGGCCCACGAGTTGGCCGTCAAGGTCAGCGCCTATGTCTGCACCCAGAACGGCGCCATGCCCACCCTGACTCCCGACCTCCTCGCCGCCGCCCAGTAAACCAGAACCCAGCAACCCCTCAACCGCAACCAGAGGGTGTGCCGCGGCACACCCTCTTGTTGCGTTTCTATACCCTGACTATATGGGCATTTTAATTCCAGGTACCGTGCAGCAGGTAGTTGATCAGGGCCGTCACGTCGCTGATGTTGACGTTGCCGTCCTGGCTGCTGTCGGCGGCATCGACCTTGACGCTCGTGGCGTCACCACTCAACAGGTAGTTGATCAGGGCCGTCACATCCGAGATGTTGACGGTACCGTCGCCGTTCACGTCACCGCGGGTGAACGAGATGTTGACGGTGAAGTGGTGGGGATCCAGCTCGCCGAACACCGGCTGCTGATAGCGGTGTCCCGACTCGTCGGCACCAAAGACGTAGTAGTCCACCTCTGATGCCTGGTGATAGCCCTTGATGTAGCCTACATATTCATCGGGATTGCCCGTGGCTGTCATGTGTGCTGCCTGATAGGGGCCCTTGTCGATGCTGTAATAGACGAGCAGCGAGTCCTCCTTCAGGGGCTTGCCGCTATAGGCGATGAACTTGCTCGTCACGGCGATGGAATCAGTACACTCCTGCGTGCCGTGGAGCACATTCCTGTGGTCCACAAACAGCATGTCGAAGTCCATCACTCCGCGCGTGCGGCAGTGCAGGGCATCGGTGTTGAGCCACTGGATGCCGCTGGTTGTGTTGTACACGCCCTCTACCTCATAGCCGGGCATGGCGTCCCTGTAGACCTGGAGCGCGCGTTCATTATAAGTGCTGTTGCTGCCCATCGGCACATAGACGTGATTGTTGAGGATCAGGCTGTTGGTATAGGGAGCGACCGTGTTGCCACTTGGTTCCTCGACGCGATAGACCTTGTAGGGGTAGCCCCAGCAGCAGTTAGTCGTGGCAAAGTAGTTGGCCACAGCCTCGTAGTTCTCATAACGGCTGTCGGACGCCGGCAGCTTTGCGATCAGGATCTTATCAGGGGCGAGGTATTTTCCCCAGCAATCGACATGGGCGATGTAGTCGTTCTGCGGGTCGATGGTGATGTGGTAGTTGTCGATGCCCAGGTATTCAAGCATCTTCTGGCGCACGGTGGCCTCGTCATTGTTATTCTCGGTAACGACCAGATTGTCGCTCACGGCGTGACCACGTCCGTCCTCCATCATGTTGCCTCCAGTGTGCACCAGGTTCATGCTATAGAGGGGGATTCCCAAGAATGTAGCAAAAGCCGAGGGTATCGCATCATCGTTCAGACGGGGACGATTATACACGTTATCGACGATGGCAGGAGTCTTGCCGGCAAAGATATACCAGGGACCGTAGTCGCGCACCCAGTAGGAATCTGATTTTGCGTTCACAAAGGTGACCCGATCCATGTTCACCCCAGCACTGACGAAACGCGACCGTGCCGTTGACTGTTGGGTCTGCTGCACGATGCAGTACACCTGACAGTTATCGGCCAACGATTTAACCAGGGAAACCGGTATGCCCAGCGGATAGCGAATCGTCACGCCCTGCATGGGCTCAAACTCGGCTACAAAGCGGGGTGCCTCGGTTGGTGCGGGTGTTTCGGTGAGCCTGGTGCTCCTCAACGGAGTGCGCATTTCTTCCTCTGACAGGTAATGAAGTTTTCTCCAGTCGGGAGCATCCAGCTTCTGCGCTTGGGCGCTCAGGCAGCCCATTGAAGACATCATAGAAGCGTACACAAGTAAAGTGAAAAATGTCTTTTTTCTTTTCATAACAAACATAGATTAATTAGTTATAGGTGCATTTTATTCTTAGGTTGTGCTTATGATACCACCTCGCAAAGGTACAAAATAATCGGTAATCATGTTATTACTGAGGTTAAGATTCAAAAAATTCTCATCCTTCATCTAATATCAGGTTCCTTATCGATGCCCCAGGGCTTACAGCCGGCTTCCCACTGTTGGCTATGTGCTTCCCGCCATTAGGGTGATCTGCAAGAACATAACGAGCTTGCCGATAACTACCGAAAGTAATACTTTCTTACTTTTTTGTTGTAAGAATGAGCGATTTGCAATAATTTTTCACGATTATTGCAGGAATAATTCGGTATTTGACTCACAGACGTTCTCGGTGCACTTTGTTGCCGCTGCGCCCAGCATCACGCTCATGCTCGACAAGCACATCGTCAACAAGAAGGGCCACGACAACAACGAGTTCTACATGCCTGCACCCGACGATGAGCAGGGCATCAACAGGTATGCCATCAAGGGTGGCTTGGTGATAAAAGAAGACCTCTATGAAGAACCGCCGGTGCTTGTCGAGAACGGCTACTATCCGTTCTATGCCGTGTCGCCGTATAAAAAAGAGATGACGATGGACGACAGGCACGGTGGCCCCAATAGGGCGGCAAAATCCTTTGAACCCTATCTCGAGAGCGGACTCACACCATGGTTTGACATCTACCCGCTGAAGCTGCCCGACGAACCGGTGTTGACGTCCATCGACCAGATCGTGGCCGATGATGATGCCGTCATCATGTACTATGATTTACTGGGACATGGCAGCTCCACGCCCTTCAAGGGCTTTAACATCGTCGTGGCCCGCAACGGGACCCACACCACGACCATCAAGTCACTCATCTATAGATAACACTGACTCTTCTATCCCCCCCACACAAGAAAAACGGCCGGCTGCGCGGGCAGTCGGTCGCTTCGTGTTTTTGATGTGGTACCTCCGGGGATCGAACCAGGGACACGCGGATTTTCAGTCCACTGCTCTACCACTGAGCTAAGGTACCTTTTCAAAAGCGAGTGCAAAGATATGGCGAATTTCTGACCTGACCAAATTTTTTAAGGAAAATTTTAATTTTTTCTTTTTTTCGGCTAAAAGCATTACCTTTGTGGATACATTATTTATAAACCCGCCAACCTATGTTGCCACCCATCATAAAACTGCTGCGGCCAGCACAGTGGAGCAAGAATGCCTTCGTGTTCCTGCCGCTGTTTTTCGACAAGAAATTCAGCGATCCCCACCTGCTGGCGCTCACGTGCCTGTGCTTTGCCATCTTCTCGCTGGCGGCGAGTGCCGTGTATTGTCTCAACGACATCCTGGACCGCAAGGCCGATGCCCTGCACCCTGTTAAGTGCCAGCGTCCCATCGCGTCGGGAGCTGTGAGCGTCGCTGCGGGCTGGGCGGCGATGGTGGCCTGTGCCGCGGGAGCCATCGGGCTCACCCTGGCCTTTGTCCCGGGCCTCATCTGGCTGCTGCTGAGCTACATGGTGCTGAATGTGGCCTACAGCCTGTGGCTCAAGCATGTGGACTTGATCGACATGCTCATCGTGGCTTCGTTCTATGTCATGCGCGTGCTGGCGGGAGCCATCGTGGGCGACATCGTGCCGTCGCAGTGGATCGTGGTCATGACGTTCCTGCTCGCTCTGTTCCTGGTGCTGGGCAAGCGTCGCGACGACGTGATGATCCAGACCGAGAAAGGCACCGTCGTCAGGCGCGGCGCGGCCAACTATAACCTGCAATTTGTCAACATGGCGCTCACGCTGGTGGCGACGGTCACCATCGTGGCCTACATGATGTATACCATGAGCGAGGAGGTCGCCGTGAGGTTCGACAGCCGGTATGTCTATTGCACAGCGGTGTTTGTGCTGGCGGGCATCCTGCGCTACCTGCAACTCACTGTGGTGGGCAACCGCACCGGCAGCCCCACCAAGGTCCTCTTCCGCGACCACTTCATCCAGCTGTGCGTGCTGGGGTGGATTCTCACATTCATCCTTATTATCTATTGTTGAGATGAAGCGAACGGTGGCATTTGACTTTGACGGCACCTACACCCTGCGTGACACGCTGCCCTGCTTCCTGAAGTTCGCCTTCGGGAAATGGGCCTACTGGTGGGGGCTGCTCGTCTGCCTGCCGTGGATCGTGATGTTCAAGCTGGGAATCCTCAAGGGCGGCCAGGCCAAGGAGCGCCTCATCGGTCATTTTGTCAAGGGGATGCCCTATTCCCGGTTCCGGTCGCTGTGTGAACAGTTCCAGTCAAGGCAAGCCGACCTGGAACGTCCCCGGGCGCGCCACATCATGGACAACGCCCTGGCCGGCGGCGACCAGGTGCTGGTGGTGACGGCCAGCCTGCGCGAGTGGGTGGAGCCGTGGTTCCGCGGCAGGGATGTGACCGTCCTTGCCACCGAGGTGGAAGTCGATGACCAGGGCATGATGACAGGCCGCTTTGCCATGCCCAACTGCAACGGGGAGGAGAAGTGGCGCCGCATCCTCCAGGCCGTGCCCGACGTCGAGCAGCGGCCGCTGGTGGCCTACGGCGACAGCCGTGGCGACCTGGCCATGCTCTCCCATGCCGACGAGGCCTACCTGGGCGACTTTGACACAACGATGGACAAGATGCCCGCCGTCAAGCACTATGGCGGGAAACTCTTTTGGCCGGTACTGCTCTTGCTTGTCCTTTACCAGCTGCTGGGCGTGTTCTACGGCATGGACATTGCCGACGCGGGGTTCTACCTCACCTTCTATGACAACATTTTCTCTCATCCCGAGAGCGTCGAGTATAATTTCATGTACTACCTGAGCGGTGTCATTGGCGGCACGCTGCAAGGCTTGTTCCCGTCGATGGGCATGTGCGGCATGCGCCTGCTGGGCGTGGCGTTCAACACGCTGTGCGGCATCGTGCTCTATCTCGCGCTGCGCCGCCACGTTGACGAGGGGGCATTGGCGCTGGGCTGCGCCCTGGTGGTCACCACCTTCATCGCCCCGCCCTACACCCTGTGCTACGACCTGTGCACCATCGTGTTCTATACCCTTGCCATTGCCCTGCTGTGGCGCGGCATGGAGCACGACAAGGCCTGGCTGGTCGTGCTGGCCGGAGCCGCTGCCGGATTAAACATCCTGGTGCGCATCCCCAATGTGCTGGGCCTGTCGATGGCGTGCCTGCCGCTCATCCGCTATTGGGCCGACCGTGGGCGCCTCGGCACCACCTGGCGACGCCCCGCCATGCTGTCCCTGCTGTTCCTGCTGGGCTCGGCCGCGGCAGTCGGCATCGTTCTCGCCCTCATGCCCGAGCGGCACTACACCTGCCTGCTGAACGTGCTGCATGACCTGCACGACATCGCCGGCGACGACAGCGGCACGGCATCACACACCACGGGCCAGATAATCATGGTGCAGCTGCAATTCTATGCCACCGAGCTATGGGTAGCCGTCAAGCTGGCCGTTCCCGTCGCGCTCTACTGGTGGGCGCACACCCGCCGCGGAGCCTTGCCCGCGTGGGTCATCTGGGGTGCCAAGGCGGCCGCGCTGGCCGTCTTTGTCTGGCTGGTGATGAGGATGCACCCGCTGCAGCCCTTGTGGGTCATGTGCATGGCTGGCGGCATCATGGTCATGGTCAAGCACAGGCGTGACCGCACGGGATTGACCTGGATGGCGCTGCTGGGCATCGGCATGATGCTGGTGATGCCCCTGGGCAGTGACGGGGCCTACAACAACGGCTCTATCGTGGCCTGGGCCATCGCTCCAGTGGCCGCCCTGTGGTGGCTGCGACGCTGCCGCGTGGCGTTCCCGTTGGTGCTGATCGCCGTGTGTGCCCTGCGCATGGTCACCGACGGGGCCTACTTTGACGGCGGCGCCCTGTGGCACAAGCAATACACCATCGACAACGACCGCGCCGCCCACATCTACACCACACGCGAGCGCGCCGACATCATCAACACCATGCTGCACGGCATCGCGCCTCACGTCAAGCCGGGCACGACGCTCATGGCCTATGGCAGCGCACCGCTCGTCAATTACCTCACCCACACCCGCCCCTACATCGGCTGCTCGTGGGTGGAGCAGCTGAGCGCCCCCATGCTCAAGAAGAAACTGGCCCAGGCCCCCAAGAAGGGCTTCCCGCTCGTCTTGCAGCAGAAGTTCAACCCCCTGGGCATGTACTGGAGCGAGCCGACGGACGACTTCAGGGCCGACTACGGCCAGCAGGACACCTACCGCGATAACCGCAAGCTGGAAGTCCTCAACCAGTTCCTCGAGGAGGGCGACTACAAGGTCATCTATGAGGACGACCACTTCATTCTATACCGGCCCGGCCGGGGCGATCTGATCTAGGAGGGCACTATGGAAGGTCTGCTGCAATACATCTGGCAACACAAGCTGTGGTTCAGCGAGGACATGGTGACCGGCGACGGCCGCCGCGTGCGCGTCATCGACCCGGGACTGCTCAACACCGACGCCGGGCCCGACTTCTTCAACGCCAAGGTCGAGATCGACGGCCACACCTGGGTGGGCAATGTCGAGATCCACGTGCGCGCCAGCGACTGGAAACGGCATCACCACGACGAGGATCCGGCCTATGACAGCGTCATCCTGCACGTCGTCGAGAAGGACGACGCCCCCGTCCACCGCATCAACGGCGAACTCATCCCGCAGGTGGAGCTCAAGGTGTCGCCGCGCTTCAACGAGTGCTATGACCGGCTGGTCAACGCGCGGGTAGAACTGCCCTGCGCCGCCCGGCTCAAGGAGGTGCCCCGGTTGACCGTCACCGAGTGGATCGAGGCGCTGGCCTTTGAACGGCTGCACGGCAAGGTGGACCGCGTGCGCGACCTCTATGACCGCTTCCACGGCAGCTGGGAGGACATCTGCTATGTGATGCTGGCCAGGACACTGGGCTTCGGCATCAACAATGATGCCTTCGAGCGGCTGGCCAGGGTGACGCCACTGCGCCTGCTGCACAAGCACAGCGACTCCATCCTGCAAGTCGAGGCGCTGCTCTTCGGCCAGGCAGGTCTGCTGGGCGGTGCCCACAGCGAGGAGCCCTACTACCGGCAGCTGATGCGCGAGTATGCCTTCCTGGCCAACAAGTTCTCGCTGCGTCCCATCGAGGGCACGGCCTGGCGCCTGTTCCGCAGCCGTCCCCAGAATTTCCCCTATCGGCGCATCGCCCTGCTGGCCCAGTTTGTCCACGGGGGCTTCAACCTGATGGACGACATCCTCCATGCCGATGGCACCAAGCAGCTGCGAGAGCTGTTTGACCTGGAGTTGAGCGGCTACTGGACGACCCACTACTCCTTCGGCAAGCCGTCGCCCAGCGCAGGACGCGCCCTGTCCAGCAGCAGCATCGACATCGTGCTCATCAACACCGTCGCCCCGCTCTACTATGCCCGCGGCGAGATGACCGACGACTACCAGATGACCGACCGCGCCATCGCCCTGCTCGAGGACATCCGTCCCGAGAAAAACAGCATCGTGGCGATGTTCCAGGCCGCCGGCATCAAGTGTGACGACGCCCTCACGAGCCAGGCCCTGATACAGCTGCGCCGCAACTACTGCGAGGCCCGCAAGTGCATCTACTGCCGCCTGGGCCACCGCCTGCTCGCCACCGACGCCCGCGCCACCTGACAACGCGCCCCCCAATATCTCAACAACTGAATCATCCGAGCAGCCTGGAGGCATCCGCCCCCCACTCACCGTGCTACTGCCCCCTAGGGGAAACAATGGTCCATTTTTATGATTCACAGGGTTGCCTCTCCCCGCAGGGCGTTTAATGATACCGATAGCCAACCGTAATAGCCTTGCTACACCAAAAAAAAAGCACTGCCACGGCAGATGGGCAATGCTTAATCCAGTGTGTTCACTCCTAGCAAGACAGCTTCGTCTGATGCTCGCCGCTCGCGCGGGTAATCATCATTATGGCTTAGAAAAAACCTCTAGCACTTCGTTTTATTATTTATAACCATATTCATTAACTGAATTTCACTTTATTGATCGCTCAACGGTGTCCCCGTCTTGCTGACACAAAATTATGCCCGGCCAAACGGTCGGGCAACTTTTTTTCCTTGAAAAACTCAAAGTGTCAAAATTTTATACACTAAACTGTCTAATTTTTTGACACTTCGCGTTTCCTGGCACGTGATTGGGCAGCCCCCGGATGGCAAAAAATCGAGAGCGCGGCTTCATTTTTCACCGCGCCCTCGTTCTTCACAATGCTGTCATGCCTTATCAATTCTGTCTCAGCAGCATGTTGATCAGGGCGGTGACGTCAGATATGGTCACCTGGCCGTCGCCGTTCACGTCACAGTAGGCAGGCAGGTCGCCACCCTTGAGCAGCACATTGATCAAGCCTGTCACGTCGCTGATGTTCACATGGCCGTCCCCATTCACGTCGCCGGGCCCAGCCCCGAGGAACGGCACGATGCGTCCAAAATTCTTCCACACGCTGTGGACACGGTAGGCCTGTAGTGATTCAGCAGGGACAAACAGCGTCTGGCCGTTTCCGAAATGATTGCCATAGTAGTTTTCTGCCACCCTTGGAGGAGTTATCGCCCTACACACAAAATATTTCGGATCGTCAGGACTGTTATTAAAGTTCCATTCTCCAATTTCAGTCATTGTAGAGGGCAAGTCGAGACTTGTCACTTTGCACCCCCAGAACGCCTCATGATAAATGCCTGTCACCCTATAAGTCTTTCCTTCATATTCAACACTTTCAGGAATCACCACATCTCCTGAGTAGCAAAGAGAATGAGGGTGGGGCCAAGGGTTATAGTCATGGCTTTCCAAACCTTCGGTAGTCACCCAGACCTCATCACTGCCACGATACCTATAATAGATTCCATCCACGATGAAATCATAGAGATATACTAATTCAGGAACCGGCATTGCAGAAAATGTTATGTTCACGACTTCACTTGGTGCCTTCCCCGGGGCTACAGCATAGGCCTTAATGAAATATTCGCCTGGAGAAAACGTTATAGGTCCATCATAAATCATCCAATTCACATACTCATCATCCCATTGATTAGTTATCGCATAGTAGATATCGGCATAGGAATCCTCAACAGCATTCTCGATGAAGACAGTGGTGAAGACATCAAAAACATCAGGATACAGGTCAATGTTTGGACCTTGAACCGTAATCACAGGAGCGGCAGTCTGCTCAATGGGAAAAGGCGTATAGGTCACAGTCTTTGATTGGCCCTCCATTTGACACGTCCGTCCGCCAGAAACTGTAACATCGATAACACTCTCGCCCTCGCCGACTGTGACATAGTTATTAACGACCTGCGCCTCCACTCCGTTAACAGTAACATAGATGGATACAGGCTCGTTGCCACCGATGTAGGCGACAAAAACTTCACCATTTTCATTGGGATCGCCGATAACAATCTCACCCATCAGCAATCTGGCATCAGGAATTGTACACACAGCGGTTGCATAGCCATCGATTTGACCATCAACGTGAGCCATAGCGACCACATCCATAGTCCATCCAAAACAATCGGGGGAAGCAATGCTGAGAGGATTCTCGACTTCGTTGCCGTCAACATAAAGGTGAATTTCTCCCTCGCCATAGGCAGAAATGTTAGCGACACCGAACCACGCATCTACATCACAAACGATGACAGGAGGTTCGGTCTGCACAGGCTGGTCTTGGGCACGGATAGCCGCAGTGGCGGCAAACAGTAAAATGAGAGATAAAAGTATTCTTTTCATTGTCATTAAGTTTTTAAATGGTCAAACTACTGCAGGCCACAAATATAGCTTTTGCAACACGCCTATACAAATATTACCCAAGGCAAAAACCGATAAATCATCTTTTGGGGGTAAAAATTGTCTAATTTTTTTACACTTCTATCCACCAGTGGACATAAAAACGTGCGGACCAGTCATTGAAACGAAATCAAATGACTGGCCCGCAAGCAATGTCATGCGACGATATGGTCGTCCTTCTTGCCTAAACCGAATCAGGCACTGCAGATGGTTCCTCGAGTTTCTCGTCGGGGTTGAAGTCGTCGGTCAAGGGGATGGCCAGGCTGTCCTCGTCAAAGTCGAGCAACGTGGAGTCCAGTTCCTCGATCTCACCCAGGGCCGAGCAACCCGAATACAAGTCGGCGCTGATGGGCTCCTTGCACGGCTCGAAACGCCTGTGGTAGCGCTGGAACTGAGGATCGCTCAGCACGAGTTGCAGGAAGCGGCCACATATGGGCAATGCTGTCTTGCTGCCCTGCCCCAGGGCACCCCAGCGGAAGTGGATCTGCCTGTACTCGCCACCGACCCACGAGCCGCACACCAGGCCCGGCGACACGGCGACAAACCACGCGTCGGCATGGCGGTTGCTGGTGCCGGTCTTGCCGCCCAGGTCCACGTCATAGAGCGGACGCGTCACATAGCCGTTCAGGGCCATGGCGGTGCCGCCGGCATCGGTGCGGCAAGCCATGAGCATCTGCTGCATGAGCCAGGCCGAGCGATAGGACATGGCACGCTCCTGGCGGCTGGGCGCACGGTAGATTTCCTTGCCGTCGCGGTCCACGATGCGGGTGACGATGACAGGGTCGTTCCTCATGCCGTCGTTGGCCACGGTGCAATAGGCATTGACCAGCTCCATCAGATCGACGTCGCTGGCTCCCAGCGAGAGGGCGGGCTTGGGCTCCAGGGGCGAATTGATGCCCATGTCACGCGCCAGCTGCGCGATTTCGCTGAAACCCACCTCCTGGGCCACACGCACGGTGACGCTGTTGATACTCTGGGCAAAGGCGCCGCGCAGGGTCATCTCGGCTCCCGAGAAGGTGCCGTTGGCATTGGTGGGCCGCCAGTGCTCCATCTCCTGTTTTTCCTCGTTATAGACCAGCGTGTCGATATACTCGTCGAGACGGCGGTCACAGGGCATGATGCCGCGCTCCATCGCCATCGCATAGACAAAGAGCTTGAACGTCGAGCCCGGCTGATGCTTGGCCCGCACCTTGTCATACTTCCACGTGTCGAAGTCCACATCTCCCACCCAGGCCTTGACGTGGCCCGTGCCGGGCTCCATCGCGATGAAGCCGCAGTGCATGAAGTGCAGCATGTAGCGCACCGAGTCCATCGAACTCATCTCCATGTAGAGCGAGTCGTTCTCGTAGTCGAACAGGTGCACCATGTGGGGCTGGTTCATGTAGTAGTTGACCGAGTCCAGGTCGTTGGGATAACGCGCCAGCAACTCGTGGTAGATGGGCGTGTTGCGCGCCTTGTCCTCGACAAAGTTGGCGATGGGCTGGTTATTGTCGTCGAGCCAGCAGTCCTGGTTGCCCCAGTGGCTCTTGAAGTTCTGCTGCACGACCTTCATCTTCTCGCTGACCGCCTGCTCGGCATACTCCTGCATGCGGGAGTCCAGCGTGGTGTAGATCTTGAGGCCGTCACGCTCCAGGTCCAGTTTCAGGTCCTTGGCCTTGGCAATCTCCTCGACCTCGCGGGCCACCGCCTCGCGGAAGTAGGGCGCCACGCCGTCATAGCTGCTCTCGAGCGTATATTTCAGGTCGATGGGCAACGACGAGATCGAGTCATACTGTGCCTCGGTCAAGTCGCCGCGCTCGACCATGTTCTTGAGCACCTGGTTGCGGCGGCGCAGGCTGTTCTTCGGGTTGATGCGGGGATTGTAGGTGCTGGTAGCCTTGAGCAGGCCGACGAGCACGGCACTCTCCTCGATCTTGAGTTGGCGCGGCGTGGTCTTGAAATAGGTATTGGCCGCCGTCTTGATGCCGAAGGCATTGCTGCCGAAGTCCACCGTGTTGGCATACATCTCGAGGATTTCCTGCTTGCTGTAGAACATCTCCAGCTTGGTGGCGATGATCCACTCCTTGCTCTTCATGATGAGCATCTTCACGCCGGGAATATAGCCCAGCAGGCCCGTCGAGTAGTCGCTGCGCGTGCGGAACATGTTCTTCACCAGCTGCTGGGTGATGGTGCTGGCACCGCGTGGACGGCCGTGGAGCACCATATCCTTGGCCGCGGCGCCCAGGCCGCTGAAGTCGATGCCGTGGTGATGGTAGAAGCGCTCGTCCTCGGTGTCGATGAGCACCTTGAAGAACTGCGGGTTGATCGAGTCATAGGCCACCGGCGTGCGGTTCTCGTCATAGTACTTGCCGATGGTCTTGCCGTCGGCACTGTACAGATAGCTGGCCTCGGGATTGCGAGGGTGCATGATGCTGTAAGTGCTCGGTGACTTGCCGAAGAGCCACAGCAGGTTGACATCGACGGCAAGCAAGTAGAGCAGGAACAGGACGATAAACTTCCCGATGGCGGCTAGGGTCTTCATCCACCAGGGGCGACCGCGGTACAATCCCTTGTACCAGCTCTTGAAGCGTCGCCAGCCGCGCTTGATGATATTGCCTGATTTCTTATCGCTCATGTCGTTAATATGTATCGTCTCAAGGTTAATTGCTCTTTTTTAATCGGTATCCGGGCAACCGTCATCACTGACGGTTGGCACTACCGCGCAGGCGTCGCCGCAGGTACCGCGGGATGAAGGCCAGGTGGGCCAGCGTGGCCTGTCCGGTGCCATAGTGGTGGCACATGATGCGGTAACGCTCCCACAGGGACTTGCGGTGGTGGCGGGTCGTCATGCCGTCGGCCAGATAGCTGATGATGGGCACTCGCCCGGCATAGGCATTGAGGGGGGACTTCTTCAGGACCCTGATGCACCAGTCATAGTCGGCACTCAGGCGGTAGTTCAAGTCATACTCGGGCACCAGGTCGCGCCGTGCCACGAAGGCCTGGTGGCACACCACCATCCCTCGCAGGAAACTATCGACGGTCAATCGCTTGGGCGCCGTCAAGTGGCGGTTGCCCACGACCTCGCGGTCGGCATCCACCAGCTGTGTCTGGCCGTAGATGACACCGGGGTTGTCACTGGTGAGCATCGCCAGCCGGGCCAACACGGTGTCGCTGGCAAAGGCGTCCCCGGCATTGAGGAAGATCAGGTAACGCCCCTGGGCGCGCGCGATACCCTTGTTCATCGCGTCATAGAGTCCCTTGTCGGGCTCGCTGAACACGCGCAACGAGGAGATCGACGCCCGCTTGACGATGTCCAGCGTCCCGTCGGTCGACGCGCCATCGATAATAAGCATCTCATAGTCACTGCTCGTTTGTCGCTGCACGCTCTCCAGTGTCGGGGCGATGACGTCAGCGGCATTCCATGTGACGGTAATGATCGAAAACAGAGGTCCCATGCCTAAATAATGGTTTTAATGGATGCAAAATTACAGTTTTCTGGGAATTTTTACAATCAAATGACCATTTTTTACGTTAATAAGACAAAATAAAGGACAATAAGATGAGATTTTCAAAGGTTTTTGCAGCATTTGCCATCCTGCTGACGATGGTAGCCGCCAGTTCATGTGACCACATTGACAACAAGACCGTGCCGCGCTACTCGGTGCGCATCGACCTGGGCAGCTATGCCCTGTGGAGCACCTATGGCGTGAGCGGCATGGGCGAGTACCGCATCTTCAACCGCATGAAGAACATCCCCTCCAATTTCCCTTACAACGTCAACACCTACACCGGCTATGGCGGCGTGCTGTTGATGATGGGCATCGACGGTCCCTTGGCCTATGACCTGTCTTGCCCAGTCGAGGCAAGCCCCGATATCACCTTGTCAATCAGCAATGAGAACTTCGAAGCCGTGTGCCCCCGCTGCAACTCCCACTACGATCCCCTGATGGGTGCCGGTGGCCCCGTCAGCGGCGTGGCGATCAACAACAAGGTGGGCATGCGCCAGTACCGCGTCTTGAGCAGCAACGGCGGCTACGTCATCACCAACTGACGTTGCCCTGCCACCGCCCCACCCCCGGCTGCAGGCACACGCGGGTGTTTCATATTTCTTTTGTCGCAAAATTAGATCGCGTTTGGCCGATTGAAAAGCCAGCAACGGAATTTTGACACATCCGCTTTCGCGGCGAGGGGAATGTAACGGGTGCCAGGATGGAAAATGTTCCACGTCAAGCGCCCTGGCAGGAGCCTCTCAAAACGCCCCAAAATCACTTTTCATTTAAATAAGGCCATTTCGATTACATTATGCCAATCGGGATGCCTTTTTTCATGACTTGACCATCACATTTTGTGGCAAAAATCCAAAAAATAAATCTTATAGGATGCCATTTAATGTTAAAAAGTGTAAACTTTTTCATTTTAAATTTCCAATAATTAAACATTGCCACCATCCGCGAGCCCCGATTTCATGGGGTTTGGCGTGGAACAATTTGTTAAAATCGCCGTTTCCGGGAAATGTTTACAAGTGTTTAAAATGTTTGGTCGGGTTGCCCGATTGGGCTACCTTTGCATCACAAACCAGGGCGCACGGTGTTGAAAATCGTTCTCGACACCCTTAACGAAAAAGCCGCCGATGAGCGGATTTTCCAGTCCACTAAAACAACAATTATGAGTTTTATCAACAGTAAAATAAGTTTATCGGCATTATTCCTTATTATTGCAATCACCTTTACCGGATTCTCGGCCCAGGCACAGCGACTGGAGTCGCGTAAGCAGGGCACCGTTCTTGAACAGCTGGAACAGAACAGCCGCAACAACATCGTCGATCAAGTCATCAACTACGCTTACCGCTTCCGCGGTACGCCTTATCGTTATGGTGCCTCCTCGCCCAAGGGCTTTGACTGCTCGGGCTTCACGAGCTATGTGTTCAAGCGCTTCGGCATCGACCTGGACCGCTCGTCGAGGGGGCAGATTTTTGATGGTGTGCGCGTCAAGAAGAGCGAGTTGCAGCCTGGTGATCTGGTATTCTTCCAGGGCCGTTCGGGCCGCGGTGGTGTGGGCCATGTGGGCATCGTCACCCGCGTCAACGACGACAACACGTTCCACTTCATCCACTCGGCTTGCAGCAGCGGCGTGACCGAGAGCAAGAACACCGAGGACTACTACAGCCGCCGCTACGTCGGCGCCTGCCGCGTCCTCTGACACCCCCGTCTGACACCGGAATTCTTCTACACAAGATAGCGCGTGCGCTCCCTGAATGGCCAGGGGGCGCACGTTGCTTTTTCCCTGGGGCGGGAATATCACCATTTTTAATCGCAATCTGTTGCCGATGTGCCACATTATTAGTAAGTTTGCGCCAACAATTCGCATTACATTCAACATGACTACCAGACGACAAATCATCCTGCTTCTGCTCTTCACCGCCGCACTGCGGCTGGCGGCAGGCCATGTGCTGCTCGACGGCACGCTGGAGCAGTCCGGCATCTATCCCGGCACGGTGCACACGTTCCAGGTCTATATTCCCGACCAGTATGACGGCAAGCGGCCGGCGGCGCTCTATGTGGGGCTCGACGGCGTGCTGTGCCATGCGCCCCGGGTCATGGATTCGCTCATCACCGCCAAGAAGATGCCCACGACCATCGGCGTGTTCCTGCAACCGGGGCTCATCCGCGACGCCCAGGGCACGGTGCTGCGCTACAACCGCAGCTACGAGTTTGACAGCACGACCGGTGAGTTTGCCCGGTTCCTGGACGAGGAACTGCTGCCCGCCGTGGAACAGATGGAGACAACGGCGGGCAAGCCCATCCGCCTGTCACGCCGTCCGGGGGACAGGATGATCTTCGGCCTGAGCAGCGGCGGCATCGCTGCCTTCAACGCCGCTTGGCACCGTCCCGACCTGTTCGGCAAGGTGTTCACGGGCGTGGGCACCTTTGTGGCAATGCGCGGCGCGGGCGACCTGCAGGCCCTGGTCCGCAAGACCGAGCCGCTCCCCCTGCGCATCTTCATCCAGGACGGCAGCAATGACGCGTGGAATCCCCTTTTCGGCCACTGGTACGAGGGTAACCAGCTGCTAACCAGCGCGCTGGAGTTTGCCGGATATGACGTGAAGTGTGACTGGAGCGACGGCGGCCACAACGTCACCCGCTCGACACAGATTTTTTCCCAAGTCATGGAGTGGATGTGGCACGACTGGCCCGCACAGCCCGTCGCTGGCGTGAGCAAGAACGATTTCCTGCAAGACCTGCTCGTCGAGGACGACAAGGGCTGGGTCAAGATGGGCAACGGCACAGCGGGTGCCCCGGTCAAGCGCATCATCTACCCCGACCTGACCAATATCGCCATCATCCCCGACACGCCCGGCAACGCCGTGTGGCAATACATCCTGCGCGACGGCCAGCCCACCTGCGGCGAGCCCTTCTACTGGCTCCACAACGACGATAACAGCCGTCCGCTCGACATCCACACCATCGCGCTCGACGGCAAGGGCAACCTGTGGGTCGCCACCGGCATGGGGCTGCAGATCTGTGACCAGAACGGCCGCGTGCGCGCCATCCTGCGCCTGCCGCCCGACATTTCGCCCGTCAACGAGATCACCATTACCGAGGGCAGCGTGTGGCTGCACACGGCAACCGGCGACTGGAAACGCCGCTTCAACGTCACCGCCCCCACCCTGGGCACCCGCCCGCTCAGCCAGGGCCAAGGATAAAAAACTGTGAACACTAAACCGTGAACTATAAACTTTTTATTACCTTTGTAGTTCGATTAAAAGTTTGTGACCGATTATGCCCAACAACAACATATCACCCGAGATGGAAGACCAGATGATCAATCAGGCCTACCAGAACTTGTTAAACAGCTATCTGTCAAGCAACCACCGCAAGAAAGTGGAAATCATCGACAAGGCTTTCAAGTTTGCGCGCGAAGCCCACAAGGGTATCCGTCGCCGCTCCGGTGAGCCCTATATCATGCACCCCATCGCCGTGGCGACCATCGTGATACAGGAGATCGGGCTGGGCTCCACAAGCATCAGCGCCGCCCTGCTGCACGATGTGGTCGAGGACACCGACTACACGGTCGAGGACATCGAGGCCCAGTTCGGGCACAAGATTGCCCGCATCGTGGACGGGCTGACCAAGATTTCGGGCGGCATCTTCGGCGAGCAGGCTTCACTGCAGGCCGAGAACTTCCGCAAGCTGCTGCTCACCATGAGCGAGGACGTGCGCGTCGTGCTCATCAAGATGGCCGACCGCCTCCACAACATGCGCACCCTCTCGTCCATGCCCCCCAACAAGCAGTACAAGATTGCCGGCGAGACGCTCTATGTCTATGCGCCGCTGGCCCACCGCCTGGGCCTGTATGCCATCAAGACCGAGCTCGAGGACTTGAGTTTCAAGTACAATCATCCGGCCGACTATCAACGCATCCGCAGTCAGATCGACGCCAGCGAGGAGAGCCGCAACGAGCTGTTCGCCCGCTTTGCCGCCCCCATCCGCGAGCGGCTGGACAACATGGGCCTCAAGTATGAGTTCAATGCCCGCGTCAAGTCCTGCTACTCAATCTGGAACAAGATGCAGACCAAGCACATCCCCTTCGAGGAGGTCTATGACCTGTATGCGGCGCGCATCATCTTTGAGTGCGACGACGAGAGTGCCGAGAAGCGCATCTGCTGGAACATCTACAACGAGGTCACCGAGGTCTATACCAAGCACCCCGACCGCGTGCGCGACTGGCTGACCACGCCCAAGGTGAACAAGTACCGCGCCCTGCATGTCACGGTGATGGGACCCGACGGCAAGTGGGTCGAGGTGCAGATACGCAGCCGCAAGATGGACGACACCGCCGAACGGGGCTTTGCCGCCCACTGGAAATACAAGATCGGCGAGGGCGAGG
>JAFTFA010000282.1 GCA_017449785.1 Muribaculaceae bacterium | reverse complement strand
CCATGCCTTCAGCTAATTGGACATATGCCTCACGATTTTCTGCCGTATTGTAGAATTCGATGCCATCGGTCATTCCTGGATGATCATACAGCAACTCAAGATAGGGCTTATAATAACCATCCTGTCCTCCTGAGTTGCCTCTGATGTCAATGATCAGATTGTCGCAACCTGATTGCTGATAGGATTCTATACTTTCTATTATCCACTTGTAATCAGGATCTTGGCCAGAAAAAGTTGGAACTCGTATTAAGAATGTTCGGTCGGTAACTTTACATGCGGCCTTTGTCGGTTCATATTCAATAGAGTCCCAATAATGAGGTATCTGTCTGCCTTGAGGCATATACTCTTGAGTGCAATTGTATCCGTTGTCATTAAGAAACAGATGATAGTCAGCAAAAAAAGCAGTATATTCTCCAGCGGCGTCTCTTCCTTTTTTGACTCCGGTTTCAACTTGGTTTCGGAGTTTTTTCTTGAAATCAACATACGTTGATAGATTTTCAGCATTTACCTTTGTTGAGAAACCGCAATAATTGTCTTCGACTTGTTTAACTACTAAGTCGAAGTCCTCTAAATGTTGCTCAACAGTCATTTTTTGCGCATTCAGTGCAATTGCCGCTAAAAGCGAGAAGAATAAAACGATGTGCCTCATTGCTTTTTGATTTAGAATTCCATTTTAATATTAGACGTATAAGTTGAGCAAAATGTAACAAGAACAGGCTATTTTTTGTTGTGCTGTAGATAAAAAATTTCTTTTTGCTGCTCAATCTCGCGCCTGAGCACTTCTTCGGTGGGCAACATGGGCAGATATTTTGCTGCAAATAGCTGCTCATTCCCTTTGAGAATTGAGTATCGGGCTATAATCGGATTCTCCTGCGTATTAATGAGTTCTTGGTTTTCTTCCATAATGCAAAGGTACATCATATTTTCAGTTAGAGGCTCTTTGTGATGAAGAATTTACTTGTCGAACAAAAATACTAAGAATCCCGAGGAACTCTTTGCCGATGTTCTCCTCGTAGTATTCATTCGGCCACATGACTGAGGCGTAATACTTCCAGGAGCAAGTGCACACTTTGGTCTCGGTTTGGCCTTTGTCTTGTGTCATAATTAAGGCGGTTATCGTACCCAGCAAAAGTACGGTAACCGCCTCTATGCATAAAAGACAAAATGTTGCTGTGCTTCTTCTAAATCGTTATAGCAGCAACTTATCGTTTCAACAAAAACTCAATTAAGGCTGTGACATCCGAAATATTGACATCGCCATCTCCATTGACATCACCACGCTTGTTTTCCAAAATGCTCTCGTCAAACTTCTGCCCTTTATAGACAATTTCACCGCCTTCGACAACATGGCTTAGGTTAAAATAGGTTCCGCTGCCTGTTGGCAGCACCATGAAGAAATAAAGAGTGTAACTTGAAAATGCATCGATGCCCACACCCTCAATGATACGGAAATCCCCTCCACTCATGTTTCCAACATATTGCTTGGCCAGATGAGTGCCAATTGAGATCGTATCGGTATATAAATGCTGATACTGACCATCATCACATGATTGGTTCACAAGATGATTCCAGTAAGCCACGGGATCATTGAAGTCGTATAAGATGAACTCCTTGCCTGCACTGATGCTGTCATAAAAATCGGTCGAAAAGGAGTTGCCGATGGGGCAGTCAGGATACAGTTTGCCGTCAGGGACGATTGCATACACAATCTTGTCCTTCTCGCGCATGTAGATGGGCACGGTGTCATTCTGAGTGTTAATGGCTTTGCCATGATACTTGTGCATGGCTTTGTAGGTCACTCCGTTGATGACGGTATCGCCCTTGAATTCCAGGTTCATATAGACTTTGCCTTTCCCCAATGCGGGGTCAGCTGGATAGAAACCATCCTCATTGACATAATAGTAGACCCACTTTACGCCTTCGCGCACCAAAGGCGTGTAAACATACCCACTTGCCTGTGCCTGTGCCACCGCTATAAGGGCAAGGACAATTGACAGAATGTTTCTTTTCATCATCGTAGTCGTTTTTTATTAGGTTATTAATGCTGTTATAACTTCTATGTAGAAGATACCACAAGCCGACCAATGACTGCATCATTTTGCCGATTTTAACTACCACGAGAAGCGCAGGCCTGCGGGAATTGTGACGGTGAATGGATGTTGCGTGCGGTAGGTCTCAATGCCGCTGCCATCGGGGATATAGTACTGCACGCTAGGCTCTGCAAAGATGCTGATGCTCGGTGTGATATTGTACTGCACGCCGATGCCCACTCCGGTTGACCACTGCAACGGCACGTCCAGGTGATGACTGTCGCGCAGCTGCGGCTGGTTATTCAAGATATAATCTGTCGTGACTGTTGATTTCACTGGAATCTCCAGTGTCACACCAGCCGAGGTGTAGATCCCCACATGCTTGCCGCTCCAAATGCGATAAGAGACTTTCAGCGGCACGCCCAGGTAGTCGATGCGCTGTTTTTCGTCTATCCTGTTGGCACCCTCTCCCGTCTGGAACAACGAGTTGAGCCTTGTGTACTGGAGGCAGCTCTCCAGCCCGATTCTATTGGTGGCTTGATACCGCAGTGACAACGAATAGGTCAGTGGCAGACGGTGGTGAGCCTTGCGCACGATTTGGCCATCATTGAGCGGCTCGTTGCTATTGGCGATCTGCTTCATGATGAAATATTTCTCATCGGAAGATGACAGGATATCGCTGAACTCGTTAAGATAAGCAACATAATCCCTCCAGTTATCAATAGTCATGGTCGGATCAGACTCCCCAGGAACTACTGGCATAAGATAATTGGTTACCACAAAGTTGTGAGGTGACATCCGATCTGCCTCCGGGGAGGGTTGGCCGGTATATGCAAAATCGGCTGACCAGCGCTTGAAGCCGTCTTTCTTTGCCTGGATAGTGGTGTGATGACCAATGTCTGCAAAGTGGATGTCGCCATTCAGCTTGAGGTGAGGCAACTCATGGCTGGGATGGTCTGTTGTCGTGTCGGTGTGCCCTGTAGAAGATTTTTCTACACTGGTTGTATCTGTCATGCTGGCACTGGGTCGCTCATATCTCTCTGGGACGGTGATAGCCATGTTGCGGCTTCCCGTGCGCTGCTGTCTGACGGGCCCAGTCGCTTGCTGATTGCCATCGCTAACTGTAGGTTGATCGGCCTCGGCGGTCTTGGGCTGTTGCTCGTCGATGGTCTTGGGTTGGCGCAGGAACAGCAAGGCCAGTGGTGTGAGCAGTGCAAGCAGCACGACGGCCCAATACTTGGCCAGCGAGTGCTGCAACATCTTCTTGGCCCGCGCCAGTTGCGATGATGAGGAGTGGGCGGCAATGCCCAGGATTTCGCCGATTTCCTTGTGGGACATGTCCTGCATGACTGCCATCTTGAACACCTTGCCATAGCCGTTGGGCAATGCGTTCACCGCAGCCATGATTTCGGCCATCGCCGGCATGTCTGCCGGCTCATCGGCAATCCAGGCGTCGTCGGGGATGTCATCAACAGGAACCGTGACCATCGCATGGTGGCGTTGCTTGTAGCGCAATGCCACATTGGACGCAATGCTCGACAACCAAGCGTCAAAACGATTGGGGTCACGCAGGTGATCCAGTTTGGAGAAAGCAAGCACAAAGGCATCGTGGGCCAACTCCTCGGCCGCGGCACGGTTGCCCACGACGTTATAGCATATTCCCAGCACCTTGTGGGAATAGGCGTTATAGAGTCTGGCGATGGCCTGCTGGTCACCTGCCAGAGCTGCCCCGATGACACGCTCCATGTCCATCCAATAAAGTCGTCCTTTATTGTTATGATGCCATATTGGATGAAAAGACTGCATGACGAGGCGATTTTTTTTCTGTTTAATTCAAGTTTTTAAAGTGGTTCAGCCACTTTAAAAACTTGAGGTTAAAGGATAAAGGTTATTGGTTAAAGATGGACTTTGAGACGCCAGATGATGGCTTTAGCTGGAATTATTTTCAGATTTTTAAGAGATAGTTCTTTGAGCTTTAACCCTTAAACATTAAGCAGTGAGCAAGTCATCTACTTGCGAAACTTAAGTTTTAATAACTTTTAGCCGCTAGCGGCAGGTTGTCCACTAACGGCTAAAAGTAAATGTCAAGTCGATGACGGTTACCAGATGATGACGCGGTCGGCGGGGTCGCGCCACATGGGCATCTCGGACTGGATGTCAAAGGCCTTGAAAAATTCCTCCAGGTTGCGGATGGCGACGTTCACGCGGTTCACGCCCAGGCTGTGGGGATCTACCTTGGTGCGGCGCAGCATCTCCTCCTTGGTGATGTTGGCTGCCCACACGTTGGCATAGCTCAAGAAGAAACGCTGGTCGGGGGTGAAGCCGTCAATCTTCTTGTTGCCCTTGCCCTGCTCGGTGTTCTTGAAGGCGCTGTAGGCAACACGCAGTCCGCCATGGTCGGCGATATTCTCGCCCATGGTGAAGGTGCCGTTGGCATGCACATCATCGGCTACGATTTCGGCACTGTATTGCGCTCCCAGCTTGTCGGCTAGCTGCTGGAACTTGGCGGCGTCCTCGGGAGTCCACCAGTCCACCATGTTGCCGTTGTGGTCAAAGTTGCGGCCCTGGTCGTCAAAGCCGTGGGTCATCTCGTGGCCGATGACCACGCCGATGGCGCCGTAGTTGCATGCATCGTCGGCATTGGGATCAAAGTAGGGAGCTTGCAGGATGCCGGCGGGGAAGCAGATCTCGTTGCTTGACGGCTCATAGTAGGCGTTGACCGTCTGCGGCGTCATGAACCAGCGCTCCTTGTCCACGGGTTTGCCCAGCTGGCCGTACTCATACTCGGCCTGGAAGCGGTGTGCAGCCAGCACATTGTCCCAGTAGCTCTTGCTCGGGTCGATGTCCAGGTTGCTGTAGTCGCGCCACTTGTCGGGATAACCGATCTTGACGGTGAAGCTGTTGAGCTTGACCAGGGCATTGACCTTGGTCTTGGGGCTCATCCAGGACAGGGTGGCGATGTGCTCGCCCAGGGCGCGCTTCAGGTTGTCCACCAGCTGCTGCATCTTCTTCTTGGAGTCGGCGGGGAAATACTTCTCGACATAGAGCTGGTCGACGGCCTCGCCCAGCATGGTGTTGGGCACGTCAAGCGAGTGTTTCCAGCGCGGCATCTTCACCTGCTTGCCGCTCATGGCGCGGCTGTACATGTCGAAGTTGGCATCGGCAAATGCGTCGCTCAGGTAGGGAGCGGCAGCGTCGGCATACTTGAAGATGAGATATTCCTTCACGTCCTCGATCTTGAGGCTCTTGATCATCTCGTTGACCTTGGCCAGCGACTTGGGCTGGAAGACGCACACCTTGTCCAACTCGCTGATGTTGAGACCAGCAAAGTATTGGCTCCAGTTGATGTCGGGGTAGTCGGCGCGCAGTTGATTCATACTCACCACGTTGTAGAGCTTGCTGTAGTCGCGGGTCTCCTCGCGGGTCATGGCAACGCGGGCCAGGGCAGTCTCGATCGACATGATGTGCTGGGCGGCCTTCTTGGCACCGGCCTTCTTGTAGCCGATGAGCTGGAACAGCTGCTGGATGTAGTTGACATAGGCGTTGCGCACCTTGACGGTGTTGGCATCGTTCTCCAGGTAGTAGTCACGGTCGCCCATGCCCAGGCCACCCTGCATGAGGTACATCATGTTGGTGTTGGAGTCCTTGAGGTCGGCCATGACCGATGAGTTGAAGAAAGGCGCTGCGATGCCGTTGTGCTGGTCGGCGATGGCGGCCATGAGCTGGTCGCGGGTGAGTGACTTGAGCTGGTCGATATAGGGCTTGAGCGGTGCCATGCCCTCCTTGTTGAGGCGCACGCTGTCCATGCCCAGGGCATAGAGGTCGCCCACCTTCTGCTTGATGCTGCCACGGGGATTGGCGGTTCCCAGCGTGGTGATGATGTCCTTCACCTGGTTGCGGCTGTTCTCGGCCAACTGGTCAAAGGTGCCGAAACGTGCATACTGCGGGTCAAGCGGGTTGTTAAGCATCCATCCGCCGCAGGCATAGCGGTAGAAGTCGGCGCCGGGCGATACGCTCGTGTCCAGGTTGTTGCGGTCAACGGCCTTCACAGGGTTGCCGGCAACCGCTGTCATTGCAACAAGTGCCATAAAGAATAAACTGATTTTTCTCATAAAAAAACGTGATTATATTGATGAATATGTTAATGATCGATGGCTCCCGGCATGAAGGCAGCATCTGCTGCATTCATGTCCCGGGGTGCTAACAGCGGTCAAAGGTACAAAATATCTGACAAAAATGCGTGATAATTCATCAATAAAACGTTGTAGCGGTACTCATGTCGTGAGCCGCAGCACGCGGTTGAGCCATTGCCGCCATTTTGGCATCGATGGCGTCCGCTTGATGGTCGAGTCATACTCGATGTGGGCCTCGTTGTCCATCTTGGCGATGGATTGCCTGATCATTTGCTCGGCGCGTTGATATTCGGCGCTGGCTTGTGGCTTGTCGTGTTCTTTGGGTGTTATCATTGTCGTTGGGGTTGGCTTGTTAGGGCTGGCTTGGGTTTACTTGACTGGCGGCAAGCCTTGACCGACGTCGTCATAGTTCTTGCGGAATTGCATGGGACTGACGCCGAATTGCTGCTTGAACGCCTTGGAGAAGTGTGACAGATTCTGGAAACCACATTTGGTGGCAATAATGGTGAGCGAGGTGTTCTCGCTGGTAATCATTCGGCGCGCATAGTTGAGCCTCACCTGCAGGACATAGGCTACAGTCGTCATGCCGGTGATGGCCATGACTCGTGAGCGCAGTTGCTTGGGGCTGAGTAACATGGCGGCCGCGATGTGTTCCATGTCGATGTCATCCTTGGCCATCTGGGCATGGATGACGTCGACCAAGCGGTTGATGAAGTCCTTGTCCTCCTTGCTCATGGGGGTGGAGGAGGACTTCTGGGCTATTTCATGAGTGGTCTTGGTCAATCGTTCGCGCATACGGGCATTCTGGTTGATCAGGTGGTCCGTCTGCAAGACGAGTTCCGTGGTGTTGAAGGGCTTGACGAGAACGGCATCGGCCCCGGCCTCGATACATGACATGCGCTCTTGCTCATCGGCAATAGGGGTCATGGCGATGACAGGAATGTGGTTCAGCGTCGCGTCGTCACGAATGAGGCGGATGAGTTCCTTGCCTCCCATGAGCGGCAATCTCGTGCTGGTGATGAACAAGGCTGGCACGAGTTCGCGGGCATTATTGAGTGCCTCTTGGCCATCATGGGCAAACCGCAGCTCGTATTTATCCTGCAGATTGTAGGCGATCAAGTAGGCCACGTCCTCATTGTCCTCGACGATAAACACGAGGGGCTTCTGCTTGTTCTTGCCCGTGTTGATGATGCGGTTCTCGGCCAGGCGATATGAAATACCTCATCGGTCGGGGTTCTCTCGTCCAGGGTTTGCACGGGAATGTCGATAGTGAATACCGTGCCTTTTCCCAGTTCGCTATCGACCGTAATCGTGCCGTTGAGCGCTCGCACGAGTTGGTTGACAAGGGCCAGGTCCACGACGGTCTCCACGCCCTCGTCTCCGTTGGACGACTGTGTGAAGGGCTCAAAGATGCGTCTGCGTTCTTCGGCAGGGATGCCCTTGCCGGTGTCGCTCACCGTCAAGCGCATCTTGCCGCTCTCGGGCGTCGAGAGCCTGACTGTGATGGCTCCGTTGCGTGGCGTGTAGCGGATGGCGTTGGTAATGAGGCTATGGGTGATCTTGCGCAAGTAGTCGGGCGCAAAAACGACATACAATGTACTGGTTGTTGAAGTGAAATCCAGATTGATCAAGTGCTGGCGCGCCTTGGCGGTGTAATTGTCCACAAGCAGCTGCAGGAACAGCACGACGTCGCCATGTTTGAGCCATGGTGTCTGGGCGGCTGTCCTCACCTTCTCGATGTCCAGCAGGTGATTGACCAGGTTGAGCATGTTGGTCCCGTGCCTGACAATCATTTCCCCCAGTCGGTGGTTCTCCTCGATACTCGATTTCTTGATTTCGAGCAACTGCTGGCCGGCACCCATGACGACCGTGAGCGGGGTCTGGAGCTCATTGGTGATGTTGGAAAAGAAGTGTGAGCGCATGTCCTGGACTTGCTGCTGCATGTGCAGTGCTTTTTTGCCCCTGCGCCACAGGAAGAACATGCCGGTAAGCAATGCGGCAAGCATCACGAGCAGTGCCAGGCCGCCCCACTTCAATAGGCTGCTGAAGAGTTCACTTTTCTTGTTCAGTTCCTTTTGCTCAACAGTGTAGGCTGTCGTCTCGATGACCTGCATCCTCATGGCTTGCATCTTGTTCTGCATCGAGTCGTTGAGCGTTGTGTATCGTTCCAGGTGGATCAGGGCTGCATTGGGGTTGCTCTTGCGCATAGTCTCCCACAGTCCGCGCTCGGCAGCGCGCTCCACCTTGGGCGCGCCACAGCGGATGCTCTGTTCCAGCCCCTTCTTGTAGTAGGCTGTCGCCTGGTCGTTGTGGCCCAGTTTCTGCTCGATGGCGCCTAGCTGGTTATAGGCGATGGCCAGCGAATAGGTGTTGTCGGCCTTCACCAGTTCTGGCAGTGCCTGCATGATGGTGGAGTAGGCCTCGTCCAGCCGCGACATGCTCTTGAGTATCTCGGCCTTCTGCACTAGCCTGACGGCGGCCTTCTCGGTCTTGCCGCTCTGGTGGTCGATCATGTAGGCTTCCTTGATGGCTCTCATGGCATTGTCCGGGTCGTTGTTGAGCAGATAGAGTTCGCTGGCAATGCCCAGCCTCGTTGCCAGGCGGTCGCGCCGGCCCAGTTCCCGTTCCATGGCAATGGCTTTCTCGATGAAGTGGATGCCTGGTTCTGGTTGCCCCACAGCGAGGTAGATGGCTGCCAGCGAGTTGAGGTCGCTGCTGAGGAGTTCCTTATTGCCCAGTTTCTTGTCCACTTTGTAGGCTTCGAGCAGAGATTGTAAGGCGCCGTTATAATCTTCGAGGCGGAATTGTGCATTGCTCAGCACGCCCAGCACATCGCTGCTCAGTTTGTCGGCTTTGCGTTTCTGGGTGAAGGCATGGGCCTGCTTGCCCTCGTTGAGAGCGGCCTCATATTGCTCCATGTCGTAGTAGTGCTCCGCCATCAAGTAGTGCATCATGGCTTCGACTAGTTCGGGCTTGGACGATGACTTCAGTTGGTAGAGAGAGTCGGTGATTTCGCCATGATAGAGTGCGTTGGACATCTGGTTGACGACTTCAAATCGATGTGCTTTCTCGGCATTGTGATAGACACGATAGAGCGAGTCAACAGTGTCTCCCATCATTGACTGACAAAAGACGAGCATCGAAACGACTGCCATCAACGGGCCCAGGAAAGAACGTTTCAAGTATAGTATGGAGAAGTTCAATCTCATTGCAAAATTTCTGCAAAAATAATATTTTTTTTATAATATAAGGTAAAATCAGTTACTTTTTTGTCAGATTCATTTTCGGTGGTGGCGCTTGTGGCAGTGAGGAACAACCCGTGGCACGATATTTGCTGGAATCAGAATAATTGAGTAATTTTGTCATGGTAACAAAGAAATAGTCCAATTATGGCAGATAAACATCAACAAGGAACAGGCACGGGTGCGGCAACCCGCGAGCGGGTACACATCGACGAACCACGACAATATAAGGTGATATTCCACAACGACGACTTCACGACGATGGAGTTTGTGACCGAGGTGTTGCGCCAGGTGTTCGACAAGTCGGCCGACCAGGCGGTGATGCTGATGATGCGCGTCCACCGCGAGGGACAGGCCATCGTGGGCACCTACAGCTATGACGTGGCGATGACCAAAGCATCGATTGCCACATCGATGGCACGAGAGGAAGGATTCCCGTTGAAAATCACCTGTGAACCTGTTTAATGCTAATACTGAAAAAAGAAGTCTTAAACATGCCTAACGAAATAGAATTATCAGAACATCTCCAGAAGTTGCTCACCGATGCCTCGGTGCTTGCCAGCGTGAACAGGAATAAATTGGTTACTCCCGAGCACGTGCTGTTGACGGCACTGAACGATGAGGTTGTCGTCGCGGCGCTGAACGCAGTGACGTCCGACGCCCTGATCTCTCACGTGGCCGAGAAACTGCGCCAGCGCATTGCCGGGATGGAATCGTTCCAGGCCGATGACCCGGACCCTGTGATCATGTTTTCTTATCAGTACCAGGAGATGGTGAAGGGGCTCGCGCAGCAATGTGCCAACTCGGGCAACGACATGGCCGATGTGCCTCACCTGCTGAACGAGATCATGGACCTTGATGACTCCTATGCGGCCAACTGCCTGCAGGTTCTGGTCGGGAAGGAGAATCGGGGAGATTTCCTGGCAGCCCTGAGCGACAGCAGCGAGGATGCGTCGAACAGTGATGATGAATGGGGTGAAGACCTTGACTTCCTGGGCGACGAGGCCAATCAGGAGCCCGGGGAGAGGAATTCTCGCCAGAGCGCTTCTTGGCGTGACTACGTCTTGTGCATCAACGACCATCTGGCCGACCACAATCCGCTCATCGGGCGCGAGACCGAGTTGGACCGCACCGTTCAGGTGCTGTGCCGCAAGGACAAGAACAACCCGCTGCACATCGGTGAGCCCGGCGTCGGCAAGACGTCTATCGTCTATGGCCTGGCCCAGCGCATTCAGGACGGCCATGTGCCCGAGTCGCTCCAGGGAAGCCGCATCTATCAGCTCGACCTGGGATCGCTCATCGCCGGTACCCAGTATCGTGGCGACTTTGAGAAGCGGCTCAAGACCGTGATGAACGGCATCGCCGCCGAGAAAGGCTCCATCCTCTATATCGATGAGATACACAACATCGTGGGTGCCGGGCAGACGGGCGAAGGCTCGATGGATGCCAGCAACTTGTTGAAGCCCTATCTCGAGGGCGGGCGCGTCCGCTTTATCGGCGCGACGACCTATGAGGAATACAACCGCTACATCATGCGCAACAAGGGCTTGATGAGGCGTTTCCAGCAAGTTCCCATCGATGAGCCCAGCATCGACGAGACCATCAAGATTGTCCAGATGCTTAAGCCGGCCTATGAGGAGTTCCACCAGGTCCGCTATGACGACGATGCGTTGAATTTTGCTGTAACAGGCAGTGCCCGTCACATCACCGACCGCTACTTGCCCGACAAGGCGATCGACCTGATTGACGAGGCGGGGGCCTGGGTGCAGATGAACCGCAAGGACGGTGATGATAACCGCGTGGACAAGGCGCTCATTGCCAGCGTTCTGGCACGCATTGCCAAGGTGGAATCCTTGACGATGGACGAGGCCGACAATGACCGGCTGGAGACGCTCGAAACACGCATCAAGGGCAGTATCTACGGCCAGGACGATGCCGTCAAGCAGGTCGTCGAGGCCGTCCAGATGTCCAAGGCCGGTCTCACCGATGAGAATAAGCCGTTGGCCTCCTTGTTGTTCGTCGGCCCGACGGGCGTTGGCAAGACCGAGGTCGCACGCGTGCTGGCCCGAGAACTGGGTGTCGAACTCGTGCGATTTGACATGAGCGAATATGTCGAGAAGCACACGGTTGCCAAGCTCATCGGCTCGCCTGCTGGTTATGTGGGCTATGATGACGGGGGCTTGCTGACCGATGCCGTGCGCAAGCATCCCGATTGTGTGCTCCTGCTCGATGAGATCGAGAAGGCTCACGACGACATCTTCAACTTGCTACTGCAAGTCATGGACTATGGCACATTGAGCGACAACAAGGGCCGCAAGGCTGTCTTCCGCAACGTGGTGCTTATCATGACCAGTAACGCTGGTGCCCAGTTCGCCCATCAGGCGTCGGTCGGCTTTGCCTCTACAGTGACCGCGGGCAGCGCGATGCTCAAGCAGGTCAAGAAGACCTTCAAGCCCGAGTTCATCAACCGTCTGTCGTCGATTGTCGTGTTCAATGACATGGACCGGACAATGGCGGGTATGATTCTGGACAAGAAACTGCGAGAGCTCCAAGCGATGCTCACTCCCAAGGGCGTCACGCTCAACCTGGGCGAGAAGGCCCGTGAACAGTTGCTGCAAGAGGGATACAGCAAGGAGTATGGCGCTCGTGAGATGGACCGTGTCATCCACAACAGGCTCAAGTCCCGTCTCGTGCGCGAAATCCTATTCGGCTCACTGCGGCAAGGTGGTGAGTGGACGATCAGTGAACTTGATGATGCAGTAGAGTAGGGAGGAGAGGAACAGATCATGGTATTTCAACTCAGTGACGATATTGTTTTCCCCGACCCCCGGTTGGGTGAGACTGACGGCTTGTTGGCAGTAGGCGGCGACCTCAGCGTGGAACGCCTGCTGCTGGCCTACAGCTATGGCATTTTCCCGTGGTTCTCCTTCCGTGACTGGCCCTATCCGGCTTGGTACTGCCCGATGCGCCGCTTTGTCATCTTCCCCGACGAAATCCACATTTCGCACTCGATGCGCTCCTTGATGAACAAGAAGTGCTACACGGTGACATTTGACCAGGACTTCGAGGGTGCCATCCATGGCTGCAGCGAGGTGGACAACCGCGTCAACCAGAAGGGTGCCTGGCTGGGCCAGGACATGATAGAGGCCTACACCGACATGTACCTGCGGGGCTATGCCCACAGTGTCGAGGTGTGGAATGCCGACAAGGAGCTGGTCGGCGGCCTCTATGGCATGTGGGTGAACCGCTGCTTCATCGGCGAGAGCATGTTCTCGCGGGAACCCAACACGTCCAAGTTGGCCCTGATCCATTTGGCGCGCTTCATGCAAGACATCGGCGGCAAGCTGATTGACTGCCAGCTCGAGACGGCCCACCTCAAGTCCATGGGTGGCCGTTTCATCCCCTATGAGCAGTATCTGTTGAAGCTCAATCCGCAGGGCCTCAAGGATTTGCTTGACACTCCGCCAATGGTCAATGAAGACGAGGGTCCTGCCGAGGATATGGACGTCAACGATGACCTGTAGGTCGTGGCTGGCCTGCGGTTGGCCTGCTGTTGGCCTGCTGTTGGCCATTGCCGATTCAAGCACTCTATATATTATATATAATGTGTACCGCTCTTGGAGCAGAAGATGGGGTGAGGTGATGGTATCCTTGCCCTGCGCTTTTACGAAGAAAGACCATTGTGGTAAATGGTAGGGTGTTGACCAGAATCGGGCATCTGATGGCCTGAAAATGCTATTTTGCATGATTAAATGATGTTAAATAATGTTAAGGTTGAATAATTTTCACATTTCTGCAACTGCTTGAAAACTACCGATTTAAGTGTATTTACCTGCTGTGTAACTGATTAAAAACGAGCCGAGATGCACATTATATATAAAATTAATAGTGGTAAAAGTTTGGCCATGTGGGAAAAAGTGTGTAATTTTGCATCGCTTTTTTGCGCTGGAAGGCCCGAAAATCGCGTCTAAACGCTTGATAGCGTGAGAGATTGAGTGGCACCGAAGGGCAGGGGAGCAAACTGAAAAATAAATGTAAAATTAATTAAAACAAAAAGAACTAAGATGCCTACTATTCAGCAATTAGTAAGAAAAGGCCGCACTGCTCTAGAATCGACCAGCAAATCGCCCGCTCTGGACTCTTGTCCGCAGCGTCGCGGTGTGTGTGTTCGTGTCTACACGACCACGCCCAAGAAGCCGAACTCGGCAATGCGCAAGGTTGCCCGTGTACGCCTGACCAACGGCAAGGAGGTCAACTCCTACATCCCTGGTGAGGGCCACAACCTG
>JAFTFA010000281.1 GCA_017449785.1 Muribaculaceae bacterium | reverse complement strand
TCTTATCGCTGCTCTTTATCACATTTGCCCGTCTCAAGCAGGAAGACGAGTTTACTATCAACCTGAGGATGAAATCAATGGCCTGGGCTGTCAAGTGTTATGGACTCATCATCATGATGACAACGCTGTTTGTCTACGGCACCAACTGGTTGTATATCATGCTGCTATCGATCTACCTGGTATTCTTTCTGTTTATTATCAAATTCTATTATGAACTAGAAAAGTTTAGAAAGGAGGTCCCTCATGAAGAATAATGTCAGAGTAGAACGCGCCATACACCACATGACCCAGGCCCAACTGGCCGAGCTAATCGGAGTGAGCCGTCAGACCATCAATGCCATCGAGAGCGGCAAATATGTCCCATCGACGGTATTAGCGTTAAAAATGTCTGCCGTTTTCAACAAGCCCGTCAACGAAATCTTCCTCCTTGAGGAGAACGATTGATCTACAGCAAGAGGCTATGTCATAATTGGCATCTGGAACCTTTGATCGAACTTCGCTCGAGATATTTAACAAAATTATTGATAAAATTAAAATAAAAATTTATTTTATTTAATTTTTATACAAATTTTTACTTAATTTCTCGGCCGATAGGCCGATTAAAAGGCCAGCAACCGAATGATGACACAGCCTCTTGATTATCAGGCTACCGCCAGTGCCACAGGCGGGAAACGGCGTGAGTGATCGTGCGCAGGTGCAAGTCCTTGCCCAGCACGACCAGCATCACGGCAAACAGGATGAACAGGATGCCCACGATGAGGCGCGGCGTCAACATTTCGCCAAACACCACCACACCGATAGCCACTGCCGTCAACAGCTCCAGGGCTCCCAGGATGGCCGTGGGCGTCGCACCCACATGATGCACCGCCACCGTCATGAACACCAGCGAGAGGATCGTGGGAACAATGCTCAACCACACAGCAAAACTCCACGCTCGTGGCGACGGCAGGACATGAAGATACAATTCCGGCGACGTGAAGGAATAAAGTATCAGCGTGATTTCACACACGAGCATGGCATAGAACGTCACCTTGAACGATGACATCTTGATGCTCGACTGATTCACCACTATAATGTAGATGGCATAGGCCAGCGAGGACAGGATGCACAGCACAATGCCTATCATGCTCAACGACACCCCTTCTCCGCCCTTGTACAGCAGCCCGATGCCCACGAGCGACAGCACAATGGCCATCACGGTCATCGCCGTCACCCGCTCCTTGAAGAAAACGGCCATGATCACCGCCACCATCACGGGATAGACAAACAGGATGGTCGATGCGATGCCCGCGTCCATGAAGTGGAAACTCTGGTAATAGGTGATACTCGAAGCGGCAAACAGGACGCCCAGCGAGAACAGCACCTTAAACTCGTGCCGCGTGACCTTGAAGTCAATACGCTTGATCAGCATGATCACTGCCAGCAATATGACGGCCAGCCCAAAACGATGGGCCAGCACGATAGCCGTGTTCACGCCTTCTTCATACAGGGGCAATGCCCCGAAGGGGTTCGTCCCGTAGCACACAGCCGATAAAACGGCACACACGATGCCGATGTATTTACTCTTTTTCATGTAATATCAGGATTCAAAGTTGCCACTCCAGGAGATTAGTGCTTGAACTTGCTCATCTCGTACAGGGCCGGCAAGGCTTGGCCGTTGGTGCTGTTGAACAGCCCTCGGTTCAACCCCCAATTGCTTTTCTCATGGCGCGTCCCGTAGCGGTTCTCCTCGGGGTACCACCAGAAGAGGCCCGTCACATTCTCGTGCCGATTGAGCTCCGCCACCAGCTGCGCAGTGAATCCACGCTGACCCTCGATCGTGCCCGGGGGGCATTGCGAGAAGTCTTCCTCGCCGCGGTTCACGCCGTCGTGCAGGTAATAATAGGCAGCCTCGACGATCATCACGGGCTTCGCGGGGTACCGTGCCGCCAGCGAGTCGAGCGTCGCGCCCAGGTTGGGGATCATGCCGTGCCACATGGGATAGTAACTCAGCCCGATGATGTCATAGTCCACCCTGGCCTGCTGCAAGCGGTCGTAGTAGTTGCGCGTCATTTCCCACACGCCGGCCTTCTCGGTATGGATGATGATACCAGCCCCTGGACAGACCTCGCGGCACGCCTTGCAACCGGCCTTGAGCAAGCGGGTAAACACGTCCCAGTTGTCACCCTTCATCGGGTCCACGCGGCCCACAGGCCAGTCCATGCCATAGGTAATCTCGTTGCCCACCTGGATCATAGCGGGAACCACGCCTGCTGCCTTCAAGGCGCTCAGGCAGTGACGCGTATAGCGATAGATGCTGTCAGCGAGCAATTTGGCCGAGAGGCCCTCCCAGCGCTTGGGGGTGAATTGCTTGGCAGGATCGGCCCACGTGTCGCTGTAGTGGAAATCGAGCATCACCTCAAAGCCTCTCGCCTTGATGGTCTTGCACAGCCCTATAACGTAGTCCAGGTCCTGGCACACGCCCTCGTCGTGGTGGCGGCCCGGCGCATTCGCTGGATCGACAAACAGGCGCACGCGCATCATGTTCCACCCCTGAGCCTTGAACAAGTCATAGGGATCAACCGTCACTCCACATGAATCCTTGTAGATCACGCCATTGCGGGCATTGGACGTCATCATCGAGATGTCACCGCCCAGCCATGACTGCGCCATCACGGGCAACATCGTCGCCAGTGCCAGCACTGCTAATACCATTCGTTTCATCATCTTCACCGAATTAATTGATCATAAATTAAAAAAGTGCCGACAATCAATATGATCATCAGCACTCTTTGCGTTGTCGGGGTGACTTGATTCGAACAAGCGACCCCACGCCCCCCAGACGCGTACTCTAACCGGACTGAGCTACACCCCGAACGCACTTGCCGAAACGCATTTGTTTCGTAAAGCGGTGCAAAGGTAATGCTGTTTTGGGAACTGACCAAATTTTTTTGCGACTTTTTTTGAATTATTTTTTCGCCTTAAATCTCTAATCCCTATAAATCAATATTTTAGCGATATTCCTCATTTATCGTCATCTGGACAAGAAAGGCCCCTTGCAGCCCTATTCGGGATGCAAGAGACCTTCCTTTAATTTCTCCCCGATAACTTGATATCAGGTGTTATCTATTTACTCGGCCTTGCCGTCGCTGCCCAGCACCTCAATGATTTTGTGCTTGTACAGCTTGACCATCTCGTCACGGGCGGGACCGCAGTACTTGCGGGGGTCAAACTCACCGGGCTTCTCGGCCAGCACCTTGCGAACGGCAGCGGTGAATGCCAGACGGCTGTCGCTGTCGATGTTGATCTTGCAGACGGCGCTCTTGGAGGCCTTGCGCAGCTGATCCTCGGGAACTCCTACGGCATCGGGCATGTTGCCGCCGTGGGTGTTGATGATGTCAACATACTCCTGGGGAACACTCGACGAACCGTGCAGCACGATGGGGAAGCCGGGCAATTTCTTCTCGATCTCCTCGAGCACGTCAAATGCCAGGGGAGGAGGCACCAGACGACCGGTCTGCGGGTCACGGGTGCACTGCTCGGGCTTGAACTTGTAGGCACCATGGCTGGTACCGATGCTGATGGCCAGCGAGTCGCAACCGCTGCGGGTAGCAAAGTCGATGACCTCCTCGGGCTTGGTATAGTGCGACTCCTCGGCAACAACGTCGTCCTCGACACCGGCCAGCACGCCCAGCTCGGCCTCGACGGTCACGTCATACTGGTGGGCATACTCCACGACCTTCTTGGTCAGTGCGATGTTCTCCTCGTAGGGGAGCGACGAACCGTCGATCATGACGGATGAGAAACCGAAGTCCACGCAGGACTTGCACAGTTCAAAGGTGTCACCATGGTCCAGATGGAGGCAAATCTGCGGATGCTCCCAACCCAACTCCTTGGCATACTCTACAGCACCCTCGGCCATGTAACGCAGCAGCGTCTGGTTGGCATACTTGCGGGCACCACTCGATACCTGCAGGATAACAGGCGACTTGGTCTCGGCACATGCCTTGATAATAGCCTGTAACTGCTCCATGTTGTTGAAGTTGAATGCGGGGATGGCATATCCGCCATCGATTGCCTTGGCGAACATCTCGCGGGTGTTCACGAGTCCTAAATCCTTGTAATTTACCATAATTTTAATAAATACTATATTTGGAAAAACTTTCTCTCTTTTTCCTGCAAAGGTAAGTGTTTTTTATTCTCTCGCAAAGCCTTGAGGAATTATTTTTTCAACAATTCAGCCAACTCATGACTCACCATAGGGGTGATTCTCTGAAACAGTCACCCGAAAGCAACCATTTTTGACAAGTTTTTCTGTTTTTTTGCTTATTTTTTGATAATTCATCATTTTTTCTTATATTTGCGACCTGCTACAACGGTGGATACTACCCACTCCCAAAAATTGAGTTTTTCGCAATAACAATTGATCACCTTTTTATATTAACACTATTAATAAACAAGGAACTGCTTTATGAAAAAATTTTTACTGATTGCTGCTATGGCAGCGATGGCCATCGGCGCCAGTGCCGACGGCTACAAGATCGAGAGAGTGTGGGACGACGGTGGCACCGTTTCCAGTTTCTATGTCACCGGCGACATGCGCCAGGGCTTCGGCATGGATGGCAAGTTCTACATCAATGACAAGACGGCACAGACCGTTTATATCTTTGACGAGAACGGCCTGGCTGGAGAATTGCCCGGCGGCGCCAACTGCGGCATCTCCCGCGACCAGGCGGGCAATGTCATCGTGAGCAATGCCGCCTTCCCCGGCAGCTGGGTCGAGGCCACCATCAAGGTCATCAACCCCACAACGGGCGACGTCAAGGAGTATGTCGTTCCCGAGGAATGCGGCCTCATCGGGCGCTGCGACTTCCTGGGATTTGCCAAGGGTGACCTCATGGAGAACGGAGCACTCTACCTCACCGGCAAGACCAATGCCGACATCTACACCGACGGCATCTCCATCTTCACCGTGACCGACGGTGAAGTGGACTTTGACAACTGCTACCTGGCCACCTGCCCCTCCGTCGGAGCTTTGCACCGCGACAACATGACCGTTCTGAACTACTACGATGACGTCAACGGTGACCCCGCAGTCCTCTATGTTTACCGCAGCATGGGCGGCAATGTGGTCAAGATGACCTATGACGGCGACAACTTTGCCGGCACAGTCTTCACCCCTCCCGTCAAGGGTGCCTGCAACGGCTCATTCGTCTTCATCTGGGACAATAAGGAATTCATCCTCTATCCCCAGCTGCCCAACTACCTCAACGGCTTTGCCATCGCCGAGCTCGGGGCAACCGAGGCAATCGTCACCGTGCCCCCAACAGTGACCACCGCCCCCAATGGGTTCCAGTCCAACTGGCTCAACGCCGAGGTCGATGCCGATGGCGTTACCATCTACCAGTACAACCCGGGCTACATGATGGTCGTCTGGCGTCTGACCAAGGATGAACCCGCCGGACTGCGTGGCGACATCTACATCGACTACGCGGTCAACATCAGCGACGTGACCACGCTCATCAATTACCTGTTGAGCGGCGATGCAACCGGGCTCAGCGTCGATAACGCCGACTGCAACCTGGATGAGGCTGTCAACATCACCGACGTTACTACTCTCATCAACTTCCTGCTCAAGGGCAACTGGCCCGAGTAAATCCGCAGGCATGACCACATCATGGCAAGGGAGCCGCCGCCACAGGCCTCCCTTGCCTTTTTTGTCCCCTCCACGCCGAAAAACGCCCCCACTCTATTGTCATTACCGATAAATATCGTTACCTTTGCACTCGCATTATTAACCGCATTGTTCAACAAGACTAAAACAAACCGAATAGCCGTGTCAGCAATCAACAAGTGGCGCATCGAGGACAGCGCCGAGCTCTACAATATCGGAGGCTGGGGCCTCAAGTACTTCTCCATCAACGAGAACGGCCACGTCACCGTCACGCCCAAGAGCAACTGTGTGCCCGTCGATCTCGCCGACGTCATGGACGAACTCCACTCGCGCAAGGTCACCGCGCCTGTCCTGCTGCGCTTCCCCGACATCCTCGACAACCGCATCGACAAGATCTCCAGCTGCTTCAAGAAGGCGGCCAAGGAATATGAGTACCAGGGAGCCAACTTCATCGTCTATCCCATCAAGGTCAACCAGATGCGACAGGTCGTGGAAGAGATTATCGGGCACGGCAAGAAGTTCAACATCGGCCTCGAAGCCGGCAGCAAGCCCGAACTACACGCCGTCCTGGCCAGCAACATGACCGACCTCAACGCCAATCCGGTCATCATCTGCAACGGCTATAAGGACGAGGGATACGTCGAACTCGCACTCCTCGCCCAGAAGATGGGACGACGCATCTTCATCGTCGTCGAGAAGCTCAGCGAGCTCGAGCTCATCGACCGTGTCGCCAAGCGGCTCAACATCCGCCCCAACATCGGCTTCCGCATCAAGCTATCCAGCAGCGGCAGCGGCAAGTGGGAAGAAAGCGGCGGCGACAGCAGCAAGTTCGGACTCAACACCAGCGAGCTCTTCAGCGCTATCGACTACCTGTGTGAGCACAAACTCGACGACTGCCTCAAGCTCATCCACTTCCACATCGGCAGCCAGATCACCAAGATTCGCCGCATCAAGAACGCTCTGCGCGAGGCGGCACAATTCTATGTCCAGCTCGCCAAGCTCGGCTTCGGTGTGGAGTATGTCGACATCGGCGGCGGCCTGGGTGTGGACTACGACGGCACTCGCTCCAGCGGCAGCAGCCACTCGATGAACTACAGCATCCAGGAGTATGTCAACGATGCCGTTTACACCCTTGTGGATGCCAGCAACAAGAACGGCCTCAAGCACCCCAACATCATCACCGAGAGCGGCCGCTCGCTCACCGCCCACCACTCGGTGCTCGTCGTTGATGTGCTCGAGACGACCTCCCTGCCCGAGTGGGACGACAAGGTCGACACCGTCAGCGACACCGACGATGAACTCGTGCGCGACATGTACGAGATCTGGGACAAGATCAACCAGGCCCGTCTGCTCGAGGACTGGCACGATGCGCTGCAGATTCGCGACGAGGCGCTGGACCGCTTCTCCCTCGGACTCATCGACCTGCGCACTCGCGCCATGGTCGAGAAGCTCTTCTGGTCCATCGCTCGCGACGTGGACGGCATCGTCCGCAACATGAAGCACTCCCCCGACGAGCTGCGCTCCGTCAGCCGCATGCTGCCCGACAAGTACTTCTGCAACTTCTCTCTCTTCCAGTCACTGCCCGACGCCTGGGCCATCGACCAGGTCTTCCCCGTCATGCCCATCGACCGGCTCAACGAGCGGCCCACCCACTTCGCCACGCTTCAGGACATGACCTGTGACAGCGACGGCAAGTTGAACAACTTCATCTCGGCACAGGGCATCGCCCACTCGCTGCCCGTCCACAAGCTCAAGGCCGGCCAGCACTACTACCTCGGCATCTTCCTCGTCGGGGCCTATCAGGAAATCCTGGGCGACATGCACAACCTCTTCGGCGACACCAACGCTGTCCACATCAACGTCTTCAAGGACCACTACGAGATCGATCAGGTCATTGACGGCGAGACCGTTGCCGAGGTGCTCGACTATGTCGAGTTCAACCCCAAGCAACTCGTCCGCAACGTCGAGACATGGGTCAGCGAGTCCATCCGCTCGGGCAAGATCACCAGCGACGAGGGCAACGAGTTCGTCCGCAACTTCCGCAGCGGCCTCTACGGCTACACCTATCTCGAGAAATAGTTTTCAGTCCTAATTTATCAAGCAGCATAACAACAGCAACAACAAGAACAACCATCAGTTCACAATACTTGTTCCGTGTTGTTTAAGGGTTTTCCCTGCTGTTTGAATCGATCGATCGTCATGCGATATTTCATCAGGCTTGGTTACAGGGGCGCACCTTTCCACGGGTGGCAGGTGCAGCCCCACGACACCTCGGTGCAACAGGTCATCGAGGAAGCTCTGGCTACGCTCCTGCGCGTCACCACGCCCGTCACCGGCGCCGGCCGCACCGACGCCGGCGTCAACGCCCGCCTCATGGTCGCCCACTTCGACACCGCCCAGCCCGTCCACGACATTGACCGCCTCATCCACAGCCTCAACGCCCTGCTGCCGCCCGACATCGCCATCTACGGCATCACGCCCGTCCACGACGACGCCCACGCCCGCTTCGACGCCACCAGCCGCACCTACAAGTACTTTGCCGTAACAAGAAAGGACCCCTTCAGCCACTCCCTGGCCTGGAAGTGCCCCCCCGACCTCGACTTCGACCTCATGAACCAGGCCGCCGCTCGACTGCTCGACTACACCGACTTCACCTCCTTCTCCAAGCTCCACACCGACGTCAAGACCAACAACTGCCGCGTCACCCATGCCCGCTGGACCCGCGAGCAAGACCACCTCTGGGTTTTCACCATCACGGCCGACCGTTTTCTGCGCAACATGGTCCGCGCCATTGTCGGCACCCTCGTCGAGGTCGGCCGCCACAAGATGACCGTCGAGCAATTCTGCCACGTCATCGACTGCAAGGACCGCTGCGCCGCCGGCACCTCCATGCCCGGCCACGCCCTCTTCCTCTGGGACATCACCTACCCCTATCCCATCCAATAATCCCTCCAAAAACACTCCAAAAGCACTTTTTTTGAAAAAAAACTGCAAAAAACTTGCACGGTTTCAGAAAAGGCAGTAACTTTG
>JAFTFA010000280.1 GCA_017449785.1 Muribaculaceae bacterium | reverse complement strand
CATGAGATATGACTCTAGTGTTTTGAAAATGGCGTTCCGTTCTTCAAGGCTAGCAACATTCTTAAGAACGTACAAGACATAAGGAATGATGGTGTTGACCTCCATACCATAAATGACGGTATTGATTCGTGCAATGCCAAACTCAGATGGAGTTTCATCGCCATTATTCTTATCGATTTTATCGAAGTCTAAGTTTGCCTTGTATATTTTAGCATATTCCAGGATTTCTGAAATCAGCTTTGACCTATCGATTTTGTAAGTATTGATAAATTTCTTGTAGTTATTGAACAGATTATCATATCGTCCCAGATAGTTTTTATCTTCAGCAGAAACTTGTAATTCGGGATCTTGCAATTTGATTTGCAGAAATGAATAGAAGAATACCTCCAGATTACATCTTCTCGTTCTACCAGTTGAATACGATTTGTTCCAATATGCAAGACAATCGGCATCACTCTCAAAGACGGGCTTCCAAGTCGATTCGTATTGGGCCACCGAACTCTTATTGTAGAAATAATTCTTCAGCAATTCACCAGTAGTCAAGGTGACACCCAAAGAATTGATTGTGTCGAAAATCTGCTGCTCGTCCTCATCGACCGTAAGGTTGATGACAACAAAATTCAATAAACTATGGAGTTCTTTTAAATCTTTCTCAGTAAAACTACCATCTGATAATGCCTCTTTTAATTCGCGCTTGAAGTAATTATAGGCTTTAAAAACATTGCTGGCTTTCTCATCATCTGGAAGGTCAACAAGTTCTTCTAATAAAAGTACTGTCTCAAAATCTTTCTTTGTATTATAACTATGTTCTATTACTAAGGATCCGTCTGTTCTCTTGAATGTTCCGTCAAACCACATGGTTTGGTTTGTCAGAAGACACGAAACCTTATAAAAAATAGCAAATGTAGTTAATCGTTGCTGTCCGTCAACAATTGTCTGCCCAATAAGTTGACCATCTTCGTTTCGCACCTCTTTTAAAATAATTGAGCCCATGAAATATTGCTTCCGGGTCCTGGAAACAAATTTCATGTCAGTTATAAGCCTTTCCCATTGCGCTTCTTCCCATACATAGGCACGCTGAAAGAATGGAATAATGAGTTTCTCGTTGAAATTAACGAAATTTGTAATCAATAGTGGATTAGCTTTCATATCTTTTACAATATATAATTCTATTTTGCAAAGATAGCATTTTTATTAGAACCAATAACCATTAGCCTCCTTTTTGTTTTCAAAAATAGGCGGCTCGAAGAGTTTGTAGGTGGCTGAGTTGCGGAAATGCGGGAACGAGGTCTCGTTCTTGCGCATGAAGTCAACGATGTCACGCAGCGACTGCACGGGCACCTGGCCACCCTACAGCACGGCGACCACGGCGTACCGTAGCTGCTCGATGACGCGGAAGTGGTGAGAGGTGGCCACGGTCAGGTCGCTGAGCATGGTCATCACTTCGCTGCGGAACATAGCGAGGTACTCCGACGAGGTGTCCCGTTGACGAAGTCAGGAAGATTTATTATTGCCAGCTTTATTCGCTCACAATTAGACCGACGGTGGGGGCGAAGCCAGGCGCGTCGTCGGTAACTGAGGGAATTTAGCCTAATGTGTCGTGAAGCAGCAGCCGCTTGAAGGAGGTGAAACCGTTGGACATCTTCTTGACATGGAGGTCGCTGTTGATGAACCGCGTGAGCTGTTCGGGCATGGGCATGGGCTCGGCAATGATGCCCTCCATGAGCGATTTGAGCTTAGCCGGATGAGCCGTAGCCAGGGAGACGCCGATCTCGCCCGGTTGCAGGTCTTCGGCCAGGGCGCGATAAGCCACAGCCGAGTGAGGATCGAGCAGATAATGCTCATCACGGTAAGTCTGCCTGATGGTCTCGATGATCTGGTTGTCATCGTAGCTGTAGGCATGGATGTGGCGGCAGATGTTCTCGTGCGAACCGAGCAACTCGACGATGCGGCCGAAGTTGGTGGGGCTGCCGGCATCCAGCGCGGGTGCTATGCTATACTGGGTGGGCTTAGGGGTAAAGACGCCCGTCTTGACGTAATTGTAGAAGATATTATTCTGGTTCTCTACACTGATGAAGCGCTTGACAGGCAGGCCCATTGCCTGGGCCATGAGTCCGCTGGCAAGGTTGCCCAGATTGGAGCACGGCACGGCAAACACCAGGTTATCGGTATCCACTTTCAGTTTCGACAACTGGGCATAAGCCCAGAAGTAGTAGAACATCTGCGGCACCAGCCGGGCATAGTTGATAGAGGTGGCGCTGGTCAAGCGCATGGCCTCGTTGAGTTCCTTGTCAAGGAAAGCCCTCTCGACCAGCCGCTTGCAGTCATCAAACGAGCCATTGACCTCGACGGCAGTCACATTGCCGCCCAGCGAGGCAAACTGGGCACGCTGGATCAAGGGGACGGCACCACGCGGATAGAGCACATAGACATTGACACCTGGCATATCGTGGAAACTGTTGGCCACCGAGCTGCCCGTGTCGCCGCTGGTAGGCACCAGGACGTTGAGCATGCGCCACTCGGGATGACGAGAGCGATAGTAGTTGAGCAGCCGCGCCATGAACCGGGTTCCCACGTCCTTGAAGGCCATCGTGGGGCCGTGGAACAGTTCCAGCACATAGTTGCCTCCAGCAGTGCGTACCAGTGGAATGTCGAAGTTGAGCGTATCAGTGACTATGTCTCGCAGCACATCGGCGGGGACATCGCTGTTGAGGGCATAGGCAGCAATGGCATAGCCCAACTCGGGCAACGACATGGCACTCATGTTGCGCAAGAATGCCCGCGGCAAGCGCGGCAGGCGCTGCGGCACATACAGTCCACCGTCGGCCGCGAGTGCCCGTGTGACAGCCTGCTCGAGCGTTGCCGTGTGATTGGGATTTGTGGTGCTGTAATATAGCATCTTAACTGTTGACTATGATGGTTCCTGGTGCACTGGGGTTGAAGGTATTCTTCACCCACACGGGAATATTCTTCATGGCCACGGGCGCGATGGTGGGCGGGTAGATGACCTTGGCACCGGCATCACACATCTCCTGAGCCTGGGCATAGGTCATCTGCGGGATGACCGTGGCATCGGGATGGGTGCGAGGGTCAGCCGTCATGAAGCCGTCCACGTCGGTCCAGATTTCCAGAGCCTCGGCGTCAAGCAATGTCGCGAGGATGGCAGCGGTGTAGTCGCTGCCGCCACGGCCCAGGTTGGTCACGTCGCCCGACTGCTTGTCACGCGAGATGAAACCCTGTGCCACATGCACGCCACCGTCGGCCAGCGATGCATAGTCGGCCTTGACCAGCCGTCCGGTCTCCTCCCAGTCGAGGATGCGGCCATGGCCGTCGGGGACGGTGCGCATGTAGTTGAGCGAGAGGTGAGGCACTCCATTCTCGAACATGCCCGTCACGATGGCCGACGAGAGGATCTCACCATGGGCGACAATCGCGTCACACACGCGCTCAATCTCGTCCACCGGCATGTGGGGATTGGTGGCAAGAGCCAGGTAATAGGGCTTGAGGCTCTCGTCAATGAAGCGGTCGATGGTAGCGTGCACTTGCCCGCGCATCGACTCGACGACAACGCCGTCGATCGCGTCGTGATGGCGCTTGCGGGCCGCCTCCAGCGTGTCGAGGCAGGAAATGTCGCGCTGCTGGGCCTGCTCACACATGGCAAGCAACTGGTTGGTGAACCCACCCATTGCCGAAACTACCACAAGCACCGGCTCGGGTTCCTGATTGACTATATTCTTGAGGTTGAGCAGACTCTCGACCGATCCGACCGAGGTCCCGCCAAATTTCATGACTTTCATTGCTATCTCTACAAGTTTGATTGTGTTTATTATTATAACGTGAAAACACGCGATTTATTAGACCGAATGAGAAATAATTATCAATGCACGCCGCGATGGCCCATGAGAGGCCAGAAAAGGCCGCACTCTGAAGTTTTTCTCTATTTTTTAGACAAGATAACGGGATTTTATTGTACATTTGCGAGCATGAACGACTGGGATCAGGACATCTATCACCTCAACGACGAGCAGCCGCAACCACGACGCGGTTCCCTGCTGGTGGCCAAGCCCACCGTGGGCGACTTCTTCTTCAAGCGGTCGCTGGTGCTCATCGTGGACCCCGACGAGGGCGAGGGCGCCATGGGCGTGATCGTGAACCACTACATGGGCTACAACCTGCGCGACGTCATGCCCGAGATCGAGACGGTAGAAGAGATACCGTTGTACCTGGGCGGCCCGGTCGGCACCCAGATGATGTTCTACATGCACACGCTGGGGCCTGATGTCATCCCCAATGCCATCAGCGTGGGCGACGGCGTGTGGTTCGGCGGGGAATTTGACGCCATCAAGCGCTACGTCGAGCTCGGTGCCCCCGTCGAGGGCCGCATCAAGTTCATCCTGGGCTACAGCGGCTGGGGCAAGGACCAGATAGCCACCGAACTGGAGCGCCACGACTGGGCGGTGCTGCACAACGGCGGACGCGACCTGCTCATGGGCGAGGGCGACGATGACCGCTGGCGCGACGCGGTCGAGCGATTCGGCGACCGTTACCGCCTGTGGCTCAACCTGCCCAATGACCCAAGCAACAACTAATCAATATAGAATTACCTGAAGACAAATGAGTATAGTCATCGGCATCGACGCTGGAATCAGTTCCACCAACATCATAGGCATCGACAGCGGCAAACGCATCAAGTCACCCATGTCAGTCTCCGGCAGTGACGCCTTGTCGTCCATCCATGGGGCACTGGGCAAGTATCTCTACGAGAACAATATCGCCCTGAAGGAGATTGAGCAGATCATGATTACCGGCGTGGGAGCCAAGGGGTTGCAGAACAACCTGTTCAACTGCCCCACTACCCATGTCGATGAGTTCAGGGCCAACGGACTGGGAGCCCGGTTCGACAGCGGGCTGGACCACATGATTGTCGTCTCGATGGGCACGGGGACCTCGTTTGTGCGCGTCGATGGTGACGACATCAAGCACATCGGCGGCATCGCCAT
>JAFTFA010000279.1 GCA_017449785.1 Muribaculaceae bacterium | reverse complement strand
GTCCTCGGTGGTGATGACGGGAGCCTCGGTCTGCTCGGGCTGGGGAACGGTGTAGGTAACGACCTTCTCACCGGTCAGGTCATTGTAACCCTCGGCGGTAACGGTGACAGTGATGGTGCTCTCACCCTCGCCAACGGTAACAACACCGTCAACAACCTCAACAACCTCACCGTTAACGGTAACAACGATGGTTACGTCCTCGTCGCCAGTGTAGTTGATAGCAACATTACCATTCTCGTCGGGATCGCCGATAACGATCTCACCGCCCAGATCCTGGGGAGCAACAACCTCGAGAGCGGGAACCAGGTACTCACCGACAACGGTGCCGTCGGTCTGACCATCAACGTGAGCAACAGCGCTCAGCTTGACGATCTGGTCAACCTCGGTGCGGGCTACGGTGTAGGGGTTCTCAACCTCAACGCCGTCGCAGAACAGAGTAACGGTACCCTGACCTACAGCCTCGAAGATGTAAGCATCCTCACCAGCGGTAACGTTGATGACGGGAGCCTCGGTCTGTACGGGAGGAACCTCCTGGCCTTCGAGCGTGATCTGGCCACCCTCAAAGGTGTACCAAACCTCACCCATGCCAAACCAGCACTCAACCTCGGGACGCTCGTCCTCGTCGGTGCTGCTGAAGGTGGTCTCCATAACGATCTTACCAGCCTGGAAAGCGTCCTTGTCAACCTCAAACACCAGAACAGCGAAGTTCTCATACTCACCAGCGAGCCACTTCACGCAACCATAAGGAGTCCACGTGGTGCTGCCCTCGGGCTGGTAGTAACCGGTCTCGGCCTGTGCGCCGAAGAAGCCATTGTCCTCTACAGAAGCGATGAAAATCTCGCTGGTGGACTTAGCGTCACGACCACGGTTGTTCTTGTAAGTGATGGTGAAATCTTCACCCTTGAACACGTCAACCAGGGTCATACCCTCGGGTACAGACAGGATCCTGGCCTGGAAAGCTGATGCAGCATACTCCATGTGAGCAGCAACGGGAATCTCAACCTCGCCATACTCGTTCATCATGTCCTCGGTGATCTCGATCTCCGGGACATACAAGTAGTTGGGCTTGCTGACGTCAACAGTAGCGTAAACGCTACCTGCCATCAACAGAGCGGCAAGAGTAAATAAAAACTTCTTCATAAAACAAAAAATTTAATGGTTAATAAAAAAAATAATTTGTATAAAACGTTCTTAAAATAAATCTATTGCACATCAGGGCTTGTCATCAGATTTTGGCTATCAAAGTGTTTCGGATCATTAACTATACTGTTTTAATTTCGTTATCTCAAGCTGTCATATATAATAATGTGTTATCTCATCCATACTCCATCACACACTATCAATCTCCCAGGCCCAAAAGAAGGCTCGGGAGGCGAATTGGCGGGTAATTACTAAAATTCTCATCATTAGCAATTTATAAACACTTGTGTTTGTTTCAACTATATAGTTTTGCACAAAATTATATATTTTTCGATAAACTGCAAAATCAGACCGAAAAAAAAGTATTAAAAAATATTAAAATGTGCGGTGACTGGGGCGATGGACGCTGGGGGGCGGCATCACAGGATCATGCCGATCAGGACATAGAGCCAGTGGGCCACGATGGCGGCGAAGAGTCCGCCGATGGTGTGTGACAGGATGGCGCGCGAGGTGAGCTCGCGGTAGTGCATCGAGTCGAGCATGGCGGTGTGAGTGCTCAGGAAGCCGCTCCAGCACATGCCGATGGCGGTGAACACGGCAATGGCGTTGCCATCGACCCAGCCCTCCTGTATGAAGCGGGGCACCAGGCCGAGGGCGGCACCGACGGCACCGAGGGCGGTGATGGGGAAGCCGATGAGGTGAGGATCGCTGAAGCCGAAGAGCCACTCGAAGACGAAGCCGACCTTCTCGCCGAGCCAGGGGAGGACGGCGACGCCCTCATAGGCCGCGCCGGTGTAGGAGCCGTCGGGGCTGGCCGAGAAGGTGAGGATCATCACGAGCGACGAGATGATGATCACGCCGGGGATGATGGCCAGGCCGACATCGACGCCGGTGCGTCCGCCGTCGAGCAGGGAATTGAGGATGCGCAGGAAGAGCGACTTGTACTCCTCGTGCTCGACCTGGAGGTCGGCCTCGGTGAGCTCACAGGCGGGCTCGTAGGCATACTCGGGATGGGTCTTCTTGAGGAAGTACTGCATGAGCCGCGTCGAGACCATGCAGCCGAAGATGGCTCCGACAAGGCCGATGAGCGGCTCCTTGAAGTAACCGTAGCCCATCATGAAGATGATGACGATCAATCCCATGCCGAAGGCGGTGCCGAAGTTGGTCAACGAGATGTACTGGTACTTCTTGAAGTGGGAGGCAAAGCGCTTGTCCTGGGACAAGGTGATGATGGCTGGGTTGTCGCTCAGGAAGGTGAGCACCGCACCCAGCGACGCCATGCCCGGCAGGTTGAAAAGGGGCTTCATCAACGGGCGGAGCGCCTTCTCAAGAAGATCGACGACACCGAACTCGACAAAGAGTCGCCCGATGGCGCCGGTGACGACACAGACGGCCATGAGGAAGAAGCAGGTGTTGAGCAACAGGTCGTGGGCCGTGTGCATGACGGTGTTGAGCATGTTGGCAGCGCCCATCTTGACGGCCAGACCGCCAAAGAGGAGGACGACGATGGTGAGGCAGATGACGCCGCTGAGCTTGTGACGGGCACGCTTCAAGGAGCGGATGTACCTCTTGGCCAGCGACATGTGCAATCGACGCATTCTCATATTGATGTATAAATATTAATGATAAGGTTAATAGTCGGGGCAAAGGTAGTTAAAAAGATTAGATAACAAGCTCTGGCGCATTGAGAATTTTAGGGCGCATGGCAAGGGTAACAGAGCGCGAGAAATGGCCAAAAACTATCATTTTGATGATTTTCAATACAAAAGGTGACCATTATTCACAGAAAATGGCTATTTTTGCAGAAATTATCACATTAACGCCAACAAGAGAAAACAAGAGAAAAAATGAGAAAAACCGTACAATTACTGACACTGCTGCTGGCTATCATCTATTGCACGCCGGCCCATGCAGTGGTTGACCCCTATGAGGTGATGGAGATTACTCCCGCCGAGGGCGAGGTGACAAGCCTGCAACACTTCACCATCACATTTGCCGACCTGCCCGTGACAGTCAACAACGAGGCCGTCCCCACGCTTGAAAAGGGCGGCGGCGCGACCCTGGAGGGCCGCATGAGTCTGGATGCCGACGGCAAGACGGTCATCATCGACTTTGACGAATGCTGCACGGCCTCGGGAGATTATTTCCTCAACATCCCCGAGAACTCGCTCACGGTCAACAACCAGCGCATCCTGCCGTTGAAGCTCAGGTTCAACATCAGCGGCGATGCCGACTCGTTCCATCAGCAGATTACCGTCACCCCCGCCGAGGGCGTGATGGAGAGCCTACAGAATTTCACCATCTCGTTCCCGCAATATATCGGCGAGGTGGCCAATGGCAGCACAGCGACTCTGAGGAATGCCCAGACGGGCCGTTCCTACCAGGGCGTGATGCATGACGTGGGGTACAACCTGCTGGTCTATTTTCCCGAAGAAATCACCAAGCCGGGCGACTACACACTGACCATCCCGGCAGGCGCAGTTGTTTTTTACTCTCTGGACTTTGAGACACAAGAGCTCAACTTCCACTATAACATCGAGGGCGAGGTCGATCTCTTCTATGACCAGATCACCATCGATCCTGCCCAGGGCTGGTCAATCGGGCTGCAGGACTTCACCATCTCCTTCCCCGAGACCATTGACGGCATCGCCAGCGGCAGCAAGGCCAAGCTGACCCGCGGTGCCGACGGTGCTACCTACCAGGCCGAGATGACGGCAGCAGGTCACGACGTGACGGTGCATTTCTCCGAACAGATTGTCGAGCCCGGCGATTACACGCTCACCATTCCCGAGTCGTCGTTGATCGTCAACGCGCTGGACGACGAAGTCGGTGAACTGAACTTCTACTACAGCATCAAGGCCCAAGAGACATCGGGCTACACCGTCAATCCGCCCGAGGGCGAACTGTACCTGCTGCAGAACTTCACCATCTCCTACGGGACACCTGTCGAGGTCAACGAGGACGCAGTGGCCACGCTGGTCAACGACGAGACGGGAGAGTCCTATGACTGCCACTTGATCGAGATTGGCGGCAATGCCTTGGTCTATAAAGAGTACCCGCTGAGCGTCCTGGGCAACTACACGCTCCACGTGCCTGCCGCATGCATCGAGATCCTGGCCAAAGGAACGGTCAACAGCGAGATGACCCTGCACTACACCATCATCGAGAAGCAGACCTATGTCCCCACCGTCATCGAGGATCAGCCCGAGGGAGACTTGCGCCTGTACCACCGCTCGGGCGGCGTTGTCAGGGAAGTGGAGAAACAATACACCGTCGAGGAGGGCGAGAATCCCTATGAGATCGTCATCGAGCAGCAGGACGGCTCGCTGAGCATCGTGTTTGCTGCCGACAACAAGGTGTATATCCAGCGCCCCGTCTCGTGGTCCTACTACAATGGCTGGGTCGAGGGCACCCTGAGTGCCGACGGCAAGACCATCACCGTGCCCATGGGACAGTATATTGCCTACACCCATTCACTGGAGATGGCCGTCCAGGTGGGCATGTTCGTCTATGACGAATCCCAGGAGACCTATGTCTATGACCCGTCCATCGAGGAGCTCACCTACACCATCCACGACGACGGCAGCATCACGCAGGATGACACCGACCAGAACATCATCCTGGGCACGATGAACCGCGCCTTTGGCGATCAGTTCCAGTATCTTGACTACGAGTGGCTCCAGGCCGGTGACTTCGGCTCGGTCTATACACCCGCCACCGAACAGCCCCTCACGCCACCCGCAGGCCTTGAGACCGAGGAATATATCCTGACCACGGCCAACAACGACGGCTTTGAGTGGGAGCCCTACAAGGCGACAGTCGCCATGGGATTTGACGGCAATGACGTGTGGTTGCAGGGCATCTCCAAATATCTGCCCGGAGCCTGGATCAAGGGAACCCGCGAGGGTAACACCATCACTTTCCCCAACTCGCAGTTGCTGGGTTCCTATGAGGTGCTGCTCTACTTCAAGGCAACGAGTTTCAATCCTGCCGACGGCAGCACGACCCAGAAGGACATGGTGCTCACCATTGAGGACGAGAACACGTTATATACCTATGACTACGTGTTCATCACGACCGACAAGGATGACCTCGCCTACATCAACTACTATCAGGGCCTGACCCTGAGCAAGACGCCCGATGCCCTGGTCGAGGTGCCCAAGGGCCGCAAGACCTATGACTACACCTTCAAGTACAAGACACTGGGCGAGAACAACGCCCTGATCTTGCAGCAAGTCCCTGTCACCCTAAGTTTTGCAGGCGATTGTGTTTACATCAAGGGCATGTGCATCTATCAGCCCGAGGCATGGATCCAAGGCAAGTGGGTCAACGGGCAGTTAGTGCTCGACCTGCCGCAGTATGTAGGCGACTACACCGATGCCGAGCAGGGAGTTTCCTATCCCGTTTATCTCAACGGATTTGACCCCGACATTTACCTGCTGAACCGCCAGGTGACCATCGGCTACGACCCGCAGACGCAGGTATTCTCAGGCCAGTCAACACCAATGGGCTTCGGCATCAACAAGACCGGCTACCTCAATGTCCAGGACATCTATGAGGCAGTGCTGGAGCCTGTCGAGAGTTTCCTCATCGGCGACGTCAATGACGACGGACATGTCAACATCAG
>JAFTFA010000278.1 GCA_017449785.1 Muribaculaceae bacterium | reverse complement strand
CGATGGTGCGGTCATAGTTGTAGCAATCCTTGGTGAAATTGGTGCCTATACCGTAGGTGGTCCATCGTTCCTGGCTGGTCTTGAAGATGTCGTCGGCATAGAGGTTGACCAGCAGCGCCTTGTTGAAGAAGGATTTGTTGATACGGGCCCCGACGGTCCAATAGTGCTTGACGCTCTGGAACTCGTCATCGGCATCACTTGCAAATCGCACACCAAGCACTGCCGTCCAGGAATGAGGAAGAACAAAGGTGTTCCTCAGTTCAAACCGCCACAACGGCCTGTGTTGGGTAAATCGTGAAACGTATTGCTCTGCAACAAAGAAGACCTTGTTGAAGCTCAGCGTCACCGTGGGCCGATAGACACCGAAGCGCGGTACAGCCACCAGCGAGGCAAACAAGCGCTGAGCATCACCATAGTTGTGGGTACACAGCAGGGCATAACGCTTGTCCTGCTCCAACACGGGCACCCAGCACATGGTGCTCTGGCTGTAGGTGTAGCGCACCTGCAGGCTCAGCCACGAGTAGATTGCCGACAACTCCAAACGGTGGTTCAGCTGCGGCCGTAACAGCGGATTGCCACCCTCGTAGGTGTAACGGTTATCGTACTGGATGAAGTTGCGCAACTGGAAATAGCTGGGGCGGTTGATGCGACGGCTGTAGTTCAGTTGCCAGTTCCACTTGTCTTTCTTCCAGGCGACGGAAGCATTGGGAAACCAGTCGTTGTAGGTGCGGCTGGGTTCTGCCTCACGAACGCCTGACGAATAGTAGTCGGAGTTGATGTGCTCAAAGCGCAGTCCGGCACCGAAGGTTAAATTGCCCAGGGTGAAGTCATACTCGGCAAAGCCCGCGCTATTGTTCTCGCGAATGCGAGTGTCGGATGACAAGTGGGACTGATCATCGTTGGAATAGGTGCCGCTAGTACGAGTAAAAGTCAACTCGGTTCCGATACTGGCTGTACCCTTCCACAAGGGATGGCTCAGGATGAGTTTGCCCGCTGTCATCCGGTTACGCTGACGGCTCTGGGTGAGCACATGGCGGCCATCGAGTTCATCACTCCACTCGACACGTTCGTCAGTGTTGCGATCATTACCGCAATACCAGGTGCCGTTAAAGTCAATCGTCAAGCGTCCCACCTTGCCCATATAGTACATATTGGCATCGTGCAGCGGGTTGCGCTTGCGATCAAAGAGAGCATCCTGCATGACACGTCCCTCAAGCGTGCCGTTATTCCAAATCTGCTGCTCACTGGTGACGCTGCCGTTCCTGGTGTTGACACCGCTCAAAGTGTAAGAGGCACCCAGGGAATGGTTATCGTTGATGTCGTAGTTAAAGCCCACTTGCTCATAATGTGACTTGCTGCGCATCTTGGTATCACCCGTCTGATCGACATGCACCATGCCATCCTCCAGGAACAAGTCATTATCGAGAGTGTTGTCCTCGCCCATCCACGAGGTGCGCCAGTAACCCTCGGCGAACAGTTCCAATCCGCGTGTACGGTATTTCACGTTGATGTCCTGATAGCCGCCCCAGTCGTGGTTGTTGCGCACGTTGGTCATCGAACTGACACTGAAGCCATCGCCTTGTTGCTTAATCGTGTGGATGCGGATAACTGACGACACATCCTTTTTATACCGAGCACCAGGACTCGTAAGCACGTCGATGGACTTGATGTCGCTCGACTTGAGGCGCTGCAACTCGGTATTGCTCTGAATAGGGCGGTTGTTGATGTAGATGAGCGGTGTGCCACATCCAAATACGCTCACCTGCCCGTCACCCTTGACATCGACACGCGGCAACTGGCCCAGCACGTCAATACCTGTACCCATGTCGCTGAGTACCGTGCCCGCAACATTCACCGTTATGCCACCAGTGGTCATCTGGTACTGGGGACGTTCGCCCTTGACGGTGACACCATCGAGGGCGTATTGGTCGGGCTGCATCTTGATGGTGCCCAGGTGAGGGGTCTTGCAGTGGCGATAGACGGGGCGGTAGCCCACGTAGGTGATGCGGGCCAGCACGCCGCTTTGCTCGCAGGGGATGACGAACAGGCCGCTCTCGTTGGTCACGCCGCCGGTAATCACCGTCGAGTCGCGCGGTGAGAGCAGGGCCACGTTGGCGTATGGCAACGGCTGGCCCGTCTCGTCGAGGACGGTGCCCTTGTAGCGCGTCGCTTCACGCAGGGGGCACTCCACGGCGATGTCCTGGCCCTGCACGGTCATCTTGATGGGATAGAAACCGATCAACTGCTGGATGGCATCGGGCACCGACTTGTTCTTGACCGTGGTCGTCACCCTGAAGTCCTCCAGGTCATTATAGAGGAAACTGATGTTGTATTCCCCACCCTGCTCATTGAGCCACTTGAGCGCCTCGCTCATCGACACGTCATTAAACGTGCGTGACACCCGCTGGGCATGTAACGGGGTAGCCACAACAAGCATGAGAAATAGATATATAATATATTTTTTCATTCTTATTTTATTGATAATATGTTTGTTGATACCAAAATAGTTTGTAATTTTGCAACAAGAATAATTGTTTTAACTATGGCCGAAGGAATAAACATACCCAATGGAGCTTTTTCTCCATTCCAGATGCAGATGCTGGAATTGGTATCACATGTGCAGTCACAGGAGGAGATGGACGACATTCGTCGTATGCTGGCAGAATACTTTGCTAAACGTGCCGAAGACGAAATCGACCGCCTGTGGGACGAAGGCATTCTCAATGATGAGGTCATGGAAGAGTGGAAGCACGAACACATGCGTACACCATATCGCCAATAATGAATGTTGTCCTTGACACGAACTGCTTGCTGATGTCGCTCTCGCGCCGCAGTCAATACTATACCATCTGGCGTAGTCTTGTCCGTGGTGAATATGTGTTGTGTTACTCCAATGAGATACTCACTGAGTATGAAGAAATCTTGACTCAGAAAATGGGTCCAAGAATTGCCAGCAACATTATTTCGGCCATCCTCAACCTGCCCAATACATTGCAAGTCCAAGTTTTTTTTAACTTGAGGCTGATTGAGCAAGATCCAGACGATGATAAATTTGTGGATTGCGCCTTCAAGTCCAATGCTCGTTTCATCGTCACACAAGATCATCATTATGATATACTGCGAACTATTAGTTTCCCTAAAATCAATGTAATCGACATTGATGACTTTTTGAAGGAATTGAGGGAATAAGCCAATCGCAGCACCCATCTTCCACCCTCTCGCTGTCGCTGGTGAGAGGGTGGATTGCATTGGGCGATATGTTGAAGCCATTACCTGCATAACATTGATTACAGGCGGTTGATCTGCTCGGTGGCGGCACTCTTGCCACGATACTTGGTTTGGAGTTGGTTCAAGCGATACACGACACTCAGTGAGAAGTTCCAATATTTATGGTCTTCAATTTGCCAGAAGTGGACGTTACGAAGGCGCATATTTTGCTCAAACTTCATTTTGTGAAAAATGTCTTGTGCGGCAAGCTTCACACTCAGGCGGTCTTGCAGGAAAGACTTCTGAATACTGAGGTTCAGCATTTGGAAAGGCTCCAATTGGGTATTATTTTGTGCGCCACCGCTATTATAGTAATAATAGATGTTAGCGAGCCATCCTCGGGACAGGTCGAAATATTGGTTAGCAACAACATAAAACCTTGTTTTGCCATAGCTATATGGTTCATTCATGTACTCGTAGTCAAAAAACTGATGTTGCACAGCCATTGTGATTGAGGGGCGCCACCAGCGGAAGTTGTGCTGCAAACTGACGTTAGCGCCAAGCAGGCTTGCATGGTCAAAGTTGCTGAATGAACTCACCAGAATAGGGGTATGTTCGTCCTTGGTGAATATGTCAGGGGCGATAAGATTGTCCTTATAGGTATAACTGAGTGAGGCGTTGATGAATTTGTAGCCTGTACTCCACTCGACAATGTAGAGCGTCGTGGGCTGTAACGTGGGATTACCGTGCTGATAAATATACTCGCTGTCATAATAGGTGTAGTTGCTCAGCTGTCGAAACGACGGGCGAACGGTGCGCGAAACATACGAGAGAGCATTGCTCCATCCATCGCGCTTATGGCTAATTTCCACTGCGGGGAACAGATTGCGGTAGTGGCGGTGAATATCGGCATTGTCGGCCAAACGATCAGCGTAGTCTCTGACCACATCTTCATAGCGCAGCCCTCCGCTCAGTGTCCAATCGCCAAAAGCCGCTTTTGCCTCGACAAAGGCTGCAGCCTTGTTTTCCCATTGCTCATAGTCAGAGGGTGGCACAACAGCATTGCTGCAATCGGCGGT
>JAFTFA010000277.1 GCA_017449785.1 Muribaculaceae bacterium | reverse complement strand
ATGATCATGTTGGACTTGCTGTTTGAAATCAGTTGGGAAGTGTGCAATAAAGTCGGTGGCATCTACGCCGTCCTTTCGACCAAAGCCAAGACTCTCCAGAAGCGATATCAAGACAACCTCATCTTCATCGGCCCCGACTTGTGGACCGCCGAGGTGCCGTCGCCATCGTTTATCGAGGGGCGCACGCCGCTGGCCGCCTGGCAGGATCAGGCGCAGTTGCCTCACGGCATGAGGGTGCGCGTGGGCCGCTGGGATGTCCCCGGCAAGCCGATTGCCGTGCTGGTTACCTTTGACACACTCTATCCGTTGAAGAACGGCCTCTATGCCGAGATGTGGCGCAGCTATGGCGTGGACTCGCTTCATGCCTACGGCGACTATGACGAGTCCTGCATGTTTGCTCTCGCCGCCGCACTGGTCATCGAGAGCATTGTCAAGTGGAAAAATGATCCCGCCCAGCGCGTGGTGGCCCATTTTGACGAGTGGACGACCGGCATGGGACTCCTCTATGTCAAGTCACGCCTGCCGCGCGTGGCCACGGTCTTCACGACCCATGCCACGAGCATCGGGCGCAGCATCTGCGGTAACGGCAAGCCGCTGTATGACTACATGCCGGGCTACTTCGGCGACCAGATGGCTGCCGAACTCAACATGCAGTCCAAACATTCGCTCGAGAAGGCAGCCGCCCATGCCGCCGATGCCTTCACGACCGTGAGCGACGTGACCGCCCGCGAGTGCCGCCAGCTGCTGGAACGCGCCCCGCTGGTGACTCCCAACGCCTTTGAGCAGAATTATGTGCCCAAGGGGGGGCGACTGACGGCCCAGCGTGCCGCAGCGCGCCAGTGCCTGCTGCAAGTCGCTGGTGCCCTCACTGGTGTGGATTATCCCGAAGACACGATGCTTGTCGCCACCTCGGGCCGCCTGGAGATGCGCAACAAGGGCATTGACGTCTATCTCGACGCCCTGTCGCTGCTGCGCGAGTCGCTGGGACGTGTCGAGGGCCGTCGTGAGGTCATTGCCTTTGTCCTCGTGCCGGCGTGGATGAAGTCGCCGCGTGCCGACCTCGCCGAGTCGCTACACTCGGGCCACAGGCACCGTCACTACAATCCTGTCATCACCCACAACCTGTATAACCCGGAGGGCGACCCTGTCTATCGCCGCATCAATGATCTGGGCTTCCACAACGAGGCCGGTGACCTGGTCACCGTTATCGACGTGCCCAGCTATCTCAACGGCGATGACGGCATTCTGGACATGGCCTACTATGACCTGCTGCCGGGTCTTGACGCAGCCGTTTTCCCGTCCTATTACGAGCCGTGGGGCTACACGCCGCTGGAGAGTGCAGCCTTCGGTGTGCCGACGATCACGACCGACCTCGCCGGCTTCGGCCAGTGGGTGCTGGACAACTTCGGCAGCAACCCGTTGAAGTCGGGCGTGAAGGTGATCCACCGCACCGACAGCAACTACCACGACACAGTCCACGCCGTTGCCGCCAGCCTCATCGACCTCTACATGATGGACGAGAAGGAGGCACGCGCCGTGGGCAAGGCCGCCCGCGCCACGAGCAAGGTGGCCTCGTGGGAGAACTTCATCAAGTATTACGACGAGGCCTATAGCCAGGCCCTGCAGCAGGCCGAGCGCCGTCGTTGACAATAACGAAATCAAATCAAACAATATACACTGAGAGAGAGTAAACAATTATGAAAATTCAAGTCAGCAACAGTAACGAACCGCAGTGGAGAAACATCACTGTAAAGTCCGAGTTACCGGGCAAACTCAACAAGCTCAACGAGTTGTCACGCAACCTGTGGTGGGCATGGAACCTCGAGGGCAAGACCCTGTTCCATGACCTGGACCGCGACACCTGGCGTGCCACCAGCGAGAATCCCGTGAAGATGCTCCAGCGTCTCACCAACGAGAAGATCGATGCCCTCGAGGCCGATGCAGCCATGATGGCCCGCATCGAGAGCACCTGGAATGTCTATCAGGAATACATGAAGAAACCCTTGCGCACCGACATGCCGTCAATTGCTTACTTCTGCATGGAATACGGCCTGTGCAATGCGCTCAAGATCTATTCCGGCGGCCTTGGTATCCTTGCCGGTGACTATGTCAAGGAGGCCAGCGACCGCTGCGTCAACATGACTGCCGTGGGCTTCCTCTATCGCTACGGCTATTTCACCCAGACCCTCGCCATGGACGGCCAGCAGATTGCCAACTATGAGGCCCAGAACTTCCACCAGCTTCCCATCGAGCCGGTTCTTGACGAGCACGGCCACCAGCTGGTGCACGAGGTGCCTTATCCCGGCCGCACGATCTATGCCAACGTCTGGCAGGCCAACGTGGGCCGCGTCAAGCTCTATCTGCTGGATACCGACATGGACAAGAACAGCGAGTATGACCGCGAGATCATCCACAAGCTCTATGGTGGCGACTGGGAGAACCGCATCAAGCAGGAATACCTGCTCGGCATCGGCGGCGTGCTGCTGCTCAAGCGCCTGGGCATCAAGGCCGACATCTATCACTGCAACGAGGGCCACGCTGCCCTGCTCAACCTGCAGCGCCTGGTGGACTATGTGCAGGACGACGGCCTGAGCTTCAACGAGGCTCTCGAGGTGGTACGCGCCACGTCGCTCTACACGGTCCACACCCCCGTTCCCGCCGGTCACGACTACTTCGACGAGGAACTCTTCGGCAAGTACATGGGCGGTTATGCCGAGCGCCTGGGCATCACCTGGCAGGACCTCATGGACATGGGCCGCGTCAAGGACAGCGACGACAAGCGATTCTGCATGAGCACGTTTGCCCTGAATACCACCCAGGAGAGCAACGGCGTGAGCTGGCTCCATGGTGAGGTGTCCAAGAAGATGTTTGCCGGTATCTGGAAGGGTTATGCCCCCGAGGAGTCCCATGTGGGCTATGTCACCAACGGCGTCCACATGCCCACCTGGGCCGCCAGCGAGTGGAAGGTCTTCTACAAGCAGGTGCTGGGCGATGACTTCATGGAGAAGCAGGAACTGGAATCTACCTGGGCTCCCCTGATGAATATTCCCGACGAGGAGATCTGGAAGATGCGCATGACCTTGAAGCAGAAGTTCATCCGCTTTGTCAAGCGTGACTTCCGCGACAACTGGCTGAAGAACCAGGGCGATCCCACCCGCATCACCAGCATCGTTGAGAAAATCAACCCCGATGCGCTGCTCATCGGCTTTGCCCGCCGTTTTGCCACCTACAAGCGTGCCTATCTGCTCTTCAACGACCTGGACCGCCTGAGCAAGATCGTCAACAATGAGCGTTACCCGGTGCAGTTCATCTTTGCCGGTAAGGCCCATCCCGCCGACGGAGCCGGCCAGGGTCTGATCAAGCGCATCATCGAGATCAGCAAGATGCCCGAGTTCCTGGGTAAGATCATCTTCCTCGAGAACTATGACATGACGCTCTCCAAGCGCCTCATCACCGGTGTCGACGTCTGGCTCAACACACCGACGCGTCCCCTCGAGGCTTCGGGAACATCGGGCGAGAAGGCCGAGATGAACGGTCTGCTCAACTTCTCGGTGCTCGACGGCTGGTGGTATGAGGGCTATCGCGAGGGTGCTGGCTGGGCATTGACCAGCAAGCGCACCTACACCGACCAGGGTCAGCAGGACAAGCTCGACTCGGCCACCATCTACTCGATGCTCGAGAATGAGATTATCCCCTTGTATTTCGCCAAGAACTCCAAGGGATATTCGCCTGAGTGGATTCAGTACATCAAGACGTCGTTGGCACAGATTGCGCCCAACTACACCATGTCGCGCATGATTCACGACTAT
>JAFTFA010000276.1 GCA_017449785.1 Muribaculaceae bacterium | reverse complement strand
TCCGGGCACGGGTGGCATCCACATGGTTCTCATCGTAGGGCGTGCCTTGCCCACCGACGAGCATGGTGCAACCGTTGAACATGTTACTGGATTCGGTCACGGCATCAGTATTCCAGCGGCGGCCAACATAGATGGTTTCCAGGTGCTTGCAGCCAGTGAACATGCCTTCCATGTCCCACACGCTCCTCGTGTTGAAGCGGCTCAAGTCCAGGGACACCAATGATTCACAGTCCTGGAACATATATGCCATTTCGGTCACAAGCGGTGTATCGAAGCCGCTCAAGTCAATAGCCGTCAGCGACTTGCATCCCGAGAACATCCACCCCATATACTTCACCTTAGCCGGGGAGAAGCTGCTCAGGTCAAGTGAGGCCAAGGATCTGCAGCCCGCGAACATGCCCGCCATGTCCCTCACGCTGTCGGTCATGAAGCTGCTGAGGTTAAGGGAGGTCAAAGTATCACAGTCCGAGAACATGCGCGCCATATTTGTCACCCTTGAAGTATTAAAGCCACTCAAGTCGAGCGAAATCAAAGAATCGCAATCATAGAACATGGCCCACATGTTGGTCACATTCTCGGTGTTAAAACCACTCACATCAATGGACTTCAGCGATTTGCAGCCGGCAAACATTCTTCTCATGTCGGTCACGGAGTCGGTGTTTAGATATTTGATTCCTGTGATGGAGTCAAGTTGTTCCATCTGGCTGAACCAACTGTAAGTAGAAGTGGGACGGGCTGCGACAAATGTGGAGTCAAACGCCACCTGGGTGACGACTCCGGCATATTCTGACCAGCCAGGACTGGCAGTTCCCGTATTGAGCAAATAGGGAGTGCCTGGCAGGGAGGACGAGAGACGCTGGTCGTCATGGTAGAATGACAGTGTCGCTTGATCGGTGGAAAGCACAGCATAGGCCTCACGCTTTCTACTCAGGTAGCCCGGATTGGCGGCACCACCGTCGAGGCGGGCATAGGCTGCATCCACATGGTTCTCATCATAAACTGTACCTTGCTCACCGACAAGATTGAAGCAGCCATAAAACATCTCGACAGAATTGGTTACTGAATCTGTAGACCAGTCATCGTCAGCATATATTGTTTTCAAATCATTGCAGCCCAAGAACATGCGTTCCATGTTTTTCACATTCAACGTGTTGAACGTTCTCAAGTCAAGGGTGGTCAAGGATTCACAGCCACTGAACATGCTGCCCATGTTTGTTACATTCAACGTGTTGAACGATTTCAGGTCAAGGGAGGTCAATGATGCGCAGCCCCAGAACATGCCGCCCATGTTTATCACATTAGAGGTATTGAAGCTGCTAAGGTTAAGGGAATCCAATGATGCGCAACCATTGAAGATGCTGGCCATGTCAATCACATTTGCGGTGTTAAAGCCACTCAAGTCAAGGGTCGTCAATGATCTGCAGTAAGCAAACATGGCCATCATATCTGTCACATTGGACGTGTTAAAGTCACTCAAGTCAAGATATGCCAAAGCATGGCAGGCATAGAACATATCTTTCATATCCGTCACATTCCTTGTGTTGAAGCTACTCAGGTCAAGAGAATCCAAAGAGCTGCAGCCATAGAACATGCATTCCATGTCAATCACATTAGCGGTGTTAAAGTCGTTTAAGTCAAGGGTCGTCAACTTTGCGCATTCCCGGAACATGCTCCCCATGTCTGTCACATTCGCGGTATTAAAGCCACTCACATCAATGGAGTCCAATGATATGCAGCCCTGAAACATCCTACTCATGTCGGTCACCGAGTCGGTATTCAAGTATTTGATCCCAGCAATGGTATCAAGCTTTGACATCTCGCGAAACCAGCTGCGAGTGGAAGTGGGGCGGGCATTGACAAATGTGGTGTCAAACACCACCTTGGTCATATTGCCCCGGTTCTCATACCAACCGGGAACACTATCGGTGATATTTAACGAGTAGGACGTGCCCGTGCGGGTGCTGCGCAGTTCATCATAGTAGAACGACAGCGTGCTGTCGGCCTCGGTGAATACCGAGTAGGCTTCCTGTGCCATGGCGGCAATTGATGTGAGCATCAGCAACAGCATCATCAGGCATCGGCCCATGGCTATCCTGAAATATAATGGTCGTTTCATCGTCAAGAAGTTTATTGCTGGTTTAATATCTCATTGAAACTGCAAATTTAGTAAAAATCCATCAAGAAAAGCAAAACCAGGGAAGTATTTACCACCGTCCAACTCACCAAAACATGCGTTTATTTGTCCGCGAACGGGGTAAAACTATCGTTCGTGGACAAATAAAACCACTTTATGAATTTAAAAATGTTTATTGGAACAAGTCGTCAAGAACTACAACACACTGAAAATCGCTAGAATACTCATTATAGACAAGTCCAAAAGTCGTTATCAAGGTCATGTGGACGGTTACACGCTTGGGCAAACGCTCCTGCAACAAGGACAAACGATTGCGCAAAACACGGTCATAGGCCTTATCCACAGCAAAATCATTCTTGTAGAACTTCATTTCACACAAGTTTACCACGTTATCCATCCGCTGAATGAGCATATCGATTTGTGTGCCCTCAATCTCGGCATCACCTCTCACAGCCCAAGACGATTGCTGTGATGAGACGCCATAGATGCCAAGGGACTTCTTGATCTGGTCAATGTGCATCAAGCATATATCCTCAAACGCCACTCCTTGCCAACTAAGGACGGAGGGAGAAGACTGATTCTGCTGCCAAAAACCATCGGGACGGTTTTGATTGTAAACATGACGCAGATAGAACAAGCAGAAAGGATCAACCAACTTGTAATGGAGAAACCTAGCACTTTGACCAAAAGGCACATACGTCTGCACGAAATCACTGACGATCAACGCCTCGAGCATCTTGCTCAACCCGCCGCCCTGCTTGATACCTGTTTTACGCGCAATCTCACTGCGGGTGTAACCAGCATGGCGCTCACTCAGGACCTTCACGATGCTTTTCACTTCCTCGGGACGCGAGAACACCGAAGCAAATAAGCGGTTAAATTCACCACGCAAGGGAGCACCCTTAGAGAAAAACAAGCGATCCACATTCTGAACCATGCTCAAACTCGGTTCTATGTAGCCTAAATAATAGGGCACGCCACCCAGGACCATGTACCCTCTCGTAATTTCATAACGAGACAGCTTAATACCGCGGCTGTGATAGAAAGCCTCACATTCACGTAGGCTAAACGGCGACAACTTGATTTCACAGGTGAGCCGTCCATATAGTCCTCCGTGATTGTTGATCAAGCGATTTTGTATCCATGATGATGCCGAGCCACACACCACGAGCATGATATTATCACGGTGGCAAGCCCAACCGTTCCAGAATGCTTCAAGAGCTGTAATAAAGCCCGAGCGAGGGGTATCCATCCAGGGCAACTCGTCAAGAAAAATCAATTGTCGGCTACCATCATCTATTGCTTTGAGATGTTGCTCAAGCATGAAAAAAGCCTCAAGCCAGGATGATGGACACTTTGATTTACTCATCCCTTGACTAGTCAATGAATAATAGAAATTCTTCAACTGGCTCTTGAGCGCATTTTTTCCTGAACCGCTATCAACAGGCGACAATCCTGCATGTCGAAAAGTGATGCGACCCTTGAAGATCTCATCCACCAGAAAGGTTTTACCCACTCGACGACGGCCATATATCGCCACAAACTGAGGCATATCGCTGGCATACAGGCGATTCAACTCCTTGACTTCCTTTTCACGTCCTATCAGTTTCATCTCAAAATAGCGTTTTATCGTGCCACGAAGGTACAAAAAATACCGTTCGTGGACAAATAAAACCACTTTTTTACTGATTTTACTATTAAAATCAATAGTTAATATCGGTCTTTGGGGGCAGGAAACATGCGTTTATCGTGCCGTGAACGGCACTTTTTACCCTTTCGCGGCACGATAAACGCATGTTTTCGACCCGTGTCCGATGACACTGACGCATTGAAAGGGGCGTGACTGTGATGGTCATGTCGCAGGAATAACTTACCTTTGCACACTGGTTATATACATTATTATAATAGACTATCATGATGGAACAAGACGAGATGATGACTGGAATGCCACGCCGCGAGAGGGCGGTGATGTACAAGCGCACCAACAACTGCTGCCAGGCCGTACTGCTGGCCTTCGCCCCCGAACTGGGCATGACCGAGCAGCAGCTCCAGGCGATGGGAGCATGCTTCGGCAGCGGAATGGGTTGCATGGAGGAGACTTGTGGAGCCCTGTGCGGAGCACAGATTGCACAGGGGATGTTGAAGTTTGACGGCCGCCGCATGAATCCCCAGGCGAGCCAGTTGCGCACCGAGTTTGAACAGCGTTGCGGAGCCACCCGCTGCAAGGACCTAAAGGGCGTGGGCAGCGAGCGCGGCGTGCTGTGCTCCTGTGAGGACTGCGTGCGCAATGCGGTGGATGCGCTGGAGGAAATGCTCTGACGGGCAACGCCCGCTAGGGGCACGTCAAGAGCGCATCGGATCTCCACTACTGACGGCGATATTTTTTATTTTTTAATTGCCGATTTATAGCAGTATATTGACAAATTTGGAGTAATTTTGCAGTCCAATTAACGAGAGGTATTTTTTAGCTACTATAACTAACAATCTAACATACAGATATCAAACATGGGATGGTTTTCATTCACTCAAGAAATCGCTGTCGATTTAGGAACAGCCAACACCATTATCATCCATAATGACCGCATCGTCATCGACGAGCCGTCGGTTGTCGCCCTGGAGTCCAAGACTGGCCGCCCCATTGCCGTGGGTGAGCGTGCCCGCGAGATGCACGGCAAGGCCCATGAGGGCATCCGCACCGTCAGGCCGCTGAGCGACGGTGTCATCGCCGACTTCAACGCCGCCGAGCACATGATCCGCGGTATGATCAAGAAGGTGAGTGCCAAGAATCACTGGTTCTCCCCCTCGCTGCGCATGGTCGTGTGTGTGCCGTCGGGCTCGACCGAGGTCGAGATCCGTGCCGTCCGCGACTCGGCCGAGCACGCCGGTGGCCGCGACGTTTACATGATCTATGAGCCGATGGCTGCTGCACTGGGTATCGGTCTTGACGTGCTGGCTCCCGAGGGCAACATGATCGTTGACATCGGTGGTGGTACGACCGAGATCGCCGTCATCTCCCTGGGCGGTATCGTGAGCAACAAGAGCATCCGCACTGCCGGTGACGACCTCACCGAGGACATCCAGGAGCACATGCGCCGCGCCCACAACGTGCGCGTCGGCGAGCGCACGGCCGAGGCCATCAAGATCAACGTCGGCTCGGCTCTGACCGACCTGGGTGCCGAGGCTCCCCAAGACTTTATCATCCATGGTCCCAACCAGGTCAACTCGCTGCCCCTGGAGGTGCCTGTGACCTATCAGGAGGTGTGCCACTGCATCGAGAAATCCATCTCCAAGATCGAGGCTGCCGTGCTGAGTGCCCTGGAGCAGACTCCCCCCGAGTTGTACCAGGACATCGTCCACAACGGCATCTTCCTGACCGGTGGCGGCGCGCTGCTGCGCGGTCTGGACCGTCGCTTGACCGACAAGATCGGCATTGAGTTCCATGTCGCCGAGGATCCCCTGCACGCTGTTGCCAAGGGTACCGGCATCGCATTGAAGAACATCAAGCACTTCAAGTTCCTCATGCGCTGATTTTAGTTTTAAGTTCTAAGTTTTTAGTTTTAAGCAATAATAGTACTGCCTAGGGTCTTTTCAGGCAAGAGTCAATGTACTTACAACTTAAAACTTACAACTTACAACTAATGAAGGCACGATGAATAATCTGCTCAACTTTTTCGTTAAGCACAGTGCGTGGTTCATTTTCGCTGTCTATGTGATATTGAGCCTCGTGCTGCTGTTTAAGGATAACCCTTACCAGCAGAGCGTCTATCTGACCTCGGCCAACCGATTGAGTGCCGCGGTGTACAAGGCGTTCAACGGTGTCACGTCCTATTTTCACCTCCATGACATCAACGAGAGCCTCCAGCAACGCAATGCCGCGCTGGAGATGGAAGTGATCGAGCTGCGGGACCAGTTGTCCGACTTGCAGCTGCTCCATCCCGACTCGTTGCACCAGCCAGCCCTGCGGCAATACAGCTTTGTCATGGCCCACGTGATCAGCAACAGCATCGCCCAGCCCAACAACTATATCACCATCGACCGCGGCCACATCGACGGCATCAGCCCCGAGATGGGCGTCATCGACCAGAACGGCGTGGTGGGCATCGTCAATGTGGTGGGTTCTCATGCCGCCCGCGTCATCTCGCTGCTCAATCCCCACATGAGACTGTCCTGCAAGCTGCGGGCCAGTGGTTTCTATGGCAGCCTGGTGTGGGACGGCAAGAGTCCGCAGTATGCAGTGCTCGAGGAGTTGCCCAAGCACTTGACCTACCACAAGGGTGACACCGTTGTCACCAGCGGCTACTCGGCGGTCTTCCCCGAGGGTATCATCGTGGGCACTGTTGAGGGACTCGCCAGGGGCATGAGCGACAGCTTCGTGTCGCTGCGCGTCAAGTTGACGACCAACTTCAGCCAGTTGAGCAACGTGCGCGTGATCACCAACAGCATGAAGGACCAAATCGACGCCCTGCGCCGTGCCGAGCAAGGCATCGACACCGCCGCCAGCATCCAGACGCGCCCCGAGATCAAGCCCGAAATCATCGATGTCCTCCCCAACGAGGACAAGGCGGCCAAACCGTCAAGGAAATCGGGCCAGCCCGTTCCGGCGGCCCAACCGCAGCCCGCCGTCGAGCCGTCCGAACCCGTTGAACCCGTTAATCCAGCACCAGCAACCGACCAGCCATGACCAAGACCGTGATACAATTCATCGTGCTATTCCTGGCACTGGTAGTCGTACAGCTCGTGTGCAACAAGATCGTGCTGTTCAACATCGCCATGCCCGTGGTGTTCATCTACCTGATCCTCAGGCTGCCCGTCAACCTGCATGGCGGCTGGGTGCTCACCGTCGCATTCTTCTCGGGCCTGATCATCGACATCTTCAACAACACGCCGGGCATGAATGCCCTGGCATGCACGATGCTGGCCGCCGTGCGGCGCCCGGTGTTCAACCTGTTTGTCTCGCGCGAGAACGACATGAACATCCCCATCCCGTCGGTCGACTCGATGGGCGTGGGCGACTATTTCAAGTACATGGCGACGCTGGTCACCTTCTACTGCACGCTCATCTTCCTCATCCAGGCGTTCTCGCTGCACGACATCCTGCTCACGCTGGCCCGCATCGCCGGCAGCAGCATCTTGTCGATTATCATCATCTTTGGGTTGGACACTTTAGTGAGCACGAGACGTGAGAAAAGATTATAACCTCGAGAAGCGCAAATTTGTCATCAGCGGCTTTATCGTGGCGATCGTCATCATCTACATCGCCAGGCTCGTGCAGCTGCAGGTCATGGACAGCACCTATAAGGCCAACGCCGACAGCAACGCCTTCATGGAGAAGGTCATCTATCCCTCGCGCGGCCTCATCTATGACCGCAACGACTCGCTTGTGGTCTATAATTCGCCCGAGTATGACCTGATGATGATTCCCAAGGACGTGCTGCCGTTTGACACCATCGACTTCTGCAACACGTTACAGATCAGTCCCGAGGAATTCCAGCGCCGCTGGCAGGAGATGAAGAAGGGGCGCAACTACTCGGCCTTCACCCAGCAGGTGTTCATGAATCACCTCTCCCCCGAGGACTACGGTCGCTTGCAGGAGAAGCTGTACCGCTTCCCGGGATTCTTTGTCGTCCAGCGCATCCTCAGGCAATACAACTACCACGTCGCCGCCAACGTGCTGGGTGACATCCGCGAGGTCAATGCCCGCGACATCGAGAACGACGAGTACTACCGTCCCGGCGACTATACCGGCGACCTGGGCATCGAGAAGAGCTACGAGACCTGGCTGCGCGGCACCAAGGGCAAGGAAATCCTCATCCGTGACGCCACCGGCAAGATCAAGGGCCACTACAACGACGGTGCCGATGACGTGTCGCCCATCGCCGGCAACAACTTGAAACTGAGCATCGACATCGGCTTGCAGGCCTATGGCGAGCTGCTCATGCAGGGCAAGGTGGGTGCCATCGTGTGCATCGAGCCCAAGACGGGCGAGATCCTCGCGCTGGTCTCCAGCCCCACCTATGACCCGGCACTGCTCATCGGCAAGGAGCGCGGCAAGAACTACAGCAAGCTGGTCAACAACAGGCTCAAGCCGCTGTATGACCGCTCTATCATGGCCGCCTATCCACCGGGCTCCACCTTCAAGCCCACCCAGGGCCTGATTTTCCTGCAAGAGGGCATCGTCACCACAGGCACCCGTTATCCGTGCCGCCGCGGCTATGTCAACGGCAGGATGCGCGTGGGCTGTCACGGGCATCCCGCCCCCATCGCGCTCAAGCCCGCCTTGCAGACGTCGTGCAACTCCTACTTCTGCTGGGGTTTCAAGCACATGATGGACAACAAGACCAAGTATGGCTCGACGGGCAAGGCCTTTGAGGTGTGGAAAAACTACATGGTGTCGATGGGATATGGCTACAAGCTGGATGTGGACATGCCCGGCGAGAGCCGCGGCTTTATCCCCAACACGGCCTTCTATGACAAGTTCCACAAGAAGGGCGGCTGGACGGGACAATCCATTATCAGCGACGCCATCGGGCAGGGCGAGATTCTGGCCACGCCGCTGCAGATTGCCAACCTGAGCGCCACCATCGCCAACCGTGGCTACTACATCACGCCTCATGTGGTGAAGAATATCCAGGGCGTCGGCGTGCTCAAGAAGAATCTCGAGCGTCATGACACCGACATCGACAAGCACTACTACACCGACATCGTCGAGGGCATGCGCATGGCCGTGCTGGGCGGCACCTGTACACGTGCCAACATTCCAGGGCTGGACGTGTGCGGCAAGACCGGTACGGCCCAGAACCCGCATGGCCGCGACCACTCGGTGTTCATGGGCTTTGCCCCGATGAACGACCCCAAGATTGCCATCTGCGTGTATGTTGAGAATGCAGGCTTCGGTGCAGCATTCGGCGTGCCCATCGGCGCACTGATGATCCAGCGCTACCTGCGCGGTGACTCCCCCAGCCTCCAGGCCCAGGGTCGTGCCATGGCCAGCCGCCACACCATCGCCTCTCCCAAGGCCAAGAAAACCGAAGCCAAAAACCAAGGACTCAAAACCAAAAACTAAGGAACATGGAAGTCAGGAACGAAGATGAGAATACCAACCTATTGAGGTCAGTGGACTGGATCACCATCATCCTGTACCTTATCATGGTCGTTGCCGGGGCAGTGAGCATCTATGCCGCGACCTACGACTACGACCGTGCGAGCATGTTTGACCTGAGCGAGTTCTCGGGCAAGCAGTTCCTGTGGGCAGGCCTGTCATTTCTCATCGGCTTCTCGTTGCTGCTGATCGACCGGCGCATCTACGAGGCATACGCCTATCCGCTCTATGGCTTCATGATATTGCTGCTGGTGGTTACCAGCTTCATTGCGCCCGACATCAAGGGCTCTCGATCGTGGCTCACCTTTGGATCGGTGAGCCTGCAACCGGCCGAGTTTGCCAAAACAGCGACCGCCCTGGCACTGGCCAAGTTGTTCAGCACCTACGGGTTCTCGCTCAACGGCTGGCGCAACTATGCCATCGCCCTGGGCATCATCCTGTTGCCCATCTTGTGCATCATCCTGGAGCGCGAGACGGGCACGTCACTGGTCTATACGTCGCTCATCTTTGTCCTCTATCGCGAGGGCATGTCGGGGTTCGTGCTGTTTGCAGCCCTGATGGCGGTAGTCTATTTTGTCGTGGTGCTCAAGTTTGCCGCCATCACGGTCATGGGCATCCCGCTGGGCATGGTCATCGCCTTCATCATGGTGATGGCGCTCATCGTGGCCATGCTGCTGGTCTATTGCCGCTCGTGGATCCTGGGGCGCAACGTGCTGCTGGGCTACCTCGCCGCCGGAGCGCTGGCGGGCGGATTGACACTGGCCGGCGTCCAGGTCAACGGCTATGCCTTCTTCCTGCCGGTCATCATCCTGTCGCTGGTTTACCTGCTGT
>JAFTFA010000275.1 GCA_017449785.1 Muribaculaceae bacterium | reverse complement strand
GAAATCAACATTGCCGACACCAACAACGTGATCGAGGTGGTCATCCGTGGCGGCAACAGTGGCCACACCCGTGTCCCCAACCCCGATGGTGGAGGCTGGATCGACCTCACCGACATCAACCGGGACGGCGAAGTCAATATCGCAGATGTCAATGCAATGATCGACATCATATTAAATCAGTAAACCACTTTTTATGGCAGTGTAACCGATTCAAAAAAAGTAACGATATGAAAAATGCTCTTTCTACCTTTCGCCTGGCACTTGCCATCATGGCGCTGCTTCCTTCATCGGCATTGGCCGGTGGCTTCTACTACGAGGGTGTCTATTATGGTGTGCTCCACGACTTCTTTGACACATCACTCGGCGTCTATGGTCATGCCCGTGTAGTCAACAACGGGTCTACCGGCTGCTATAGCGGCGACGTTGTCATTCCCGAGCTTGTCCCCTATGCAGACTATTTCCTTCATGTCACAACCATCGGCAAGGACGCTTTCAATTACTGCAACGACTTGACCAGCGTAACCTTGCCCAACACGATCACGACCATCGAGGAGACAGCCTTCAACGGTTGCAGCAACTTGAAAAGCGTCAACATTCCACCATCAGTCACATCAATAGGGCAATCGGTGTTCAGCTACTGCCCCAACCTGACCGCCATCGACATCCCCGATGGCGTCACATCGATCAACTATGGGACATTCTGGGGCTGCACTAAACTCAAGGATGTTAAGCTATCCAACAATATCACTTACATCGGTATTCATTCATTCTCGGGTTGCGACAGCCTGAGCGAGATCACCCTTCCCGGTTCCCTCACCACGATAGCCTATGAAGCATTCAGCGGTTGCGACAACTTGAAGCACGTGACGATACCCGACTCGGTCACCAGTATCGGGCCCTGCGCATTTCGCGCCTGCACGGGCATGAAGAGCCTCATCATCGGCAAAGGGGTCACCATTATCGATTACTATGCTTTCGGCGGCTGCAACAGTCTTGAGGATATTGTCTGCAAGGCCATCACGCCGCCCGCGATGCCCTCCTCGGGAGGGTTTCCTCAGTTCACCGATTACGATACGCCAGTTCTCTACGTTCCTGCCGCATCACTGGAGGCCTACCGGGCGTCAGAGTATTGGGGCAAATTCAACACCATCCTTTCTATCGAGGAGATCGTGGGAAAGCACAAGGGGGACGTGAACCGCGACGGCGAAATCAACATTGCCGATACCAATAGCGTGATCGAGGTGGTCATCCGCGGCGGCAACAGCGGCCACACCCGTGTGCCCGATCCCGACGGCGGAGGCTGGATCGACCTGGCGGACATCAACGACGACGGTGAGGTCAATCTCGCCGATGTCAACGCCTTGATCAGCAACATCCTCAGCAACAATCAGCCATGCGATGTGGCGAACTAGATGATGCCGGTCAAGTAGAGGAAGATAAAGAAGATGGAAACCGGTGCCACATAGCGCAGGCAGAAGATCAAGTAAGGCTCCATAGCGCCCTTGAGGCGGCCGCCATTGGTCAACTGGTCGTGCACGACCTTGCGATCGAGAATCCAGCCGACATAGACCGCCGTGAACAGGCCGCCCAGCAGCATGAAGATGATGCTGGCCGAGTAGTCCATCAAGTCAAAGATGTTCATGCAGAAGAGCTTGACGTCCTCAAGCACGTTGAACGACAATGATGCCAGCACAGCGAGCACAACGGTGAACAAGGCCGTCCAGGCTATCGCGCGGGGGCGTGACATCTTGTGCTCCTCGATCATGAAGGTGATGGGAATCTCACTCAACGAGATAGTCGAGGTCAACGAGGCGAAGAACACCAACAGGAAGAACAGCAGCGCCCAGAGGTAACCGCCCGTCATCTGCTGGAAAATGCCCGGCAGGACCTCAAAGATGAGGCGCGGTCCCGCCGTCGGCTCGACGCCGAAAGAGAATACCGCCGGAAATATCATCACACCCGACAAGATGGCCACCAGCGTGTCGAGCACGGCGACGGTGGTGGCGTCCTTGGCCAGTGATGTGTCGTCCTTGAAATAGGAACTATAAGTCACCAGGCAAGAGATACCGATGGAGAGCGACAAGAACGCCTGCCCAAAGGCATCCAGCACGCCTCGCAAGGTGAGCTGGGAGAAATCGGGCGAGAACAGGAATTTCAAGCCACGGGAAGCGCCAGGCAGCAGCAACGAGTTGATGCAGAAGACGAGAAGAATCAGGAACAACAGCGGCATCATGACGCTTGCCACGCGTTCAATGCCCTTCTCAATGCCACGGCTCATCACCAGGAAGTTGAACACGAGGAAAAGCAGCGTCCAGCCCACACAACGCCACGGACTGTCCACCAGCGCGGAGAACATGTCGTTGTACTCCTGCGGCGTGTGCCCGCTCAGGTTGCCCTGGGCCGCTTGATAGAGGTACTCCAGAATCCAGCCGCACACCACACTATAGAAGCCGATGACGATGAAACTGCCCAGGATGCAGATGTAGGTGAACAGGTAATACTTCTTTCCCGGGGAAAGTTGCTTGAGGGCCGACTTCATGTTGCTGTGGGTCGAACGGCCGATAATGAATTCACTCAATATCACCGGGATACCCATTACCAGAATGCAGATGATATATACCAAGATGAAGGCACCGCCGCCGTTCTGGCCGGCCTCAAATGGGAAACGCCAGATGTTTCCCAGACCCACTGCAGAGCCCACCGCCGCAGCGATGGCTCCCAGTCGTGTCGCAAATCCTACCCGTTTAGCCATAGAATAATAGATGAATTACATTTTTGAGTTCACCCGCAAAATTAGATAAAAGTTGCAGAACAGGCAAGACATTTCCATGAATTAATATTCGATGAAACTGCTGCTATACCATCCAGCCTGTTAAAACTGGGGAACCGGGTCCAGGCGACGAGGCTGGTGATCAGGCTTGGGCTTGGGCTTGGCCGGGGATGGTTTGCGCTGGGATTTCTTCTTGGCCCTTGAATGCTTGGGGCGAGATGATTTGTCGGTGTGTTTGATAACGGCGGCACTCGAGTCAATATCGGCTTCAAATTGCTGGATGTCAAACGGCTGAGCAACAGGCACGGGGTCGTTGCAACAGCGCAGTATCGCTGTCGCCGCCAGCAACACAGCAATGAGCGCCAGCACAACGATGGTGCCGCGCCGCTCATGACGTCTCATCTCAAAAAAATCCTTTATTCCTGCCATAGCGTCAACATGTCGTTCAGTGTACCGCAAAAGTAGCATATTCCCGATGATAGACGATGCCAAAATCCGAAAAAACGACATTGGAAGTGCATTTTTTGACAAAAAACACGTTGCTATGATAAAAAAAGAGTACTTTTGCAAGTTGAAGTAATTAACGACACCGTTTTAACCACAAATGAAGAATTTTATCTTATCGATACCTAAAGGAGTACCCTCGGCCGTCATGGTCCTGTTGATGCTCTATTGCACATTTGCCAAAAATCCCTTTGGTATCAACGCCTTGAAAGTATTCCCCTATGCCGAACAAGTCGGGCACTTTGTGCTCTATTTCATTATCGGCCTGGTATTTACGCTTGACTATGCCAAGGCCCGCCTGCCTCATCACAGCAAGATCAATCAGGAGATCGGCATCTGCGTGACCACAGCCGTGCTGTCCCTGCTGATGGAAATCGGCCTGATGATGAAGACCGGCTTCAACTATGACCTGAACAACTTCTATGCCGCCAGCATCGGCGCCATCCTGGCGTTCCTGTTCTACCACTTCTGGCTGCTGCACCCCATGCGCCACTACCTGTATCACTCGATTCAGCACCACTGGCGCTACCAGCACCGCAAGAAGAAAAGACAATAAGCGGTACAACTGTCGAGATTGGATAAAGACAATACATTTTAGGCGATTTTTTTGTCAGTGTCAAAAAAATCGCCTAAATTTGTCATATTCTAACAAAAAGGCCCATTGACTATGTTGTTCTCAGAGAAAATCAAGCAGTTGCGCATCAGCAGCGGCAAGCTGCAGAAAGACCTGGCCAAGGCCATCGGCGTCGATGTGCCCGCCTATAGCCGCTATGAGCACGGCGAGCGACGCCCCAAGCGCGAACAAGTGCTGAGGCTCGCCCGCATCTTCAAGACCGATGCCGATGAACTGGTTGCCGCATGGCTCGCCGACGAGGCATACTCCCGCATCGCCCACGACAAGATGGCCGGCCGCGCCGCCGTGCTGCTGGGCGACATGCTCGCCGGCAAGTCCGGCGTGATGACCGAGAATGACGACAAGCCAGCAGCCAAGCCCTCGTCCGAGGTCCGTGACCTGGTTTTCAGCATGGGCCGCTCGTCTATGCCCCACATCGAGCAGGGTGATGCCGCCACCGTCATGCGCCGCATCGAGGACGCCAGCATCGACTGCATTGTCACCACCCCGCCCTACTGGCGCCGCCGCACCCAGGGCACCGAGAGCATCACCGCCACCACCGCCGACGACTTCATCAACGAGCTGCTTGAAACAATGGCCCAGGCCTGGCGCGTGCTCAAGCCTCAAGGGTCGCTCTGGCTCAACATGGGCGACGACACCACCGACGGCTTTGTCCAGGGCATCCCCTGGCGCGTGGTTCTCGCCATGGTCGATCAGCAAGGCTGGCAACTGGTCAACGAGGTCGTGTGGAACAAGACCACAACCTCGCCCCAGGGCAGTCATGACCACCTGCGCAAGGTGCACGAGTTCATGTTCCACATGGTCAAGAACGATGATTTCTACTACGATGACGACCAGCTGCGCCACACCTTTGCACTCATTGTCCGCAACGACGACAAGAGTCACAAGAGGAAGGACAAAGTCAAGGAGAACTACCTGCAGCCCGACAGCGTGCAGGGCATGGTGCCTGGCGACGTGTGGACCATCGGCGTGCAGCGCTCGGGCATCGCCCACTACTGCGTCGCCCCCGACATGCTCTACCGCCTGCCCATTGTCGCCACCTGTCCCCGCGGCGGCATCGTGCTAGACCCCTATTGCGGCACGGGAACGGCCTGCAAAATCGCCTACGAGATGAACCGTCGCAGCATCGGCATCGACATCAACCCCGCCTATGTGAAGCGAGCCAAGGCGAGCATCGAGCAGAAGCCGCTGAGCTTGTTCTGAAGCCTTCTCGGCAATCTAGTCGTTCCAGAGCAACTGGAATATCTGGATTTTTTGTAATTTTGCGGCAAAATTACGATTATAGCATGATTTCTATACAAGGACTCAAAGTGGAGTTTGGCAGCCAGGTACTGTTTGCCGGCGTGAGCTTTGTCATCAACAAGCGTGACAAGATCGCTCTCGTGGGCAAGAACGGTGCCGGCAAAACCACCATGTTGAGAATCATCAACGGCGAACAGCTGCCCACCGACGGCACCGTGGCCCGTCAGGCAGACGTGACCATCGGCTACCTGCCGCAGCAGATGGTGCTTAAGGACGAGCTCACCGTCAAGCAGGAAGCCAGCCGCGCGTTTGAACATCTGCAGCAGATGGATGCCGCCATCGACCGCATGAACCAGGAACTGGCCGAACGCACCGACTATGACAGCGAGGAATACCAGGAACTCATCGACCGTGTAGCCCAGAAGACCGAACTGCGCGCCCTGATGCAAAGCGAGAACATCGAGGCCGAGGTGGAGAAGACATTGACGGGCCTGGGATTTGAGCGCAACGACTTTGACCGCCCCACGAGCGAGTTCAGCGGCGGCTGGCGCATGCGCATCGAGTTGGCCAAACTGCTATTGCGCCGTCCCGACGTGCTGCTGCTCGATGAGCCCACCAACCACCTGGACATCGAGTCCATCCAGTGGCTGGAGGCCTTCTTGAAGACCCGCAACGGCGCGTTGCTGCTCGTGTCACACGACCGCGCCTTTATCGACAACGTGACCAACCGCACCATCGAGATCTCGCTGGGCAAGATATATGACTACAAGGTGAGCTACAGCCAATTTGTGGAACTGCGCAAGGAGCGCATCGAGCAGCAGATGCGCGCCTGGGAGAACCAGCAAAAGCTCATCCATGATACCGAGGACTTTATCGAGAAGTTCCGCTACAAGGCCACCAAGGCCGTCCAGGTACAGAGCCGCATCAAGATGCTCGAGAAGCTGGAACGCATCGAGGTAGATGAGGTGGACCGCTCGCGCATGAGGCTCAAGTTCCCGCCTGCACCCCGCAGCGGTGACTATCCCGTCATAGCCGAGGACCTGCGCAAGGACTACGGCTCGCTCAACGTGTTCCACGACGTGACCTTCACCATCAAGCGAGGCGAGAAGGTCGCCTTTGTCGGCAAGAACGGTGCGGGCAAATCGACGCTCGTGAAGTGTATCATGGGGGAAATCCCCTTTGACGGCAAGTTGCAGATCGGGCACAACGTCAAGATCGGCTATTTTGCCCAGAATCAGGCCCAACTGCTCGACGAGAACCTCACCGTGCACGACACCATCGACTATGTGGCCGTCGGCGACATCCGCACGCGCATCAACGACATCCTGGGTGCCTTCATGTTTGGCGGCAAGGCGGCCGACAAGAAGGTCAAGGTCCTGAGCGGTGGCGAGAAGAGCCGCCTGGCGATGATACGCCTGCTGCTGCAACCGGTCAATCTGCTCATCCTCGATGAGCCCACCAACCACCAGGACATGCCCAGCAAGGATGTGTTGAAAGAGGCTATCCAGGCCTTTGACGGCACGGTCATCGTCGTGTCTCACGACCGCGACTTCTTGAACGGCATCGTGAGCAAGGTCTATGAGTTCGGTGACCATCGCGTGCGTGAGCACCTGGGCGGCATCTACGACTTCTTGCAGAAGAAACAACTCGACTCGCTCCAGCAACTGGAAGTCAAGAGCTCCCCGACCAACCAAGGCGCCATGGCCGATGCTCTCGAACCTGCCAGTCAAGGCAAGATGGACTACCAGCGACAGAAGGAGCGTGAGCGCCGCATCCGCCAAGCCGAGAAAAAGGTCAAGACCTGCGAGACCAGAATCGCCGAACTGGAACAGCAGCTCGCCGACATCGAGGAACAGTTATCCACCGCCACGAACGAGAACCCGGACATCTACTACAAGCATTCCCAGATCAGCCGCGAGCTCGAGGATGTCATGACCCAGTGGGAAGAAGCCAGCGCCGAGCTCGAGAAGGTCAAAAACTGAGAGCAACAGCAACAACGACGATGTTACGCGCGATAGAGGTCAATAGCTCCAACGTCGATGACGGCCAGTTGAAGCAACTGTACGAAACAGCTTTTCCTGTAGAGGAGCAGATCCCCTACGATGCCTTGATCATTCTGCTTGACAAGCTCGACATTGACTATACGGCCTACTATGACGACGAGACCTTCGTGGGATTGACGATGGTGCTGCGCCTGCCACGCTTCAACTGGGGCTGGTACTTTGCTGTGCGCGAGGAACTGCGCGGCAAGGGCTATGGCCAGACCATTCTGCCGTCGCTGCTGGCACAGTACCGCGGGAAACGCCCTTTCATCATCGACATCGAGTCGCCCCTGCAAGCCGATGCACCCAACCCCCAGCAGCGGCAGCGGCGCCACGCTTTCTACCTGCGCAACGGGCTGAGAGACACCGCGACCAGCCGCACCTTTGAGGGCATCACCTACACGATCATGACCAACAGCGACGAGCCCTTCACCCAGCAGGACTATGACGACATCATCGCCTCGCTGCGCTCGGTGTGGGAAAATCTGCCGCAGCAATAGCGTTGGCAATAATACAAATTAACTCTTCACGCTTGCCCGTCTCGACATAAAGGGCTACATTTGCGGGCATGAAGCGGGTATTTTCAATCATAGTCATGGCATGGGTCGTCCTCATTGGGGCGGCACAGGAGAGGCCAGGCATCAACCTGCACTTCGACCAGTCCAAGATCAACCCGTTGTTCACCCTGCCCGAGATGCCCATGACGGTGCTGCCCGCTACCAATATCAAGCCCACGTTCAACACCAACCCGCCCACGACGACCGACCTCAAGCTGGATTTCAACACGAGTCGCCACGCCGACTCGCTGGCCATCTATCAGCAGGACTGGCACGGCAATGGCCTCACCGCCCTGCCCCGCTTCACCTATGACACCAACCCCTACAGCCGCGACTGGTCGTCGAGCGGAGTCATCGCCCGCCTGGGCGGCGGATACCTCACCGGTGCCGGTTCCCGCACGACCTATCCCGGCATGGGCAACATGGCCAGCGCCACCGTGGCCTTCATGATGCCCATGGGCGACCGCATGACCGTGACTGCTGGTGTGACCGGCAGCAAATACCACTTTGACCGCAACGTGTGGAACGACTACGGCGTGTTCGGCAACGCCTCGTTCAGGCTCAACGACCGCCTGTCGCTCAACGCCTTCGGTCAGTACTTCTTCAATCAGCGATTCCACTCGGTAGCCGCCATGCCGTTCTTGGGCAGCAGTTCCTACGGCGGCACGCTGGGCTGGAAAGCCAACGACAAGTTCTCGCTCGACGTGGGTGCCCGCCGCATCTATGATCCCTACACAGGCCAGTGGCGCACCCTTCCAGTCGTGCAGCCCACCCTCAACCTGCTGGGAGCCCCCATCTCGCTTGACGTCGGTCCGCTCATCTACCAAGTGCTCAACAACCTGTTCGGCAACGACAAGAACAGCCGTGACTGGGGCGACCCGCGCTACCGCCCTGTTAATGTTCCTGGTGCCACCGCCACGCCTTCAGGCTTCAACCCCTACAGCCCCGTCCCCATCCCCGATGTCTTCCGCCGTTGATTTCTCCAAGTTTTAGGGATTTTTAGGGGTACTAATTTTGATGGGTGGGAAAGATGTTGTAATTTTGCACGTTAAAGCTATTTTTATGGTTTTTAAAAGCACAATCGAGGACATCATCAAGGAGGACCTGGCAGCAATCTGGTCCATCTTGAACAGCGAAGAGAAGCATCTCATCGCCGAGAACTTCGTTGTCCACACCTACCGCAAGGGACAGATTATCTATGCCGAGAAAGACGAGCCCGAATTCCTGTGGTGCCTCATCAAGGGCAAGGTGAAGCGCTTCAAGAACGGCATGGGCGGCAAGCAGCAGATCCTGCGCCTGTACCGTCCCATCCAGTACTTCGGCTACCGCGCCTGGTTCGCCCACGAGCCCTACGTGGCCAGCACGATGGCCATCGAACCGTCCCAGGTGGGCACCATCCCCATGACAGTAGTGAAAAAACTCATCGACGGCAACATCAAGCTGGCATGGTTCTTTATCAACGAGTTGTCCAGGCACCTGGGCGGCAGTGAATCCAAGGTCGTCAATCTCACCCAGAAGCACATCCGTGGCCGACTGGCCGAGGCCTTGTGCATCCTTGTGGACAACTACGGCTATGAGGACGACGGCAAGACATTGAAGATTTACATGGCGCGCGAGGATCTGGCCAACCTGT
>JAFTFA010000274.1 GCA_017449785.1 Muribaculaceae bacterium | reverse complement strand
TCACCATGGCAGCACCGGTGCGCTTGCCGTTACGGGTCTGGAGCAGCCAGAGCTTGCCGTCCTGGATGGTGAACTCCATGTCCTGCATGTCATGGTAGTGGTCCTCGAGCTTCTGCTGGATGTCAACGAGCTGCTTGGCGCACTCGGGCATCGCCTCCTCGAGAGAGGGATACTTGGCGGCACGCTCTTCCTCGCTGATGCCCTGCAGCTTGGCCCAACGGCGGCTGCCCTCGGTCATGATCTGTTGCGGGGTGCGCACACCAGCCACAACGTCCTCGCCCTGAGCATTGATCAGGTACTCACCGTTGAACAGGTCCTCACCCGTGCCGGCGTCGCGCGAGAAGCACACGCCAGTGGCACTGTTGTTGCCCATGTTGCCATAGACCATTGCCTGAACGTTGACTGCAGTGCCATACCACTCGGGAATCTGGTTCATGCGGCGGTACAGGATGGCGCGGTCGTTGTTCCAGCTGTCAAACACAGCATAGATGGCGCCCCACAGCTGATCATAGGCGTCGGTGGGGAAGTCCTTGCCAGTATTCTCTTTTACAGCAGCCTTGAAGCGGACTACCAGCTCCTTGAGGTCATCCACGTCGAGCTCGGTGTCAAACTTCACGCCCTTCTTCTCTTTCAAATCCTCGATAATTGCCTCAAAGGGGTCAATGTCGGTCTTGTTGGTCGGCTTCATGCCCAGAACCACGTCACCGTACATCTGCACAAAGCGGCGGTAGCTGTCCCAGGCGAAACGGGGATTGCCCGACTTCTTTGCCATAGTCTCGGCTACAGCGTCGTTGATACCCAGGTTGAGGACGGTGTCCATCATACCCGGCATCGACACGGGTGCGCCAGAGCGAACAGATACCAGCTGCGGATTGCTGGGATCGTTAAACTTGTTACCGGTGAGCTTCTCGATGTGCTCGATAGACTTCATCACGTCATCCTTGATCAAAGCCACGACGGCATCACGACCCTCCTTATTGTAAAGGGTGCACACCTCGGTGGTGATGGTGAAACCCGGGGGAACGGGCACGCCAATCAAGTTCATCTCGGCAAGGTTAGCGCCCTTGCCACCCAACAAATCCTTCATGTCGGCACGACCTTCTGCCTGGCCGTTACCAAAAGTGTAAATCGCTTTCATTTACTTACTAATAATTGAATATATTTGCAAATATTTATAATTTTCGCTTTTGCGGTGCAAAGGTAGTCATTTTATACCTAATTTTAGCACAAATGCCCTCAAAAAACACATTATTTTATTTAAAAAGCCCGATTTTCTCAAATCTTTTACATTTTGCAAGAAAAACGGCCATTTTCTATTACAATTTATCGACCAATTCCCGCTCCGACGGGCCACGACTCTCCCAGCCCACCGACAACAAACGAGAAAACGCCGTGTTACACATTATCAGACGGCAGTCACACAAATCGGCACGAATGGCGCATTTTTTGGCCGAAATGGCCCGCAGGAATGAAAAAAGCATTATCTTTGCGGATCGTAAGTAAACCACATCGCTATTTTTTAAATATGGACAGTCATACTAAAAAGATACTTGATACCGACACCAACGGTCTGTTGACCTATGAGTACATCGCCAACAACATGGGCTCGATCGACGAGGACATGCCCGCCCTGGTGGACAACATGATCCTGAAGGACCGCACGGGCCAGTTTGTCGTGAGCACCGCGCGCTACCTCAACGCCATCGACCGCGAGAAGTATGCGTCGAGCATCGACCTGCTGGTCAAGGCCGCTATCGCCAAGGACCGCGACCACGTCTATCTGGCCTACCTGGCCTCGTCGCTGTGGGGTGCCGATTACAAGGACCGTGCCGCCGAGCTCAGTGCCCAGGACGACAACTTCCGCCGCATCTACAAGCGTCTGTACCCTGTCGGGATTTAACCACTGGCTATTTTCAACCGTAATATATCACAAGAGCGATGAAAAAGAATTTGTTTTTATCAATCGTCATGGTAGCGTTGACGTTCATGTCATGCACGGCCAGCAACGCCGAGACTCCCGCCAGCCCTGCCGCCAAGAAAGAAACGACCAACAAGAAGATGACTAAAGTGAAATTAGAGACCTCGCTCGGCAACATCGTCGTCGAGCTCTACAACGAGACACCGCAGCACCGCGACAACTTCATCAAGCTGGTGAAGGAGGGTTACTACGACGGTGTGCTCTTCCACCGCGTGATCAAGGACTTCATGATCCAGACCGGTGACGGCAATTCCAAGACTGCCACTGCCGAGACCACTCTGGGCGAAGGCGACCCCGGCTACACGATCGAGGCCGAGTTTGTCTATCCCAAGTACTTCCACAAGCGCGGCGCCCTGGCAGCCGCCCGCACCGGCGACCAGGTGAATCCCGAGCGACGCAGCAGCGGCAGCCAGTTCTATATCGTGACCGGCAGGGTCATGAGCAGCGATGAACTGAACATGATGTCCAAGCGCATAGCCGACGCGAAGAAGCAAGACATCTTCCGCCGTCTGGTAATGGAAAACCAGGACAAGATCAGGCAGTTGCAAGAGAGCAATGACAACGATGCCATCCAGGCATTGCAGAACGAGTTCATCAAACAGACCGAGGCCGAAGCCGCCCAGTACAACACCAAGATGACCGACGAGCAGATCGAGGCCTACACGACCATCGGCGGCACGCCCCACCTGGACGGACAATACACCGTCTTCGGCGAGGTGATCGAGGGCATGGACGTCGTGGACAAGATCCAGAACGTCACCACCGGCCGCATGGACCGTCCCACCGTTGACATCAAGATCATCAAGGCTACTGTAGTGAAGTAATTCTTCCTTCGCCAAATTCATCTAATAGACCATATTAGACTCGCGGGCCAGATGCGGCTCGCGAGTCTTCTTTTCACAAAAAAGAGGAGAAAAATGAAAAAAAACTCTGAAATGGCTTTGTGATTGGAAAAAAGTGAGTAAATTTGGGGTTTAGAATTTAACAACGAGGGTCTTCGGGCACTCACATTAAACTAAATGATTATGATGGAACCGCGTGAACAATCTGAATCGATGAACAATCTCGAGAAGGATCAAATCCTGAGCACTGAGCCCCAGACCGAGGCCCAGGAAGTTGTGAATGAAGAAGTTAAAGTTGAAGAACCCGTAGCCGAGGCAACCGAGAACGCCGAGAGTGTCGAGGCTCCCGAGGAGCCCAAGGGCACCAAACTCGACCTTGCCGGCAAGAGCAAGAGCGAGCTGGTGGACTTGATGCGCGAGATGGCAGCCCGTCCCATCGAGGATGTGAAGGACGAGGTACAGGCTATCAAGGCCGCATTCTTTGCCGTGAGACGCGACGAGGTGGCCAAGGAAAAGGAAGAATTCCTCGCCAACGGCAACAATGAGGCAGACTTCACTCCCAAGGAGGATGCCGACGAGAACAACTTGAAGGAGCTGCTCAATGTGCTCAAGGAGCGCCGCACCGAGTATAACGCGGCCCAGGAAGCCAACCGCGAGGCCAACCTCGAGAAGAAGCGCCAGATCATCGCGCTCATCAACGAGATTGCCAACGACCCCGATAACATCAACCGCCAGTTCAACCGCGTCAAGCAGCTCCAGCAGGAGTTCAAGGACGCTGGCGAGGTGCCCGCCACTGCCGACACCGAGGTGTGGAAGGAGTTCCAGCGTGCAACCGAGCGCTTCTATGACGTGCTCAAGGTGAACCGCGAGCTGCGGGACTATGACTTCAAGAAGAACCTGGAGCTCAAGCAGCAGCTGTGTGAAGAGGCCGAGGCTCTCGACGAGGAGACCGACGTGGTAGTCGCCTTCAGGAAGTTGCAGGAGCTGCACAGCAAGTGGCGCGAGATCGGCCCCGTGGCCAAGGAACTGCGCGAGGAGCTCTGGGCTCGATTCAAGGCTGCTTCCAGCACCATCAACAAGAAGTACCAAACCTTCTTTGAGAACCGCAAGAGCAAGGAAAAAGAGAACGCCGATGCCAAGACGGCCTTGTGCGAGAAGATCGAGGAAATCACGACCGACAACCTCAAGACCTACGCCCAGTGGGACGAGGTGACCAAGCAGATCATCGCCCTGCAGGAAGACTGGAAGAAGCTGGGCTACGCTTCACGCAAGGCCAACGCCGCGCTCTTTGCCCGATTCCGCAAGTCCTGTGACGAATTCTTTGCCAAGAAGGCCGAGTTCTACAAGTCGATGAAGGAAGAGCTAAGCAGCAACCTGGCCAAGAAGATTGACCTGTGTGAGCGCGCCGAGGCCCTCATGGATTCCACCGAGTGGAAAGAGGCTACCGACAAGTTCGTCGAGCTGCAGAAGGAGTGGAAGACCATCGGCCCCGTCGTGAAGAAGCACAGCGACGCCGTGTGGAAACGCTTCATCGCTGCATGTGACCACTTCTTTGACCAGAAGAAGAAACAGAACGTCAACGTCCACGCCGTTGAGCACGAGAACCTCAAGTCCAAGAAGGAGATCATTGCCACCCTCAAGTCGACCATCGATGAGGCCGCCGACGATGCGGCACAGACCGTGCGCGACCTGATGGACCGCTGGCAAGAGATCGGCCACGTGCCCTTCAAGGAGAAGGACAAGATCTACGCCCAGTACCGCGAGCTGGTGGACAAGGCCTTCGAGACGCTGAACATGCGCGGCTCACGTCCCCGCGGCGACGGTGGTTCGTCTCGCGGCCCGCGCCAGGGTGGCGACCGCAACCTGAGTGAGCGTGACAGGCTGGTG
>JAFTFA010000273.1 GCA_017449785.1 Muribaculaceae bacterium | reverse complement strand
CTACCCATCAGTTGCCTTCAGAGCAGCATGAAGTGGTTTGCAACCAGTGCTTGTTCACCGATTGCGGTGGGCCTTCCACCATCTCTTTCAAAGTTGCGAACCACGACCTTACAACAGCCGTTCGGTTCTCGTGACACACGTCGAGATGCAAAGATAATGGTTTTCCTTGAAATACCGACTGGCTCTTCGACCTAATTTACCCACTGCAGCAAAAAACGCATTGAAAAAGGGCAGCCTTGCGTTGAACAAAGCTGCCCCTTGAAAATTAATTGTCGTCTAGATCAATAGCCGGAATTTTACTTCACAATGTACTTCTTGCCATTGTGGATGTAGATGCCGCGCTGGGTGGGAGCGGCAACACGGCAACCGTCGACGGTGTACCATGCACCATTGTCCTCATTAGATACCGAGATCTCCTCTACTGCGGTGGTGTTCTCGATAACGAAGGTGATAGTCTGGATGCCGATGGTGTTCTCGTTATAGTTACCCTCGGCAACAACAACGGTGTAGGTGCCGGGATTAACATACTCGTCATTGTCGCCGATGACAACGGGCATACCGTTAACAGTTACCACAAAGATCTTGGGATTGCCGTCATAGGGGAACGAGGGAACAGCGTCCTCTACAACATAGGAGCGAACGTCAACCCACTCCAGGCCTTCGAGGTCGGTGTAGCTGCCCAGACCCAAGGTGAAGCGCAGGTTGAGGGTGTGAATCGTGGTAATGCCCTGATTGAAGAAGATGTCGAAGGGCAGATTATAGTCTTCACCCGAAGTGAGCGGGGTCGGGATGCGGATCCACTCGCCGCCATCCACCTGATACTCGATGTAGCCTTCCTGGCCGTAGGGATGCTCATAGTGGCCCATGATGTAAGCGGGGTGAGCAACGGCCAAGTCGTTCCAAGCCTCGATGTCCTCAACCACTACATCATAGGTGAAGATGTCCTGGCCGGGCTCGTCGGGGGTAATAGGCTCCTCAAAGTCAACGTCACCGACGCTGACCACGAAGGAGAATTCTACGGTCTCGCCAGCCTGAATGGGGCGGTTTTTCCAGCAGAAGCCGATAGCGCTGTCATAGTTGCCACCCTCAACCATCCAGTCAGTGGACTGGGTATAGGCACCTACAATTTCGCCAGCCGAATAGTTGGAAGCGAAGCGGCCAAACCAGAAGTCGTCAACCGGGGTAACACCCGTGACTCCCTCGCCAAACAGGGCGCAGAACAGGGGCGAATCCTCGGCGGAGGTCTGCTTCATCCTCAAGCCGTAGGTCTCACCCTCGGCATTGTTCATACGATAGATGGGGGCATAGTCATTGGTGCCGATCCACACGTCACCATACATACCCACGTTCACGGTAACAGCATCAGCATTTTCGTTTGTCAAGGAAATGGTGATCTTGGCAGCCACCTCGCCCTGGGGCTCGATGCGGGCAGTAGCGGCCACGCCTCTCGATGTGCTGCCGTTAACACAATCGATGTAGCTAGCAGTTCCGCCATTGACCTGCATGGCCATCAAGTAGCCAGCATCATTGTAGGTCGATGAATAATACTTGCCATCGATCTCACCCAGGATGTTGATGGTCTCGTGAGTGCCAGTGATCACACTGTAGTGGGTTCCTACCGAATAGTAAACCTTGGATCCATCACCCAAGCTCACATAGCCGTCGGGAAGCTCATTGTAGATTGCAGCGGTGCGCAACGTGGGAGCAGCCTCTCTCTTGAGCTGCTCGGCCTTCTGATCTGTTTCTTCAGATGCCTGAATCGAAACCATGCCAAAAACCATGGCAAGCAGAATAAACGTAAGTTTCTTCATTTCATTAAAAGTTTAAATGTTAATAATGCAACTATATACTATAAAATAATAATTTAATCGATAAATATGCAGCCCATCTCTTCCATACAGAATATTAAAATTGATTGATTAAAACATCCTAAATAAGATGCACTGCAAAAATACTATTTTTCAACTCAAGGCCAAGACATTTCACTGTTAAAAAACAAAAAAACAAGAGGAGCATTAATCCAACATCAACAGCCACTGCCCGTTATGCGGCTGCACAACAGCAGTTTAACTTTTGTGAGATGTACCGTGGCATTTCGACATTTGCATCTGACAGAGTACGCCTCCTTCACGCAAAGAGACCAATGTTTTCAGCCTAATTTCTGGGCAGATCTTTACATCTTGCAACAATACAGCCCCGCCGATTGACGACGGGGCTGCAATAATCAAGAATGATGTTCAGTGTCTTTTTTTACTTCACAATGTACTTCTTGCCATTGTGGATGTAGATGCCGCGCTGGGTGGGAGCGGCAACACGGCAACCGTCGATGGTGTACCATGCACCATTGTCCTGACCGTTGATGTTCAGCTCCTCAACGCCGGTGAGTACATAGATCATGTACGGGCCAGCCGACTCCTCAGTACCATAGTAGAACTCGGACTCGGGAACAACAACCTCAACAACATATACACCCACCTCGACGGGAAGACCCTCAATCTCATGCTGGGTGCCATCGTCATCAATCTGGTAGTAGGTCACAACGGGCTGGGTGTCGCCATTGAGCAGATTAACGATTACGCCATGGGCATTGCCGTCATATTCAACATTACCGGGAACGATAACCTCGACCTCGGCCTGGCCCTTGTCAACGGTGAACTCAACGGTGTTGACACCGATGGTCTCCATCTCATAGACGCCCCAGATGCTCTGGGAATAGGTGCCGGGGTTGGTGTACTCGCCATTCTCGCCCAGGGTGTAGTCGATAACGCCGCCGACGGTCACCACAAAGATCTGAGGCTCGCCGTTGTATACATGGGTCTGGGGATCAACCGTCAGGCTGATGTTGCGAACATCCTCCCACTCCAGGCCATTGAGTTCAGCGATGTTGTCCAGACCATCGTTAAAGCGCAGCTTGAGCTCGTGGATGGTGGTGCGGTTCTCGTTGAAGAACATGTCGAAGGGCAGGTCATAGTCCTCACCGGATACCAGAGCGGTGGGGATGCGGTGCCAGGTGTTCTCGTCATCCACCTGATACTCGATGTGACCCTCCTGGCCGTAGGGGTGCTCATAGTGGCCCCAGATGTGGGCGGGATGAGCAACGCTCAGGTCGTTCCAAGCATCGAAGTTGTAGGCTTCAACCTCATAGGTGAAGATGTCCTGGCCGGGCTCGTCGGGGATGATGGGCTCCTCGAAGTCGATCTCACCCACGGCTACCAGATAGGACAGCTCGATGCTCTCACCGGCGGGAATGGTGCGGTTCTTCCAGCAGAAGCCCATACCACTGTCGTAGCTACCGTTCTCTACCATGTAGTACTGGGAATAGTAGCTGGGATAGGTGGCGCTGGTGTTGTAGATGGTGCTGGAATAGTTGCCCACGATCTCATTGGCATGCCAGTTGGAGCTGAAGAAGCCGAACCAGTAATCATCGGCAGGAGTAACGCCAGTCACGCCCTCGCCAAAGAGAACAGACATGATCGGGTCAATGCCATTCTGGCGTGCGCCCTTAAGCCTCATGCCATAGGTGTAATCGTTGTACAACATGCGAGACAGAGCAGCCTCATCATCGTTACCGATCATGATGTCACCATAGACGCCCACCTGTACCGTCACGTCGGCATCAGAGTTGTTGGTCAGGGTATAGATAATCCTGGCGGCGATTTCGCCCTGGGCTTCGACGCTTGTCGTCATGGTCACATCATTGTTGGTGGTGCCATCCAGGCTGTTGACATACACGGGGGTGTTGTTGTTCACCTGCAGGGCAGCAAGGAAACCCGAACCGTAACCGTCATCATAGCTGGTGTTACCGAAGGTGGACGAGAAATACCTTCCCTCGATCTCGCCGATAATGCTCACAGCATACTGATACATGGGGCCAGAAAGACGACGCTCCCTGATGCTGTAATACATGTGAGAATTGTCCGCCAGGCGATAATAGTAGCTGGGGATCGACGTGTAGTTGTTAGCGCGCCTTGGAGCGGGGATATCTTCTCCAAGCTTAGCATTGAGCTGCAAGCTGCTCATGACAGCAAGCATCACAAACAAAAGTAATGAAATTTTCTTCATAATGAATTGTTTTTAAAAGTTTATTAAAAGTTAATAAATATTCTTATTAATACGGTTGCTCAAAATCAGGGGTTTAAAAGTTCTCAAACTTCAGAAAAATATTTGTGCAAAATTAATGGTTTTCATTAAAAAACCACTATTTCCAACTGTTAATTTTTCATAATAATAAGCACAAGTTATCATTATCTTGCATGATGGTGCTGGGCACCATGCGGCTTCAGGCCCTAAAAAGCCTAGCGCAGCAGGACCTCGAGGATGGTGTCCACGCCACGAGGCACCGTCGGCAGCACGACGGTGATGCCGTCGCCGGCGGCAGTATAGCGCAGCTGGGCTCCATCGGCAAACGACCTCACCTGCTTCACCCGTCGGGCGCTCAACGGCAGGTACAGGGCATTGTCCTGCAGGTTGAGGATGTGGACATAGAGCGTGTTGCCGCGCTGGGTCGTCACACCCCAGTCGTGAGGCGGGATGATGCCGCCACGGGTGCCATAGATGCTCTCGCCGTTGACACGCATCCACTCGCCCAAGGCGTGAAGGCGCTCGACCGCCTCGTCGGGCAGGCAGCCGTCGGGACGGGGGCCGACGTTGATGAGCAGGTTGCCGTTGCGGCCGGCGGCCTTGACCAGCGTGCGGATGATGTCATCGCTGCTCTTGTAGCTCTTGTCGGTGATGCGGTAGCCCCAGGTGTTGTTCATCGTCATGCAGGTCTCCAGCGGCAACTGGCTGATGCCGTTCTCGCCCGAATAGCCAGCCGTGTTCTCGCCAGGCACGTCCTGCTCAAAGATCTGGATGTCCTCACCGGGCAAGGGCACCTCGTGGTGGTTGTTGCCGATCAGGCAGGCGGGCTGCAGGCGATGGATGAGGGCATACTGCTCGTCGAGTTGCCAGTCGAAGGGCACGGGGTCGGTGTCATGCTCCCACTTGCCGTCAAACCAGATAGCACCCACGGGGCCGTAATTGGTCAGCAGCTCGGTCAACTGGTTATTCATGAACTTGTAGTACTGTGGCCAATTGGTGGTCGAGGGGTCGTGCGGAAAGTCATTCTGGTGGCGGCCCAGGGGGTAGTCCAGACGGTGCCAGTCGAGGTGGGAATAGTAGAAATGCAACTTGATGCCATGACGCTGGCAAGCGTCGGCCAGTTCCTTCAACACGTCGCGCTTGAAGGGGGTGGCATCGACGATGTTATAGTCGCTGAACTCGCTCTTGAACATCGAGAAACCGTCGTGGTGGCGCGAGGTGATGGTGATGTAGCGGGCGCCTGCATCCTTGATGGCGCGCACCCACTCGTCGGCATTGAAGCGCGAGGGGTTGAAACCGGCGGGCAGCTGGGCATACTCGTCGCGGTCGATCTTCTTGTTGTACATGACCCACTCGCCATCGGCCAGCATGGAATAGACACCCCAGTGGATAAAGACACCGAGTTTGTTGTCCTGGAACTCCTGGCGGGCCTTGAGGTTGGCCTCGCTGGGCACATAAGTGGTCTGCTGGGCATTGACGCCTGCCCATGAGGCAACGGCCAACATGAAGGCCAATACAATCTTCTTCATTTTCATCTTGATTATCTTGTTTTCTTCTTGAACAATCGGCGGATTTTCACGATGAGCCACGTGAGCAGCAACAGCACGGCAACCAGCGTGCCGATAGCGATGCCGGCATACCACGGGGCCTTGTCGAGCAGGTCGCTGAAGATGGGCGAGATATACTCCGGCATCAGCGGGGCGATGAGCTGCCGCTGCCTGGATGCGGGATCATCTTCCAGCCGAATGGAGTCGCCCAACAACATTGTCGCGCGCTGGGTTGATTCATAGGCGGGCCAATATTGCCCATCAACGCTGGGATTGCCCGTGGCAGCGAAGTTCACCCACATCTGCTGCACATCGGCCGCCAATTGGGGATTGTGTTCATCCCCACCCTTGATCTGGCGCCCCGTGTTCAGCACATAGGAGACCTCGGCACCGTGGCAAGCACCGTAAACAGGGGCTTTCAGCCCTTTGTTCCAGTAGTACATATAGGTACGGCCGCCCGATGAGGCATGGCGCTGGGCCATCTCGATGGCGGGTCCGCGGAACATCAAGTCGTTCAGGAACTCACTCACGGCCCATGACCTATCGGCATATTCCCCGGCTACATCAAGGAAATCGCCGGCAGCCTTGCGCTGGGCACTGTCGAGCGACATGGTGATGTAACGGTACCATAACTGGGTGGCCATGTCAAAGTTCTCCTCGCCGCCCATGGCATCGACCCAGTAGCGCGACTCGTCGGCAGTGGTGCCGATGAGCATGTCGATGTCCGCGTTGAAGCCGTCAAAGCGGGTGTAAGGATCCTCGGGGATGAGGTCGCCGTCACGCTCGGGAAAACGGTAGAACTGGCCCACCTCGTCGTTGAGGGCGATGATCTCGTCCTGGGAGAGGGCCTGCAAGTCGGACACGGTCTTGGCTCCCGTGGCGTCGATCACACGCTTGGTGAGACGCTGGCAGTCCTCACGACTGCTGGTAAAGGCGACACTGCCACTCTGCATGATGGCGCGGCGGAACAGCCCCTGGGCCTCGTCGATACTGGCCAGCAGCGCTACACTCCCCGCCCCTGCCGAGTGGCCCATAATGGTCACATTGTCTGGGTCGCCGCCAAAGGCCGCGATATTTCTCCTGACCCAGCGCAGGGCCTCCACCTGGTCCAGCAGACCAAGATTGCCGCTGCGGGAGTAGGCCTTGCCGTCGGGCAACGACGAGAGGTCAAGGTAGCCCAACAGGCCCAGGCGGTAGTTGATGGACACGAATACCACCTCGGGGTGGGCCTTGACAAACTGGTCGCCCCAATTGCGGCGATTAGCCGTGCCGTCACACACATAGGAGCCGCCATGGATCCACACCATCACGGGACGATGAGCGGTGCGCATGCCCTGGGCTGAGGTCCAAATGTTGAGCGTCAGGCAATCCTCGCCCTGGGGATAGAGCGAGGCGGCATTGCCCTGGCTGCGGGTCTGGATGGCCGTGTGACCGAAGTAGAGGGCCTCGCGCACGAGGCGGCTGTCGGGCTCGGGCTTGGCGACCTGCCAGCGGCGGTCACCCGTGGGCTGTAAGGCATAAGGGATGCCCTTGAATGCAAGCAAGTTGCCGTCACGCCGACCCACAAAGATGCCGTTGGCGACCTCGACGGCCAGCGAATCGGGATAAAGTCCCTCGATGACCTTGTTCTCGCCATAGAGTGCTGTCATCTCCTGTTCCAGCGCCGACGGCTCCTGGGGCTGCGACTCCTGCTTGGACCCACACGCCACCAGCAGAATGACAATGATCGATAGGAATGCAATTCGTTTCATATCTATACATTAGGATAGCGCAAAGATAGTCCAATGATTGCACTTTACAAAAAATGAAGACAAATAATGTAGCAGAACCTGGTGTTTATCGCTCATTAAAAATCAATTCCAGGCCCTGTTTCTCATAGAACTTGAATTTCTGGTCACTTGAGATTAAAGGCATGCGGTTGGTGATGGCGTGTGCGATGATCATGTGGTCCGATGGGTCTTTGTGGTTCTGGGCCTCATTGACTTCCAGGCGAGCATAAGTTTCCAGATGCTCTTCGCCGATAGGCAGGATGCGGATAAAGTACTTCTCACGAATGGAATTCACCATATCCTTAGCCGTTTTCCAGTGTTTTGCGACGACCTTCCCGTTATTGAACGCAACGATAAGCTCCTTAACACTCTCGGCGCTCATACAAAACGTATTGTCATAATCGTCAAGGATACTCTTGACATCGGAGCTCAAGTTATCGGGATCCAATGCCGAGAAAAGAAAGATATTGGTGTCCAGCAGATACCTCATAATAATTCAGGATCCACATAGACAAACTCCCCTTTATACTTCTGGAAAGCCTCCCAAGTGGGATTGACCTTCTTCTCTCCCTTAGTCTCCTGCACGCCATCCTCAGCGACAGTCGATGGGGTTTCGTTGATTTCATCGTATTCCATTTTTTCTTGATTTCAAGTGTTTCTACTGCAAAAATACTACTTTTTTGACAATATTATCTCAGGCTTGAGAAAAAATAGCAAATACAATGCCAAAAATGTTGTACCTTTGTACCCAAATATCAAATAATGAAGCAAGAATATGGGACTGTTCAAGAAATTATTCTCGCGAGAGAAGAAAGAAACGCTCGACAAGGGGCTGGAAAAGACCAAACAGGGCGTGTTCGAGAAGATTAAACATGCCGTAGCCGGCAAATCGACCGTCGATGACGATGTGCTTGACAACCTGGAGGAGGTGTTCGTCACCAGCGACGTGGGTGTCGATACCACCGTCAAGATTATCGACCGCCTGCAGGCACGCGTAGCCCGCGACAAGTATGTCGGCACCGCCGAACTCAACGAGCTGCTGTGTGACGAAATCTCGCAGATGCTTGCCGACAACAACAATGCCGAGCTCGAGGACTTCACCGTGCCCGAGAACCAGAAGCCCTACGTCATCATGGTCGTGGGCGTGAACGGCGTGGGCAAGACGACGACCATCGGCAAGCTCGCCTACCAGTTCAAGCAGGCCGGCAACAAGGTCGTCCTGGGTGCTGCAGACACCTACCGTGCCGCTGCCGACGAGCAGCTGGAAATTTGGGGCAACCGCGTGGGCGTTCCCGTCATCAAGCACAAGATGGGTACCGACCCTGCCGCCGTGGCCTATGATGCAGTACAGAGTGCCGTCGCCCAGCATGCTGATGTCGTGATCATCGACACCGCCGGCCGTCTGCACAACAACGTCAGCCTGATGAACCAGCTGACCAAGATCAAGAACACCATGCGCAAGGTGCTGCCCGATGCGCCCCAGGAGGTGCTGCTCGTGCTCGACGGCTCAACGGGACAGAACGCCTTTGAGCAGGCCAAGCAGTTCTCGGCCGCAACCGAGGTCAACGCCCTGGCCATCACCAAGCTGGACGGCACCGCCAAGGGCGGCGTGGTCATCGGCGTGAGCGACCAGTTCCAGATACCGGTCAAGTACATCGGCCTGGGCGAGCAGATGACCGACCTGCAGATTTTCAACAAGCGGGAATTTGTGAAATCACTCTTCGGTGTAACCAAGGAATAATCGGCTCGGAGAACTCGGAGGGCTCGGAGGACTCGGAGGGCTCGGACTAATCTAACATGAGGAAAAACAAGATTGACATCATCTCGCTGGGTTGCTCCAAGAATCTGGTGGATAGCGAACACCTGTTGCGCCAATTCCAGGCAGCAGGCTACCAGGTGACCCACAACAGCAACCGCATCGACGGCGAGACGGTCGTGGTCAACACCTGCGGCTTCATTGCCGACGCCCAGCAGGAATCTATCGACACCATCCTGCAACTGGGCGAGGCCAAGCGCCAGGGCAAGATACGCAACCTGATCGTGATGGGATGCCTGGCCGAGCGCTTTCGCGCCGACCTCGTCGATGCCTTGCCCGAGGTGGACCGCTTCTACGGCAAGTTTGACTGGAAAGGGATGCTCGGCGACTTGGGACACGCCTACCGCGACGACCTGGCCAACGAGCGCATCCTGACCACACCCGCCCACTACTGCTACATGAAGATTTCGGAGGGCTGCAACCGCTATTGCGCCTTCTGCGCCATCCCGTTGATCACCGGCCTCCACACGTCGGTTCCCATGCAGCAGTTGCTCGACGAGGTGCACCGCCTGGCCGGCGAGGGTGTCAAGGAATTCAACATCATCGCCCAGGACCTGTCATCCTACGGCCTGGACCTGGAGGGACGCATGATGCTGCCCGAGCTCATCGACCGCATGGCCGACATCAAGGGCGTGGAGTGGATACGCCTGCACTATGCCTACCCCACCCAGTTCCCCTACGACATCCTGCCCGTGATGGCCAGCCGCGACAACGTGTGCTCCTATCTTGACATCGCCTTGCAGCACATCAGCGACAAGGTGCTCACCAACATGCGCCGCCACATCAGCCGCCAGGAGACGCTCGACCTGCTGGCACGCCTGCGCCATGAGGTGCCGGGCATCCACATCCGCACCACCCTGATGGTGGGCTTCCCCGGCGAGGGCGAGCAGGAATTTGAGGAGCTGATGGACTTTGTGCGCGAGGCCCGTTTCGAGCGCATGGGCGCGTTTGCCTACAGCGAGGAGTCCGGCACCTGGGCCGCCCAGAACCTGGACGACAGCACGCCCCAGGAGGTCAAGCAGGACCGCCTGCAGCAACTCATGGCCCTGCAAGAAGAAATCTCGATGGACATCCAGCAGCAGAAGGTCGGCCAGACCCTGCGCGTCATCGTGGACCGCGAGGACGAGGACTACTACGTGGGGCGCACCCAGTGGGACAGTCCCGAGGTGGATCCCGAGGTGCTCATCAGCAAGGACAAGCCTCTTGCCATCGGCGAGTTTGCCCAGGTGCGCATCACCGAGGCCTTGCCGTTTGAACTCATGGCCACGGCCATCTGACACTTACCATTAAACCTTCATACCCGCCAAAACGAATGACTGTCACCTGAATGACAGCCATGCAAACGATTGCACACTTTTGAGAAGATTTTTCTTTAATTTTATAATGTATTAATAGAATTATTTGTAATTTTGAGCGACTTTAAAAGTTTCAGGTAACCAGAACAAACCAACTTTTTTTATTGTTTAATTAATAACCAATTTTTACTCGTATGAAGAAATTAACTTTAGTTTTATCAATGATGCTTGCGCTCGTTGGTCTGAACGCCAACGCAGCCATGTATCTCGTTGGAGGAGCCCCCTTCGGTGAAGGTTGGGATCCCTCCAAAGGTGTCGAGATGACCGATAACGGCGATGGCACCTACACTTTCGTCTCTACGGTAAACGGCGCTGTTTACTTCTGCTTCGCCGACAACCTGGCCGCTGCTGGCGACTGGAACACCTTCAACGGCAGCTATCGCTTCGGTCCGGTATTGAATGGTGCAGACCAGACCATCAACGCTGGCGAATGGACCCCGACCCAGAGGCAGGGTAACGGAAACGGCAGTTACAAGTTCACGGGCACTGGCGAAGAGTACACCGTGACCTTTGACCTGAACAACATGCAGTTCAAGATTGAAGGCGAAGTAGGCCAAATCACCTACAACAGTCTCACTGTTGCCGGTAGCAACGAGGCCATCTTTGGCACCACCTGGGATCCCACCAATGTTGCCAACGACATGACCCTTGCCAATGGTCTGTACACCTTCACCAAGAACAACGTTGAACTTGCTGCTGGTGCATTTGAGTTCAAGGTCGTTGCTGACCATGACACCAACTATGGTGCAGCTTGGCCTGCCAGCAACTATTACCAGCAAGTTCCCGTCAAGGGCATCTACAACGTGGCCATCACCTTCGACCCCAGCACCGAGGCTGTAGCTTGCGAGCTGACCCTGGTTGAGGAGATTCCCGACACCGACGTACACACCTACACCGTAGCCGGTAATAGCGAGGCCCTGTTCGGTACCACCTGGGATGCTACAAACGAGGACAACAACATGACCTTGACAGAAGGCCTCTACACCTTCACCAAGAGCAATGTTGAGCTCACCGCAGGCGACATCGAGTTCAAGGTGGTTCAAGACCACAACTGGAACATCGCTTATCCCAGCGAGAACTGGAAGGCCAACATCGCCGCCAACGGCATCTATGACGTAACCATCACCTTCAACGAGACGACCAAGGACATCACCTTCGAGGCTAAGGCCGTTGAGGAGACCGAGGACTTCTACACCGTTGCAGGTAGCCCCGCCGCCATCTTCGGCGACGAGTGGAACGCCGCTAACGCAGCCAACAATATGATTGCTGGCGAGGACGGCATCTACAACTGGACCAACGAGGGCGTTGAACTCACTGCCAACACCAAGATCGAGTTCAAGGTGGTCAAGAACGCCAACTGGAACACTTGCTGGCCCGAGAGCAACTATGAGTACACTGTAACAGAAGATGGTACCTACGACCTGTTGATCACCTTCAACCCCGCCGCCGAGGCTGGCCAGGAGGTCACCTTCACCGCTACTAAGCAGGGTGGCGAGGAACCCGTCGAGGACACCTACACCGTTGCTGGTACCCAGAACCTGTTCGGCAGCAACTGGGATCCCACCGACACTGCCAATGACATGGTTAAGGGCGAAGACGGCATCTACACCTGGACCAAGACCGGCGTCGAGTTTGCCGACGTTGACACCATCGAGTTCAAGGTTGTCAAGAACCACTCGTGGAATGTTGCTTCTTATCCCGAGAACAACTGGTGGCACCGCATTGCCACTGCTGGCACCTATGACTTTGTGATCACCTTCAACCCCGCCGCCGAGGCTGGCCAGGAGATCACCTTCACCGCTACCAAGCAGGGCGGCGAGGAGCCCGTCGAGATGGTTTACACCGTTGTCGGCCCCGAGAGCGTCTTTGGCAGCAACTGGAATCCCGCCGACGAGGCCAACAACATGGTCAAGGGCGAGGACGGCATCTACACCTGGACCAAGGAAGAGGTTACCCTCTATGGCAACTTTGAGTTCAAGGTTGTCGGCAACCACGACTATGCTATCTATGAGTGGCCCATGGGCCCGAACAACTGGGTTGCCAACCTGACCGAGGGCGAGGGCGTCTACACCGTAGCCATCACCTTCAACCCCGAGGCTGCTGATTCTGTAAGGATCGCCTGCACGCTGACCAAGACCGCTGACATCACTCCCGTTGAGCACACCTACACCGTAGCCGGTACCGAGAACCTGTTCGGCTCCAACTGGAACCAGACAGATGAGGCCAACGACATGGTCAAGGGCGAGGACGGCATCTACACCTGGACCAAGGACGGTGTTGAGTTCGCCGCCGAGGCCGTTGTTGAGTTCAAGGTCGTTCAGGACCACGCTTGGGACTACGCTTGGCCCTCAAGCAACTGGTGGTGGCAGTGCACCGAGGATGGCACCTACAATGTTGTCATCACCTTCGATCCCGCTGTCGACGACATGAACAAGATCACCTTCACCGCTACCAAGGTTGAGGAGCCCGCATTCCTGCGTGGCGACGTTAACCAGGACAATGCTGTGAACATCACCGACGTTACCAGCCTGATCAACCTGCTGCTCAAGGGTGGCGAAAAGCCCGCTGAGGCCGACTGCAACGAGGACGGTAATGTTAACATCACCGACGTTACCACTCTGATCAACTACCTGCTCAAGGGACAGTGGTAATCCGTTGACATCAGAATACATCTGCATCTATCCTGATACCTGAAAAAAGGGACAGGACCCCGACACCGGAGTCCTGTCCTCTTTTTTTCAAACTACTGTTGTCGTCGTGATGGGTTTCTTTCAACAGTTGTAGTCCACACAGGCACGCAGCTGCTTGACGTCCTTGATGATGGCAGCGGCGGCGACATGGGCCGGGTGCTGGGCATAGGTAGCGACGTCAGCCATCGTGGGGACAATCGCCGTCAGGACGATGTCCCAATCCTCGGCGGGATTCTCGTTGAGTGCAACTTCGATGCTCTGGAGCACGTCGATCTGTGCGGGCAGGGCATCCAGGGCATCCTTGAACCGCAGGGCCGTCTCGCGACGCAATTGGTCGCTGCCCTGCAACTTGAACATTACAATGTGCTTGGTCATATCAGTTAGGAGTTTATAAGGACCTTAAGGACTTTAGGGACTTTAGGTATAATAGAAAACACCGGCCTTGTGGAGTGGACCGGTGTCTTCATCAATTATCATGTTGTTTTATTACTCTGCGGCGGGAGCTTCGGGAGCCTCTTCGGCACCTTCCTCGGCAACCTCTTCCTCAGCACCTTCCTCGGCAGCCTTAGCGGCGGCGAGGGCAGCCTGGTGGGCAGCCTCCTCAGCCTTGCGGGCAGCGCGCTCGGCGGCGAGCTCCTCGGCGTTCTCGGCGATCACCTCAAAGGGGATCTCGACGGCAACCTCCTTGTGCAGGCGCACGATACCGGTGTACTTGCCCGGAGTCTTGATGCTCTCGTGAACGCTCACGATCTTGCGGTCAACATTGTGACCAGCGGCGAGCAGAGCCTCGTGTACCTGAGCGGCACCGACGCTGCCATAGATCGTGCCCGTGGGGCTGACCTTAACGGGGATGGTGAGCGATACGCCCTCAAACTCCTTGGCAGCCTCCTCGGCGTCGGCCTTCACCTTAGCCAGCTTGTGAGCCTGCTGACGCAGGTTCTCGGCGTGGATCTTCAGTGCGCTGGGCGTAGCCAGGATAGCCTTGCCAGTGGGGATGAGATAGTTGCGGCCATAGCCGTTCTTCACTTCCACAACGTCGTTCTTGAAACCAAGATTGACGATATCTTCTTTCAAAATAATCTTCATAGTTGTTTCCTCCTCTTTGTGTAATCGTGTTGTTTATTTCATCAAGTCGGTCACATAGGGCAGCAATGCCAGATGACGGGCACGCTTTACGGCCTTGGCCACGCGGCGCTGGAACTTCAGCGAAGTACCGGTGATGCGGCGGGGCAGGATCTTGCCTTGCTCGTTGAGGAACTTCTTCAAGAATTCGGGATCCTTGTAGTCGATGTACTTGATACCGCTGCGCTTGAAGCGGCAGTATTTCTTCTTGCGATTGTCAACTGACAGGGGAGTCAGGTAACGGATTTCGCCCTGGTTGTAGGGCCTCTGTTGTTCTTGTGCCATTGTTTTTTACCTCCTTAATTAAGTTTTACTCGTTGGTTTCTTCATTAGTCTCGGCTACGGGAGCCTCAACAGCTGCGGGGGCCTCCTGAGCGGCAGCTTCCTGAGCGGCGCGCTCCTCCAGCTTGGCCTGACGCACGGCGCGACGCTTGATGGCGTACTCGGCAGCGTACTTGTCCAGACGGAAGGTGAGGAAGCGGATGACCTTCTCATCGCGGCGATAAGCAGTTTCCAGCTTGTTCACGATGGTGGGCTCACCCTCAAACTCAATCAGGGTGTAAAAACCAGTGTTCTTGTTCTCGATGGGATAAGCGAGCTTGCGCAGTCCCCAGTTCTCTTCGTTCTCGATGTTGCCACCGTTGTCGGTGAGCACCTTCTTGAACTTTTCTACCGTTTCCTTCATCTGATCATCAGACAAAACGGGAGTCAAAATGAAAACGGTTTCGTACTTGTTCATAAATTGCTAAAAATAAGTTAATTAATAATGTTGTGCCAAAAAAAGCGGTGCAAAGTTACAACATTTTTTTCATTCCACAATCAATTCCAAGAAAAAAATATTCGTCTCCCCTATCGCTCTAGAAACTGAACGAGTTATAGATCATTATGGCTATCTATAGGGACTGGAGCCCTTAACGACTTGAATGGTTGCCGGCCATCTTTTCTTCGATGCCCAGGGCCTGGTTAAACACGCGGATGTATTCCTGCTGGGGATAGAAGCCGATGACACTCTTGGGCTCGCCCTCCAGGGGGCAGATGAGCAGGAAGGGAATGCTGCGTATCTGGAACACGTCACAGATGTCGCTGTTCTTGTCCACGTTGATGCGGTAGAAGTCCACCTCGCCGTTATAGTGTTGGGCGATCTGGCGCAGCATGGGCTCCAGGCGCTTGCAGGGCAGGCACCAGTCGGCATAGAAGTCCACCACGACAGGACGCGCATTGCGCATGACCCAGTCGCGGGCGTTCCAGTCGGCAATCACCTCCTTGAAGCGGTCCTGGTCGATAGAGTGCACGGTATAGACAGTGTCTTCGTTGATGTCATAGCGATGCTGCGCATTGATGGTCAGTGCCACCAGTGCCAAGAGAAGGGCGCACAATAGTTTCTTCATTCCTGTTCTTCTCTCTAGACTGTTTTTTTACTGGTGTGACGGGCGCAGCAAGTCGTTGACGGTCTTGACGGGATTGAAGGTGTCGATGGGCACCTCGACAAACACGGTATTCCAGTTGCTCATCGAGCCGTTCCACAGGCCGGGCAACTCCAGAGCCTTGATGTCCACGCCGTCCTTGCTCTTGACGCTGATGAAGCCAGTCTCGGGATCAACAAACTTGCGCAGGTCAAACTTGATTCCCTTGTAGTCCTTGATATAGCACACCAGGTCCACGGGATTGAAGTGGGTGCCGCCCTTCATCATCTCGACGGCAGCGGGGTCGTCGGGATTGATCTGGGCCGACTCCAGGATCTGGGGCGATGCCGAGCCGTCGGCATTATAGGCCAGGTAGGGGCCACCACCGGGCTCACCCTCGTTGGGCACGACGCCACAGATTCGGATGGGCCTGTTGAACTTGTCGCGCAGCCATGCGGTCAGGGCCTCGGCATCCATGCCGTCGGTCGCCGGGTCGATAATGCACAGGGTGCGGCGGGCATAGGCCAGCATCTCCTTGAGCGTTGCGGGCTTGACGCCGCCCTTGTCGAGGTGTTCGAGGTATTTCTTGATCTGGCGCTGCACCATCACGAGATAGCCGCCCAGCACCTTCTTGTAGCGGGTGGTCACGCTGCGCAGGCGCAGGGGCACCACATTGTCCACATTCTTGATGAACACGACGTCGGCGTCACGCTCGTTGAGGTTCTCGAGCAGGGCACCGTGACCGGCGGGGCGGAACAGCAGGTTGCCGGCAGCGTCGCGATAGGGACTGTTGTCCATGTTGACGGCAATGGTGTCGGTCGAGGCCTTCTGCTCGCTCAACGTGATGTCATAGCTCACGCCCCACACCTTCTCCATCAGGGGCACCTTGGCCTTGATGAGTCGCTCAAAGGCGGTGCGGTGCTCGGGCGAGACAGTGAAGTGGATGCTCACGCGGCGACAGCTGTCGGCGGCATACTGGGCACCCTCTTCCAGGTGCTCCTCGAGCGGCGTGTGGACGGTGCCGGCAGCGGCGCGGTGGAACTTGAGCAGGGCCTTGGGCAGCGAGCCGTAGTTCATGCCCTCGGGCAGTAACAGAGCGCGCAACACGTCGGCATAGCGGCCAGCGGCCATCAGTTCGCTGACGTTGCTCTGATAGAGGTTCACGCAGGTCTTGTTCAACTGCGAATAGAATGCAAACTGGGTAATACCCTCAAAGAACTGACGCTCGAAGTCGGTCTCGGGGGCCGACTTGCCCTCGTTGATGAAGGCGAACAGGTTCTTGAACATGCGGCTGGCGGCACCCGAGGCAGGCTGGAACTTCTCTATCGTTGCTCCCCCACCCTGGAACTCGCGCCACAGCTTGACGCACTGGGACTGTTGCTTGGGGTCAAGACGGGTGATGCCATTGCCCACGGTAGCCGCAGCCTCGATGCGCAGCCAGGGGAAACCAGTCTCGAAACGCTTGAGTTGAGCCTCAATCACGGGCTCGGTGATGCCTTTGGCAGCCATCAGATTTTTATCTTTGTCGGTCAACATATCATAATTGCTTTTAAATTTCCCCCAAAATTACATTTTCACCCACGTTCTTGCAAGCATTCTGCCACAAAAAGAGTAAATTTGCCCCAAAAATTGATCGACAAGGACCATGCAGGATTATTTCACGACCGGGGAGCGAGGGCAGTTGCTCCAGCTAGTCAAAGCATTGAATGACCAGCTGGGCAGCCAGCTGACGTGCCGTGACATCAACACGGTGCACGACCTCATCAAGCGGGCCATCGTCGAGGCGGGCATCTTCCGTCGCGACCAGTATGGGCTCAATCCAGTGCTGCGACACCTCAACACGGCCAAGACCCTGTGTGACACCATCGCGCCCGACCGCACGATGGTCATCTCGACAATGATCTATAACCTGTGCCGCGGCGACTACCTCGACGTGCCACGGGTCAAGGCCATCTTCGGCGACGACATCGCCCGTGTGGTACACGGACTGCTGCACGTGGCCCCGCTCTACAAGAAGCAGGCCGCCGTCGAGAACGAGAACTTCCACAAGCTGCTGCTCACCTTTGCCGAGGACGTCCGCGTCATCCTCATCATGACGGCCGACCGCCTGGCCCTGATGCGCAGCATCAACCACCACCCCAACGAGAAATTTGTCCACGAGATCGCCAGCGAGTCGCGTTACCTGTATGCACCGCTTGCCCACAAGCTGGGACTGTACAACATCAAGACCGAGCTCGAGGACACCTCGCTCAAGTACCTCAACCGCAAGGTCTTCTCCCAGATTGCCGAGCGACTGCGCGCGACCAAGGAGGAACGCGACAAGTATGTCAAGGACTTCATCAAGCCCATCGACGAGCGCTTGCGCCAAGAAGGGCTCACGTTTGAACTCAAGGGGCGCACCAAGTCGATCAACTCCATCTGGCAGAAGATGCAGAAGCAGGGCGTGGACCTGAGCGGCATCTACGACCTGTTCGCCATCCGCATCATCCTGGACACGCCGCCCAAGGACGAGAAACGCGCCTGCTGGCTAGCCTACTCTATCGTCACCGACATCTACAAGGCCAATCCCTCGCGATTCAAGGACTGGATCACCATCCCCAAGAGCAACGGCTACGAGTCATTGCACATCACCGTCTATGGCCCCGGTGACAAGTGGGTAGAGGTCCAGATACGCACCAAGCGCATGGACGAGACCGCCGAGCGCGGTGTCGCCGCCCACTGGCGCTACAAGGGCATCAAGAGCGACGGCGACGTGGACAAGTGGATGAACGAGGTGCGCGAGATGCTCGAGGCCAGCGGACAGGAGGGCCAGATGAGCCTCATGCGCAACATGGACACCAACCTCTACAACGACGAGGTGTTTGTCTTCACGCCCAAGGGGGATCTCATCCGTCTGCCCCAGGGTGCCACCATCCTCGACTTTGCCTTCCACATCCACACCCGGGTGGGCAGCACCTGCATGGGCGGCAAGGTAGACGGCAAGAACCAGAAGATCAATTACCGCCTGCGCAGCGGCGACACCGTCGAGATCATCACCTCGGCCACCCAATCGCCGCGACTCGACTGGCTCAACATCGCCGTCACCAGCCGTGCCCGCAACAAGATCAAGAACGCCATCAACGAGCGCCGTGCCCGCCAGGCCCAACTCGCCCGCGAGACCCTGCAGCGACGCTTCAAGAACCGCAAGATCGAGCCCGACGACGCCACTCTGGCCCGCGTCATCAAGAAGATGGGCTACAAGACCACGACCGAGTTCTACGCAGCCATCCAGGAAGATGTCATCGACGTCAACGCCGTCGTCGAGCAATATGAAGCCATCGCCGCCAGGAAGGACGAGGCCGCCACGACACGCGGCACCGCCCAGGAGTTTGTCCTCCAGCAGACCGACGACCGCGACATCCACCCCGACCGCGACATCCTCACCATCGGCGATGACGTCAAGGGCGTCAACTACAAGCTCGCCAAGTGCTGCAGCCCCATCTACGGCGACCGCATCGAGGGCTTCATCGCCAGCGACGGCGCCATCAAGATCCACCGCACCGACTGCAAGAACCTGCGCCACCTGCGCGAGCGCTACCCCTACCGCATCATCCGCACCCGCTGGACGGGCAAGGCCGGCAGCCAGTTCATCGCCACGCTGCGCGTCCTCGGGCGTGACGACATCGGCATCGTCTCGTCCATCACGTCGGTCATCAACAAGACCGACAACTGCCTGTTGCGCAGCATCACCGTCCAGGCCGAGGGGGGCCTCTTCGAGGGCATGCTCACCGTCAACATCAGCGACATCAACCTGCTCGACGACCTCATCAGGAAAATCCAGGGTGTCAAGGGCGTCAAGCAAGTCACACGACTATAGAGAGTTCCACCATTAAAACCACCATAGTAACCAGCCAGTCAGAGAAAAAAACAATGTATATCATCTCGATAGAAAAACAGACCATCAACCAGATGCCCGTCGTCACCTTCCCCGGGCACATCCACATCATCGACACCCCCAGCCGCATCAGCAACGCCGTCAACACCCTGCGCGAGGCCGCACTCATCGGCTTTGACACCGAGACACGCCCCTCCTTCCACCGCGGTGAGCGCCACAACGTCGCCCTGCTGCAACTCTCCACCGACAGCGACGCCTTCCTCTTCCGCCTCAACAAGACAGGCATCCCCCAGCCCCTCAAGAGCCTGCTCGAGGACAAATCCTGCATCAAGGTCGGCCTCTCCACCAGCGACGACTTCCACCAGCTCACCCGCGTCACCGACGTCCACCCCGCCGGCTTCGTCGAGCTGCAGACCCTCGTCAAGCAATACCAAATCACCGACATGAGCCTGCAGAAGATTTACGCCATCCTCTTCCAGCACAAGATCAGCAAGGGACAGCAGCTCACCAACTGGGAAGCCCCCCAGCTCACCGCCCCCCAGCAGTGCTATGCCGCCATCGACGCCTGGGCCTGCCTGCGCATCTACCGCTACCTCCTCTCCGGAGCCTTCATCCCCCAGCAGTCCCCCTATTGGCACGAAGCCACCGAGCAGGAATAAAAAAAATTTTCAAAAAAACGCCCCCAAACGCTTGTTTGGCACGATAATTGTAGTACCTTTGCAAGCCGTTTACACGGACACATACTATCGGGGCTGACTGGCTTTGACAGCGTGTAGAAGTGGTAAGCAAGCATGCAGAGCGATAATGGCTATGCTCTTAAATCTCAGTCATTGACACAATTAAATGGCGAAAACAACTACGCTCTCGCTGCCTAACCGAAGCACAGTAAGTTCGGCTTTATCGCTGCCCAAGGGGCAGTGACGAGACATCACCCAACTGCCCTCGCGCCGAGGCGGGTTGATCCGGTGGTGCAGCAATATCGGCGATAGGACGCGGCAAGCCTCGGGCCGCATCCGAGATTTAGAGGATAAGTCACCGGTTGGTCGTCCCGGACCTGCCGATGGTCGAAAACCAAGCCGGGACTAAGCATGTAGAAACCTTATTAGTTCCACGTTTGGACGAGGGTTCAAACCCCTCCAGCTCCACAAATCGAGTAGGTCGGGAAACGAAAGTTTTCTGACCTACTTTCGTTTCCTTTCCTCTCACACCACCGTACGTGCCGTTCGGCATACGGCGGTTCATAAGTGTGCGTGCAGTTTCTCGT
>JAFTFA010000272.1 GCA_017449785.1 Muribaculaceae bacterium | reverse complement strand
CTTATTAGCGGCATCCGTCCTTGGGCTTGTTGCAATATGTTACAAATCAGTGTTTTACCACTCGTTCTTCAGCAAGTAATTAATCAGTGCGGTAACATCACTGATGTTGATGTTGGTGTCCTGATTGCAGTCGGATGCTGCAAGGTCAATAACGGTATCATCTTGATTGAGCAGATAGTTGATCAGGAAAGTTACGTCCGAGATATTGATGTGACCATTGTGGTTCACGTCTCCACGAGTTGAGGGGATGGGGATTACATAGCCCTCGTAGGGGTAGCAATTGATGATCATCTCATTGCCGCTGTTGCTGCTCTGGCTGAAATCCCACACCTCATCGTCACCATAAGGATTGAAGACAAGAGCGTTGATTTCAAACCAGCCGTTGAACTTGCCATTGAAACCCCAGTTCATGTGGAACTTGCCATCGGCATCAACACCATCAAGTACCCAAGCGTGACCTTCCCACGTGTCATGGTAAGGGATGGGACGACCGGCTTCAAGCTCGATGAGTATCAGTTCACACCATTCCTCAATGGTATATTTGCTAGAATTATCGTTGTAGTATGAGGGATCTTTGCCAATCAACTTCAAGTTCTCATTGTAACCAAAGAGTTTGAAAGCGTCTCTCTGATCGTAAGTATAACTACCAGTACTTGTGCCGCTGTTTCCATAGCGAGACTTGCATGCTTGTCCGCAGTAGCGGCTCAACTTAGCAACTTCATTGGCCTGCTCATCGGTATAGTCTACAATAGTGGGGGCACCAGTCTCGGGATGGTAGTAGCGGTAGTTGTCAATAATCAGGTTATAATCAAATGTGGTGGCGGGCAGACTGGAGTAGTACTGGAAGCCGGTTCCCTGGTAGCCAGGGAGTTCAGACACTTCATTCGGGTATTTCCAGTAGTACAAAATTTGTGCCATTGCAAGGGGGGCACAACCCACTGAAGTGCGTTGCCCAGCACTATTCACTGGGCACTGGAGATTCCATGGCTCACCTTGTCCCCAGCTGGTTTTCAGCAACGGCTCGATGGCGGTGATGCGCTTGGGAGCCTTCACAGGAACGGTCTCGCCCGTGTAGGCCTGTGCGGTTTCAATCTGGCCCTTGATCATGTTCAGGTAGCCCTTCATGTTGCTAGGCATGTCATTGATGTCAATGTTGCCCATGTCACCATAGGCCAGCACCTGCTTGGCGCGGTCGTCACCAGCTACGATGACCCAGCCGCCGCCAGTGATGTTGAATACATAGTAGGCGTTGCCCTCGACGCTCGATTTCTCGGTGTAGGCCAGCTTGATGTCGGCATTGGCGGCAGCCTTGAAGGTCTTGGACGTAGCGTTGTGCTGGTTGATAAAGTTCTTTGCCATCATGCGGGCTGCATCGGCATTGATGTTGCCAGCCTGAGCGGTAACGGCAAACATGGCGAGTGCTGCAACAGCACTTGCCGAGAATAATTTCCTAATTTCCATTTGAGTAATGATAATGTGGTTTAAAATTAATTGGTAAGAATTTGGTCTAATTGTTTTAGGTCGCAAAAATATGAATTTTATTTCATTATACACCGCAAAACGCTAAAAAAAAGTTGATTGTTACCAGAAATGGTTATTCTTGATAGTCTCTAGTCCTGCTTGAAGTGCCAGATGGTGGCCTCATGGGGCCCGATGTGGATGTTCACGGCTGTTTGGGCCGAGAGGCTTGCTGTGCGTGTCTCACCTGTCAACAATTCCTCGCAGTTGTAGTTTCCATGGGGCAGCTGGGCGCAGTCCAGGGCATGCTGGGGGATGATGACGGCTGTATCCACAACTTGGTCGCCGAAGTTGGCCACAACAAGGGTCATCTCGCCGTCGCAGTGGCGCAGGTAGGCGTACTGGCGACTGGTGTCGAGGGTCTCCTGGTTGGCATACATCAGGTCGAAAAATGCTCCTCCGGCCAGTGTCTTCTTGCTATTGCACAGGCGCAGCAACTTGCGGTACATGGAGCGCAGGCGGCGCTCGTCGGCCGTCGGCTTGCCCTGATGCCAGCGACGCAGGGTGGGGACACTCCAGTAGTCAAAGATGGTTGTGCGGCCGTCCATGCCGCTATAGCCCTCGGCATCGGCGGCTGGTTCGCCCAGTTCCTGCCCGGCATAGAGCATGAACGGGCACGGGGACATCGTGGCACTCACCACCAGCGCCGGCATGGCCTTGAATGGGTCACCCAGGAATTGACGCGAGGCGATGCGTTGCTCGTCATGGTTCTCCAGGAAGTTGAGCATGTGCTGGCCGATGCCTTCGACCGTCTGCCAGCAGCGAGTCAGGTCGCTGGCGGGCCAACCGTCGCACAGGATGCCGCGCAGCGTGTCATAGAGTGTCACCTTGTCATACAGGTAGTCAAATCCGCCCTCATGGATGTACTGGTGATACAGTGCCACATCATAGATCTCGGCAATGAACACCACCTGCGGGTTGATTGCCTTGATCTGCGCGATGGCCCAGTGCCCGAAGGCGACAGGCACCATGTGTGCCATGTCGCAGCGGAAGGCATCCACGCCCTTGGCCGTCCAAAACTTGAGGATGTCGAGCATCCGCGTCCATGTCGGCGGAATGGGGTCGAAGTGGGTGCTGCCGTTCCACGGGTCGATGCCGTAGTTGAGTTTGATGGTCTCATACCAGTCATCCCTGCTGGGCGATGCCGTGTAGCAGTCGTTGCCCGTGGCACGGGCGGGGAACTCGCGGTAGGCCTGCTCGCCGTCGCCCAGATTGACGCCGACGGGCGTAAACTCCTGTCCGGTGATATAGTAGAAGTTGTTATTGGGATCAAAGAACATCATTGGGTTGTCACCTTCGCCCAGGTCCTGCACGCCGGCGGGCTTGACGTCGCTGGCGTACTCGCGCGCCACGTGGTTGGGCACGAAGTCGATGACCACCTTGAGCCCGGCGCGGTGGGTGCGCTCGACCAGGGCCTCAAACTCGGCCATGCGGTTCTTGACCTTCACGGCCAGGTCGGGGCAGACGTCATAGTAGTCGCGGATCGCATAGGGCGACCCCGCCTTGCCTTTCACCACATGGGGATTGCAGGGCGTGATGCCCTGGCGGGAATAGTCGGTCGCCGTGGCGTGCTCAATCACGCCGGTGTACCACACGTGGGTCGCTCCCAGCGACTTGATGGAGCGCAACTTGCCCTCATCGATGTCATTGAACTTGCCGACGCCGTTCTGGCGGATACTGCCATTGGGCACACAATTCTCCTTGCAGTTGGTGAACCATCGCGGCATCAACTGGTAGATTATCACCTTTTTCATCTCTTTCATGATGCAAAGGTAATGTTTTTTCGCGTTTTTTGAATTACCTTTGCAGCATTATTTAACCAACTGACTTGTCACAATGATTTCATTTGAGAGCGATTACAACAACGGATGCCATGAGGCCATCCTCAAGCGATTGATAGCCACCAACGATGACCGTGCCACCGGCTACGGCCTGGACGATTATTGCTCTGCCGCGCGTGAGAAGATACGCCTGGCTTGCAACAAACCCGAGGCCGATGTCTTCTTCCTCGTGGGTGGCACCCAGACCAATGCCACCGTCATCGACGCGATGCTGCAGTCCTATCAGGGCGTGCTGGCTGTCGAGACGGGCCACATCAATGTCCACGAGTCGGGTGCTATCGAGTTCGGTGGCCACAAGGTGCTGACCCTGCCGTCCCATGATGGCCGCATGGATGCCGCCGAACTGGCACAATGGCTGCACGACTTCTATGCCGACCCCACCTATGACCACATGGTTTTCCCCGGCATGGTCTATATCACCTTTGCCACCGAGATGGGCACCATCTACACGCTGGACGAGTTGTGTGCCATCAGCGGCATCTGCAAGCAGTACCATCTGCCCTTGTTCATCGACGGGGCGCGACTGGGCTACGGCCTGATGGCCGAGGGCTGCGACGTCACCCTTGATCAGTTGGCCGACTTGTGTGACGTGTTCTACTTGGGCGGTACCAAGTGCGGTGCCTATTGCGGCGAGGCCGTTGTTTTTCCGCACCACAATGCTCCGGCCCACTTCTTCACCATCGTCAAGCAGCACGGGGCCCTCTTGGCCAAGGGGCGTCTGTTGGGCATCCAGTTCGACACTTTGATGACCGACGGCCTTTTCTTCAAGATTGCCCGCCATGCCGTCGAGCAGGCGATGAGGCTGCGTGACGCTTTCATCGCCCGTGGCTACGAGATGTATAGCAATTCGCCCACCAATCAGCAGTTTGTCCTCCTCGACGAGGCCACCGTCAAGCGTCTGGAACGCGACTTCGTCTTCGAGCAGTGGTTCCCTGTCGGCGACAAGATGAACTGCCGCTTCGTCACCAGCTGGGCCACCCGCCCCGAGGACGTCGATGCCCTCATCGCCGCCCTGTAATCTTTCGCGAGAACGACTCACGACGTTTTTTCTCTCCTGCCATTGCAATACCGATGAAAATGTGTTATCTTTGCCACATTAAAACCAATAAGTCAAAGTGAAGATGGAATGTTTTTTTAACACTGCCGGCCCCAACATCCCGGAAGATAATTACACTATAGATCCCCTCACCCGATTTGATCTGGACGATATATTAACACTGATTCGCCAGAAACGCTATTTCGTGTTTCATGCACCGCACCAGACGGGTAAGACTTCGTGTCTGCTCGCCCTGCGTGACTACCTGAACGCCAAGGGCGACTACATCTGCGTGTATGCCAACGTCGAGGGCGGCCAGGCGTCACGCAACAATGTAGAGAATGTGATCGTCTCGACTATTGACACTATCGTTCGCGAGGCGCGGCTGATTATCAAGGATATTGACATGAGGGCAATCCGCGATGTTATTCAGCGTGAAGGCATTGACAGCCGATTGTCCAGTTTCTTGTCAAGGTTGAGCGAATCTTTGCCGAAGCCCCTGATCCTGTTTCTCGACGAAATAGATGCCCTGGTAGGCGACTCGCTGGTGAGCGTCCTGCGGCAGATACGCGCTGGATATGCCAATCGTCCCAAGTCGTTCCCGTCGTCGATTGTGCTGTGTGGCGTTCGCGACGTGCGTGACTACCGCATCGTGCAATCTAATCAGGACATCATTACAGGAGGCTCGGCTTTCAATATCAAAGCTGAATCTCTGCGCCTTGGAAACTTCTCTAAGGAGGAAATCCATGAACTCTACATGCAGCACACTCGCGAGACCGGGCAGGTCTTTGAGGAAGAGTGTTTCCCGATGATATGGGAGGCTACCGAGGGACAACCCTGGCTGGTTAATGCCTTGGGGCAAGAGGTGACCTATGAGATGAAGGAGAACCGCGACCGCAGTGTGCGTATCACCCCTGAAATGATCTATCGTGCCCAGGAACAGATTATCTACCGTCGCGACACTCACATCGACATTCTGATTGACAAATTAAAGGAGCCCCGTGTTAAGCGCGTCATCGAGGCTTTGCTTTTTCAAAGGAATAATCCGACTGCGTGGTCAATACCGCGAGATGATATTGAATATGTAATTGATTATGGGCTTCTTACAAAAGAGATTGGCAAAGATTTGCGAATATCAAATAGTATATATCGGGAAATCATCAATGCTGAATTCGCTCGATGAGGAATATTTATAATGGAACTGAGTGAGTCGAGCCACGATAAGGCGGAATTGAAGTGCTAAAGTTTTCTATGTCACTCGAAAAGTTTACAAAACAAATAAAACAGGTATCAATTATGAAAAAATTACTGCAATCATTCATCTTGCTGCTGGCGATGATGTTGCCGGCAGCGGCCAATGCCTATCAGCAGTTGGCCGAGGGCGTTTATCGCGACGGGTCAACGCTCTTTATCGGCAGTGGCGTGACATCTTTAGGCAACCTGCAGGTCAATCCTGGTGTAATCTATTGCTATGGGACAATACCGCCTGCCTGTGCAGCGAACACGTTTACGGCCTACGGGGCCGCACTTCATGTGCCGGCGGCTTCTCTGGGCTCCTATTTCGTTGCCCAGTACTGGAACAACTTCGGCAACATCGTCGGCGGCGCCGTTGAGCCTGCAAGCCTGACGTTGAACATGACCCAGGCCGCCCTCGTAGTGGGCGAGAGCTTGTCGCTCAATGCCACCGTTCTCCCTGCCAATGCATTCCCCAAGACACCGACATGGACATCGACCAATCCTGCTGTGGCCACCGTCAATGGTGGCAACGTGGCGGCCGTCGGCATCGGCGAGTGTGACATCGTTGCGGCCTGTCTTGACAAGGAAGCGGTCTGCCATGTCACCGTTGCCGAGTCTCAGGTGCAGATTACCCTTGACAAGCATGAGGCCAAGGTGCTTCCCAACCATATCATCACCCTCACCCCTACGATGTCACCTCACGAAACAACGCTCAAGGTGACCTCGAGCAACCCCGCTGTGGCAGCAGCACGCCTGGTGGGCGGCGTGGTTCAGGTGGTAGGCCTGGCCGAAGGTACGGCAACGGTGGTTGTCGTCAGCGAGGATGGCCTGGCTGTCCCCGACGCCTGCCTGGTGACGGTATATACCGAGTTGGGTGACGTGAATGCCGACGGTTTTGTCAACATCAGTGATGTGACATCGCTGATCAACTATCTGTTGAGCAATGACGCCTCAAGCTACAATGTCCCCAAGGCCGACGCCAATCGCGACAATAAGGTCAACATCAGTGACGTGACCGCACTGATCAATTATCTCCTGAAGGACTATTGGCCATGGGAACATGCATGTGTTGATTTGGGCTTGCCCAGCGGCACGCTGTGGGCGACCTGCAACGTGGGTGCCGATCGTCCCGAGGAATACGGCGACTACTTCGCCTGGGGCGAGACCGCACCCAAAGATTACTATGCTTGGAGTACATACAAGTGGTGCAATGGCAGCTACAACACGTTGACCAAGTACTGCAACCTTAGTTCTTACGGCTACAACGGCTTCACCGATGGTAAGACGGAGTTGGAACCAGAGGACGATGCCGCATACGTCAACTGGGGACCTTCGTGGAGGATGCCAACCAAGGTACAGCAAGACGAGTTGCGAAGGAATTGTACCTGGACATGGACGCAATGCAATGGCGTGAACGGTATATTATTTACCGGTCCAAACGGTAACACCATTTTCTTGCCCGCAGCGGGCGGCTACGCAGTCGATGGATACTCACATGTGGGCACGTACGGCTACTATTTCTCGATCAAGCTCGAGTACGAATACCCGTATATCGCCTACGACATAATCTTCGACTCGGACGATTGGTACAATTGGAGCGATAATAGCACCAGCGGCGCCCGCAGCTGTGGCCACCCCGTGCGGGCTGTGCGCGTCTCGTAGAATTTAGCACCCATGCCCGAGAACAATGCAACTCGCCAGGGACACATCGGGGCTTTTTGTGGGTGTTTCAATAATTTTTTGTACCTTTGCGCGTTTTTTAGATAGAGATACAAGTTTCTAAAGCGGCTGAACCACTTTAAAAACTTGTGGTTAAAGGATAAAGGTTAATGAATAGGCCGAAATTGTGATATCATAGAATTTTTCCCAAAATTTGAGCGAAAAATCATTATCCATTAAACTTTAACCATTATGCAGTGAGCGAGTTATCTACTTGCGAAACGTAATGATAGAGACAGAATGGCTAATATCCTGAACATAGAGACTTCTACCGAGGTGTGCTCGGTGGCATTGACCAGCGAGGGACAGGTGCTGGACCACCGCGAGAACTACGAGGGGCAGAATCATGCCACGCTCCTGAGCCAGTATGTGAAGGAGATGCTGGACTATGCCCGCTCGCGCGAGTTGAAACTCGACGCGGTTGCCGTGAGCATCGGCCCCGGTTCCTACACCGGACTGCGCATCGGCCTGAGCGAGGCCAAGGGGTTGGCCTTCGGGCTCAACATCCCCCTCATCGGAGTGAACACCCTGCAATTGATGACCGTCAGCACGATGTTCAACCACTTCATCGAGGAGGACAAGGTGCTCTATGTCCCCATGATCGACGCCCGCCGCATGGAAGTCTATACGGCTGCCTACAGCCCCGCTCTGGAGGCCGTGCTCGAGCCGCAGGCGATGATCCTGGACGAGCAGTCGTTCGGCAACCTGCTGGAACAGGGCTACACGCTCGTGATGATGGGCAACGGCAGTGGCAAGGCCCGCCAGGTGCTCACACGCGACGGCGTGCAGTTCATCGACGGCATCAAGCCCGTGGCGGTCGATATGATGGCGCTGGCCGAGAAAGCCTGGCGAGAGCAGGACTTCATCGACGTGGCCTACAGTACTCCGCTCTATCTCAAGGAATTCCAGGCAACTAAGCCTAAGAATCCGGTGCTCAACCTCTAGTGTTGGCGTCGGGAATTGCAAAATCGGATTTTTGCAGTTGAAAAAAATGTATTATTTTTGCAGACTATGCTGACCTACAACTCACAACTCAAGAAACTGGTGTTGCCCGAATATGGGCGCAACATACAGCAGATGGTGGATCACTGCCTCACCATCGAGAACCGCGATGAGCGCACCCAATGCGCCTTCACTATCGTGCAGAACATGGCAAACATGTTCCCGCAGCTGCGTGCCGAGACCGATTACCAGCACAAGCTGTGGGACCACCTCATGATCATGAGCGGCTTTCAGCTCGATGTGGATTTCCCATTCGATGACATCATTAGGGAAGAAAACCTTGAAACCAAGCCCGATCCCATCAGTTATGAGCTGCAGCCCATCCAGTTCCGCCACTACGGCAAGAACATCGAGCGCATGATTGCCCGTGCCGCAGAGTACCCCGAGGGCGAGGAACGCGATGCCCTGGTGATGCTGCTGGCCAACCACATGAAGAAGCTCATCTTCCAGATCAATAACGAGGATGTGGACGATGGCAAGATCTTCCGTGACCTGGCCCACTACAGCCATGGCGTGATCAGGCTCGATCCGGAGACTCACCACCTGCACGAGTACCAGATCGTGAAGCCTGCACAGCCCGCCGGCAAAAAGAAAAAAAAGAAATAAATCGCTTCAGATGAGATGATCACACGTGAGGACCTCATAGGGATAGGCCATTACAACAAGCCGCATGGCGTCGCG
>JAFTFA010000271.1 GCA_017449785.1 Muribaculaceae bacterium | reverse complement strand
GGGGCAGAGCCCCGACGAGCGTTCCTGACGGCAGATCAGGTGACTTTTTTGCCGATTTCAATAGTTTTGCACATTTTGACGAAGAAAATACATCAAAATCCTTGCACAATAACTTAGGAAGCAAAATTATAAATAAAATTAAAATAAAAAATTATTTTGCTTGATTTTTATACAAATTTTTGTTTAATTTGGCTTCGCCGAGCTAAAGGTTCTCGGTCGTTAGGCCGATTAAAAGCCAGCAACAGAATGATGTCACTGTCTCATTATGCGAAGGCAACTAAGATCTTTGCGGCTTGGGGGCGTGGCGAGGGGCGCTATTCGCTGAATGGCGGTGCATCGGCCTTGTTATGTGAAAAAATGTTGGCGGGAGGGGAAATTTTGATGGTTCTGGGGGGTAGATTGGGGGTTTTGTTGTAATTTAGCGGTTTAAAAGCGGCCTGTAGAGGCCCATAACAGAAGACAATGAGACGTATATTGTTATTATTCAGTGCATTGGTCTTGACGGGCACGATTGCCGTTGCCCAGGACCAACTGGCCGAGCAGCAGCCCGGCACGCTGTTTGCCTATCCGCTGGCTCCCGACACCTGTTCGACGCTTGAGGGTCGTTGCAACTACATCATCACCCACTTCTGGGACAACTATGACATCAGTAAGCCCATCAGCGATCCGGCGGCCTTTGAGCAGACGTTCCGTGACTATGTGGACTTCTTTCGCTACGCCCATCGCAACGTGGTGATGAATTCGGTGCGTGACTTGGTCAATAAGGCCCAGTCCAACACGTCCAACCTCCTGCGGCTGGGCGAAGTGGCCGAGCGTGCCCTCTATGGCACCGAGGCCGAGTACTGGAGCGACGAGGTGTATGTAGCGTTTGCCAAGCCCATCGCCAGCAACAAGAAATTGTCGCGCGACGTGCGTGACCACTATGCCGGGCAACTGGCCCGCATCAACTCGGTGCAGCTGGGGTCGGTGCTTGATTTTGAGTACATTGGCGTCGATGGCTTGAAGCATCGCTTGAGCGAACTGACGGCCGACACCTTCATCCTGCTCTTCCTGGACGACAGCACCGACAGCACGATCGGGCGCCTGCGCCTGAGCACCGATGTCGCCCTCAACGCCTTGCTGGCCGAGGGCAAGACCACGCTGCTGTGCCTGAGCCTGAACAAGTACACTGCCGAGTGGGCGAGTGCCGCGGCGGGCTATGCCGAGGGATGGACCGTAGGTTGCAGCGAGAGCCTGTCCCGCGAATTGGACCTGCGCACCTTCCCGTGCTGCTATGTCCTTGACGGGCAGCGCACTATCGTGAACAAGAGCCTGTCGGTCGAGGGACTGATGTCGGCAGTGAACCCGATGTATTGACCCGTGCAATCCAGTCGGCTCAGGCCGTTGAGCAGCAACCGATTGACCATGGGAGGATAAAGTAACCGTTATAGAAACCAACATCATAATAAGATAGCCGTTATGACTGGATTTTTCAAGAACCTATTCCTGTATAGCGTGGGCCACACCTACAGCAACCTGTCGCGACTGTTCCTGCGCTTGTTCACGGGCATCATGTTCCTGCAACTGTGCATCCGCCAGATGCTGAACTTCGACCAGATCGTGCCCACGTTTGAAGGATTCATGGGACTGTCGCCCGAGGCCTCGATGACCGTGCTGGTGGTCGTTGAGCTGCTGTGTGCCGTGTGCATCATGCTGGGCCTGCTGACGCGTATGGCCGTTCTGTTCCCGCTGGTGCTGATGCTCATTGCCGAGAATCTGCTCATGTCATCCCAGAGCATAGCCGCCGACCAGCTCTTCAACTTCGAGCCTGGCTACCCGGTCATGTTCATCGGCATCTTTGTGTTCATGCTGCTGTCGGGTCCCGGCAAGATTTCGCTGGACTACATCATCGCAGCCCACTTTACCGACACGCCCGCCGACGAGAAGGTCATCGACGAGGCTTAATTGTCATTATATCAAGTAGATCACTTCAAGAATCGACATCATGAGTACAGCGGTATTGATTTCGGGAGGCGTGGACAGCGCGGTGGTGGTCCACCTGCTCAAGGAGCGGGGCGAGGACCTGCACCTGTTCTACATCCGCATCGGCATGGACAACGATGAGGGCGATTGCAGCGCCGAGGAGGACATCGAGATGTGTACCCTCATCGCCCGCCGCTACGGTCTGCCGCTGGATGTCGTGTCGCTGCACGAGGAATACTGGGACCACGTGATGGAATATGCCCTGCGCACCGTGCGGGCCGGCCTGACGCCCAATCCCGACATGATGTGCAACCGGATGATCAAGTTCGGCTTCTTTGAGCAGCGCTGGGGCAAGGACTTTGACCAGACGGCGACGGGCCACTATGCCACGACCGAGGTCATCGACGGCGTGAAATATCTGGCCACTGCTGTCGATCCCGTCAAGGACCAGACCGACTTCCTGGCCCAGATCACCTATGACCAGTTGAAGCACGTCATTTTCCCCATCGGCAACATGCCCAAGGAGGAGGTGCGCCGCATCGCCGAGGCTGTGCGCCTGCCCAACGCCCACCGTCGTGACAGCCAGGGCATCTGCTTCCTGGGTCAGATTGACTATAACGACTTCATCCGCCGCCACCTGGGCGAGCGTCCCGGTCCCATCATCGAGCTGGAGACGGGCCGCAAGCTGGGTGAGCACCGCGGCTACTGGTTCCACACCATTGGTCAGCGCAAGGGCCTGGGCCTGAGCGGCGGCCCATGGTATGTCGTGCGCAAGAACGTCGATGACAACGTCATCTATGTCTCCAACGGCTACGGCACCGCCAAGCAGTATGGCCGCACGCTGCGCCTGGACGAGATGCACTTCATCTCGGGCAACCCGTGGGAGGGCGTCGAGGGCCCGGTGGACATCATGTTCAAGAACCGCCACACGCCCCACATCATGCGCGGCAAGTTTACCCATCTTGAAGGCCACCAGTGGGTCATCGAGAGCGAGGAGGACGTGCAGGGTATCGCCCCGGG
>JAFTFA010000270.1 GCA_017449785.1 Muribaculaceae bacterium | reverse complement strand
GCAAACATCCAAATCCTAGCAGGTGATGCTAGCGAGCCTTCAAAACTCAAAGCCGTCAACGAGGAAGGAGATGCCGATTATCGCTTGATTACCGGTATTACCCCCGACAAGTTCTACACTGTAAGGAACTTGACTGCTGGCGGCATATACTTCTACAGGGTGAAGGCCCATTATACCGATGACAACTGGAGCGCTTGGAGTAAGGCCAAGACTGTTATCCTTTCAGGAGAAGATCATGGTTTTGAGCCAGGTGATGTGAACCACGACCACATGGTGAATATCGCCGATGTAACAACTCTCATCGACTACTTGCTAGGAAACGCAGATATCTGTATTATTTGTGCCGATGTGGATTCTGATAACCAGGTGTCGATAGGTGATGTCACCGCCCTGATTGACTTATTGCTGCAAGGCAATAATAATTAGTAATATTTTTTCATAAATCAAGGCTCAAGCATACCTCCACAATGCTTGAGCCTTTTATGATGGCGTTTATTGAAAAAAACGCCTGATTTCTAGCAATGTAATTACCAATTACTTCATCTCACAGCCCATGAGGAAGGTCCTCGCGATGATGGGAGTGGTGTAGGAGTAGGGGATGAAGTCAATTGAGGGGATGGGATCGGTAATGAAGAAGTTAGCGACCTTGCCCTTGGCGATGCTGCCGTAGTCGGCGCTCAGGTCCATAGCTGCAGCGGTATTGATGGTGGCTGCGTTGATGGCCTCGGCTGGCAACAGACGCATCTTGATACAGGCAAGCGACACGACAAACTTCATGTCACCGCTCGGCGTCGAGCCGGGGTTGTAGTCACTGGCTGTGGCGACAGGCAGTCCTGCCTCGATCATCTTGCGGGCGGGTGCAAACGGCATGTTCAGGAAGAACGATGTGCCGGGTAGACCCGTGGGGATGGTATTGGTGCCCTTGAGCATCTCGATGTCCTCGTCTATCATGCTCTCGAGGTGATCGACTGATACCGCGTTGTGCTTCACGCCGACCTCAACGCCTCCCGACGGTGCCAGCTCCTGGACATGAATCTTGGGTCTCATGCCCCACTTGGCACCTGCCTCGAGGATGCGTGAAGTCTCATCGGGCGTGAAGAAACCCTCGTCGCAGAAGACGTCGATGAAGTCGGCAAGCCCTTGCCTACCCACCTCGGGAATCATTTCACGGATGAGCATATCCACATATTCGCCCTGGCGTCCCGTGTATTCACGACCGACGGCGTGGGCCCCCAGGAAGGTGCTCACCACCTTGATGGGCGATGACTCACTGATGCGACGGATGACGCGCAACATCTTCAGCTCATCCTCGGTATTGAGGCCGTAGCCGCTCTTGATCTCGACAGCACCGGTGCCCTTGGCAATAATTTCCCTTACACGGCGCATAGCCTGCTGGTAGAGATCTTCTTCGCTCAGAAGGTGCAGACGGTCGGCCGAGTTGAGGATGCCGCCACCGCGGCGCGCAATCTCGGCGTAGGAGAGTCCGCGTATCTTGTCCACAAACTCACCCTCACGGCTGCCGGCATACACGATGTGGGTGTGGCTGTCACACCACGAGGGCAGCACGGTGCCACTCTGTGCGTCAATGACTTCCCAATCGTCTTGAGGCGTCGGCATCGATGCCATTTCGCCCCAAGAGTCAAAGCGGTCGCCGTCAACGAGCAGCCAGGCATCGTTGATGCAATCCAGCGTTGCCATCTCGTTGCCTCGCAGGCAATGTTTCCTCTCGGAATCAATGCCTGCCAGACAAGCGATATTCTTAATCAATCTTTTCATTCTGCAAGAACTCTACAGACTTGGCGATGTGCGGATACATGGGCTGGTCCTCGTTGATGAAGGGCACGCACTTGCGATAGTCGGCAATGACGTGCTCGAGGATGGCCGATGACTTCAACGGGCGGCGGAATTCCAGTGCCTGGGCGGCGTTGAAGAGCTCGATGGCCAGCACACGCTCGGTGTTCTCAACGACCTTGCACAGCTTGACGCCGGCGTTGGCACCCATGCTGACGTGGTCTTCCTGACCCTGTGAGGTGGGGATGGTATCGGCCGACGAGGGCATGCACAGCGTCTTGCTCTGGCTGGCGATGGCGGCAGCCGTGTATTGCGGGATCATGAAGCCGCTGTTCACGCCGGGATGAGCCACGAGGAAACTGGGCAGGTCGCGGGTGCCGGACACGAGCTTGTAGGTGCGGCGCTCCGAGATGTTGCTCAGTTCGGCCATGGCGATGCACAGGAAGTCCATGGGCATGGCAATGGGCTCGCCGTGGAAGTTGCCGGCCGAGATGATCAGGTCTTCATCGGGGCAAACGGTGGGATTGTCGGTCGCCGAGTTGATCTCGGTGTCGATGACCGAGCCCACATAGCGGATGGTGTCCTTGACCGAGCCGTGAACCTGCGGGATGCAACGGAACGAGTAGGGATCCTGCACGTTGACCTTGGGTTGCTTGATGAGTTCACTGCCGTCGAGCAGCTCGCGCATGCGGGTTGCCGTGTCGATCTGGCCCTGATGGGGGCGAACGGCGTGCACGGCGTGGGTGAACGGCTCGATGCGGCCGTCATAGGCCTCCAGCGAGATGGCGGCGATGACGTCGGCCCAACGGCTCAGGCGTTCGGCCTTGATGAGAGCCCACACGGCGTGGGCACTCATGTTCTGGGTGCCGTTGAGCAGTGCGAGGCCTTCCTTGGAACCGAGCTTGATGGGCTCCCAGCCCATCTTCTTGCACAGGTCGGCTCCGCTCATGCGCTCGCCCTTGTACTCAACCTCGCCCAGGCCCACGATGGGTAGGCACAGGTGAGCCAGCGGCACGAGGTCGCCCGAAGCGCCAACCGAACCCTGCTTATAGACCACGGGATAAACGTCGTTGTTGAACAGGTCGATGAGACGCTCCACGGTATCGAGTTTCACGCCCGAGTAGCCGTAGGACAGTGACTGGACCTTCAACAGAATCATGATCTTGACAATGTCGTTGGGCACGCGCTCGCCCACGCCGCAAGCGTGAGACATCATCAGGTTGATCTGCAGCTGCGACAGCTGGTCGTTGCTGATCGAAATCTTGCACAGCGAGCCGAAGCCCGTGGTCACGCCATAGATGGGCTTGTCGCTCTGGGCAATCTTCTTGTCAAGGTATTCACGGCAGTGGGTGATGCGCTTGATGGCATCGGCACTGAGTTTCAGCGTATGATGGCCTTCGATGATCTCGGCGATTTTCAGAACCGTCAGATGCTCGGCACTGATTTGATGTGTCATATGTATTTATTAGATATTGTTTTGTGTTGTTCAACTATGTGATTAGAAGATGCTGACGGCATTGTCGATGACATCGTCGTCCACCAGGTTGGGCATGGTGACTGTCAGCTCGGGAGTGCGCTCCATCTCGCGGCGGATGGCATCCATCGAGCCCTTGTTGCGGGCCCAGCTGCGACGGGCGATACCATTGTTCACGTCCCAGAAGAGCATCTCGCGGATGTGACGGGCCGAATCCTCGCTGCCGTCAATGGCCATGCCGAAGCCACCATTGATGACCTCGCCCCAGCCTACACCGCCGCCGTTGTGGATGCTGACCCACGTAGCACCGCGGAAGGAGTCACCGATGACGTTCTGGACAGCCATGTCGGCGCAGAACTGCGAGCCGTCATAGATGTTGCTCGTCTCGCGGAAGGGCGAGTCGGTGCCCGACACGTCGTGGTGGTCACGACCGAGCACGACGGGAGCGCTGAGCTCACCGCTGCGGATGGCATCGTTGAATGCCAGGGCAATCTTGGCGCGACCCTCGGCGTCGGCATACAGGATGCGGGCCTGGGAGCCCACCACGAGGTGGTTGCGTCCAGCCTCCTTGATCCAGTGGATGTTGTCGTCCATCTGGCCCTGGATGTCCTCGGGAGCGTCCTTGCGGATTTCCTCGAGCACCTGTGCGGCCAGGCGGTCGGTTGTCTCTAGATCCTTGGGGTCGCCCGAAGTGCAAACCCAGCGGAAGGGACCGAAGCCATAGTCAAAGAACATCGGGCCCATGATGTCCTGTACATAGGACGGATAGCGGAACTTGCCGTCGGCGGTCATGATGTCGGCACCGGCACGGCTCGACTCGAGCAGGAAGGCGTTGCCATAGTCAAAGAAGTACATGCCCTTGTCGGCCAGCTTGTTGATGGCGGCACACTGGCGGCGCAGCGACTCGCGAACGCACTCCTTGAACTTCTCGGGCTCCTCGGCCATCATCTGCTTGCTCTCTTCCAGAGTCAAGCCCACGGGATAGTAACCGCCAGCCCAGGGGTTGTGCAGCGAGGTCTGGTCGCTGCCCAGGTCCACGTGCATGTCCTCGGCGGCGAGACGCTCCCACAGGTCAACGACGTTGCCCACATAGGCCATCGAGACCGTCCGCTTGTCGGCCACAGCCTTGCGGATGGCGGGGATGAGCTCGTCAAGGTTGTCGTGCAGCTCATCGACCCAACCCTGGTCGTAGCGCTTCTGGGCTGCGAGGGGGTTGATCTCGGCAGTGACGCTGACAACACCGGCAATGTTACCGGCCTTGGGCTGAGCACCCGACATGCCACCCAGACCGGCGGTCACGAACAGCATACCATGGATGTCGCCACCCTTCTGGCCGCGCTTGACAAGCTGCTTGCGGGCAGCGTTGAGCACCGTGATGGTGGTGCCGTGCACGATGCCCTGCGGGCCGATGTACATATAGGAACCAGCTGTCATCTGACCATACTGGCTGACGCCCAGGGCGTTGTCACGCTCCCAGTCGTCGGGCTTGCTGTAGTTGGGGATAACCATGCCGTTGGTCACGACGACGCGAGGCGCATTCTTGTGCGAGGGGAACAGGCCCAGGGGGTGTCCCGAGTACATGACGAGCGTCTGCTCGTCGGTCATCTCGCTCAGGTACTTCATCACCAGGCGGTACTGTGCCCAGTTCTGGAAGATGGCACCGTTGCCGCCGTAGATGATGAGCTCGTGGGGATGCTGGGCCACGCGAGGATCCAGGTTGTTCTGGATCATCAGCATGATGGCAGCAGCCTGGCGCGAGCGGGCGGGATACTCGTCGATGGGACGGGCATACATCTCATATTTGGGACGATAGCGGTACATGTAGATGCGGCCATACTTCTTCAACTCTTCGGCAAACTCGGGAGCCAGGGCGGCGTGGAGATGCTTGGGGAAGTAACGTAGGGCGTTCCTCAGGGCGAGCTTCTTCTGCTCGGGGGTGAGGATGTCCTTGCGCTTGGGAGCATGGTTAATCTCGGTGTCATAGGCCTGCAATTCCGGCAGTTCCTCGGGAATACCACCGCGGATGTCGGCAATGAATTCTTCTCTGGTCATTGTATTGTCGTTTATTGGTTTTTTAAAAAGTTCAGGAATTACTTGATTTTCTCCTCTACCATAGCGGTGATCTCGGCCTCCTCGGCATTGGCCTTGGCAACCAGGTCGTTGGCCTCGGCAATGAGCTTCTCGGCAACTGAGCGGTCGGTCAGGCTCGATGCGTTGATCTTCACGTTCATGCCGGCACCGATAACGGCGGCACGAGCGGCCAGAGCGCCCACGCCAGCGTCGGTAACGCTGTTGGGGTTGCCGGTCTCGACCATAGCGCGGCAGATCTCAAATGCCTTGAACGAGGCCTTCATCGTGCGCAGGGGAACCTGGGTGGCATAGAGCGTGGCATCCTGGATGGCAGCCGTGCGGGCAGCCTTGTCCTCCTCGGTCTTCTTGGGCATGCCGAAGGCGGCCATGATCCTGTTGAAGGCGTCGGTGTCCTCGTCAACGAGGTGGAGCAGCTCGACCTTGAGGGCCTGGCCCTTGTCGGCCCACACGCTGAACTCGTGCCAGCGGTCGTCCCAGCCGGGCTTGTGGCTCGACAGGTTGGCGACCATTGTGCCCAGCGAGGCAGCCAGGGCACCCATGTAGGCACTGATCGAGCCGCCGCCGGGAGCGGGCGATTCACGCGACGTCTCGTCGGCAAAACCGGTAACGGTCAGGTCAACCAGGCGGCCTCCCTTATTGTTGTCGGCATCGAGCATGAACTCGATCACCTTCTCGTTGGGGTCAAAGGGCTTCAAGTCGTCCAGACCCATCGAGTGGATGGCAATGTTGATGATGTCCTCCTCGGGGATACCCGTCGAGCGCTGCTGCTTCTCCAGGAAGTACTTGCCGGCCTCGATGAGGCAGCGCTTGGGCATCAGGCCCACGATCTCGGTACCGGTGACGCGGATGCCACGGTTCTGGGCGCAGCGGCACACCTCGTCAAAGGCCACGTGCAGCGGGGTCACGTTGATGTTGGTGATGTTCATCGACACCTGGGCAATCTTGTACTCGTCGATATACCAGCCGATGGCCTTGGTGCCCTTGAGCGTGCCGGGCTTCATCACGTTGTTGCCGTTCTCGTCCTTGACGATCTTGCCGGTGATGGGGTTGCCCTCACGCACGGGGCGGCCCTTCTCGCGCACGTCAAAGGCGATGGCGTTGGCCCTGCGGGTCGAGGTGGTGTTCAGGTTGTAGTTCACTGCGATGAGGAAGTCGCGGGCACCCACGGCGGTGCAGCCCGTGCGGGCTACGCCCTCGTCAAAGGGGCGGTCGCCGTAGTCGGGACCCTTCTCGGGGTTACCCATCTTCTCGGGCAGAGCCTCATACTCGCCAGCGCGGCACACGGCCAGATTCTGGCGGCCGGGTTTCATGGCAGCGGCCTCATAGCAGTAGCAGGGAATATTGTGTTCGCGGGCAATGCGCTCGGCCAGCTTGTGGGCAAGTTCGGCACATTCCTCCAGCGTGATGCCAGCCACGGGAATGAGCGGGCACACGTCGGTGGCACCCATGCGCGGGTGGGCACCGTGGTGGTTGCGCATGTCGATGAGTTGACCGGCCTTGCCGACGGCCTGGAAGGCAGCCTCGAGCACAGCGTCGGGCTCGCCCACGAAGGTCACCACCGTGCGGTTGGTAGCCTCACCCGGGTCCACGTCGAGCAGCTTCACGCCCTTGACACGTTCAATCTCATCAGTGATTTGCTTGATAATGGCCATATTGCGTCCCTCACTGAAGTTAGGCACGCATTCCACGATTTTTTTCTCCATACTCATGTGATAGTTAGATATTTAAGTAGTTATTTTATGTATAAAGGTTAATTTACCCCCAAAATTACTACATTATCTATTACTGCACAAATTTTTCCCCTCTGAACTTGCCACTTTTAATGTTTTATAAACATTAAGCCCCGCATCTATCCTTCTCGCTTCCTGGTATGGAAGTGAACAGTGGTGATGGAGACAATAGCACGAGTAATGGCCACCCGGTAAAGGATAAAGGGTGGGGTGTGTGGTCAGGGGCTTGGCCAAAGTCGTCAAGCCCGAGTTAAATTCAAATGTCGTTGACAAGAATTATTTCTCGTGGAGCCACAGGGACTGGACCTTCTGGCGGATGGCGCGGATGTTGCCGGCGGTGATGGCACCCATGATGATGAGTCCCACGAGAACGGATACCCAGATGCTGGAACCACCGACGCCGAAGGCGTGGATCATGTCCATATAGGCCAGGCGGCCCAGCAGCATCAGGATGACGGCGAGCACCAGGACCGCTGCGTTAAGGACAACAACGAGCAGGATGTAGTGGTGAGAAACCTGGCTGGGCGAGTAACCCAGCAAGAGCAGATCCTGAAGCTTGCGGGTATTCTTCTGCAACAGCAGGTAGATGCTCAGCATGAGCACAAAAAAGGACAACAGGCTGATGATGATGCCCACGGCGATGACGATACTGCTGATGACGGTGAGGAAATAGTTGGCCTTGCTCGATGACATCTTGTCGCCCGCCACCTCATAGTGGTGCTCGTCCATGTATTGCTCGATCTTGACGTCTCCGGGCTTGTTGACCTCCACGATGAGGCGTTGGGGCTGCTGTGCGGCTCCGGTGCCGAAGTAGCCGTTGGCCCACTCCATGAACTCCTGGGGCACGATGACGGTGTTCAACCGGTTGGAAAAGCCCACGATGCGGCCCGGCATGACCTTGCGCTGACCGTTACCGCTCAGGGTGAACTCCAGCGGCAGCATCTCGGCCTGCCCCTCGCTGATCTTGGGCATTCCCTGGGTAGCCGCGAACCCGAAGTTATACAACGACAGGTAGTCGCGCGAGATGACTACAGGCACCTCGGGCTTGCCGGGCGTGAAGCCCCACTCGTCGGGGTCGATGTCGATGAACTCGTCGGGGATGGCCTCAAAGAAGAACTGCGTGTGCATCGAGTGGCTGCTGCCCACTCCCAGCCGGGCATAGATGGCAAAGTCGCTGTTGATGAACTTGCCCACCTGGCGGCACCACGGCTGGTTCTCAAGGTCCTGGATGTCGCTGTTGCTGAACTCGCCGTTGTTGCCCATCATGGCTCCGGCACCGGTCACGGCACGCGTGATGATGAGGTAGTCCTTGCTGATGAAGCTCTCCTCGTCGTTGAACACGGGACGCACGTCGCGGTAGAACTGCACCGCGAGCAGCACGATGGTCAGGCCGATGAGGTTGGCGATGGCAAAGCCGATGAGCTGGCCCTTGCTGATGTGCTGCCGCAGCAGCTTCCAGATGATATCTTTCATTAATAGTTGTAAGTTTTCAGTTGTAAGTTTTTAGAGATTGAAGGTTTTGTCCACGTCCATCTTGAGGTGGTTGCCCACCGACGTGGCGATGATACCGGCACCCTGTCGTGAGGCTTCCTCGGTGATGATGCGGGCAACGGTGCGGTTGTTCTCGTCGTCGAGATGGCTCACCGGCTCGTCAAGCAGGATGAAGTCACACGGCTGGCACATGGCGCGGATGATGGCCACCCGCTGCTGCTGGCCGATGGATAGCTTGCTGGCCAGGCTATCTGCCTTGTCGGCAATGCCCAGGGCTTCAAACAGTTGAATGATTTCCTCGCGGCTCTTGAAGCCCGTGAGACGGTTTTTCAGTTCCACGTTCTCCATCGCCGTCAATTCGCCGAACAGGCGCATGTCCTGGGGCAGATAGGCGATGTGACGCTGGCGCACGTCACACCACTGGGCCACCGTCAGGCCCATGATGTCCTGCCCGTCAAAGGCGATCTTGCCGCTATAGTCCTGGCGATAGCCATAGATGTAGCTGCACAACGACGACTTGCCGGTGCCGCTCTCGGCGCTGATGAGGTAGCGCTTGCCGCGCTCCAGCGTGATGTCCTGCTGCCACACGTCGCTGTGGATGCCGTCATGGCCGGCAAACACGCGCGGCAGGGTATTATTTAATGTGATCTGTTTCAACTTCTCGTTCAATCATTAAGATTAATTGTTCTTCTCGCAGTGGTTGTGGCCGTGGTAGGGCTCAACGTGTATGTTGGTCAACACTTCGCCCAGGGCCTCGGTCAGTTGCTGCTCGATGGCTCGGGTGATGTCGTGCGAGTCATTGACACTCATCTCCCCGTCCACCTTGACGTGGATGTCCACCACGCGCAGGCTGCCGTTGCGCCGGGTGCGCAGGTTGTGAAATGCCTTCACGCCCGGTGTGCCGTTGACGATGGCGGCAATCTGGTCCTGTTCTTCCCGTGGCAGGGAAACCTCGAGCAGCTCCTCGACGGCAGGCCGCCCCATGCGGTAGGCCAGCACCAGGATGAGCACGCTCACGGCAATCGCCGCCAGCGGGTCCAGCACGCGCCATGACTCGCCCAGGAACATCGCGCCCGCTACACCCAGCAGTGTCGCCGATGTCGAGAGGGCATCGGTACGGTGGTGCCAGGCATAGGCCTTGAGGGCCGAGCTGCCGGTCTTCACCCCCTTGATGCGCGTGTAGTGATACAGTCCCTCCTTGATGACGACGGCGATGATGCCCACGATGAGTGCCAGCAGGTGAGGCCGCTCCAGCCTGCCGCCGTGCAATGCCGTCCACACGTCTTCGGCCCCCTCGGTCATCAGCCCCAGGGAGACCGCGACGAGGATGATGCTGATCAGGAAGGCCGCCAGCGTCTCATATTTGCCCCTGCCATAGCGGTAACGCTCGTCCACGCCCTTGCCCGAGAGCCGCACCATGGCATAGACCAGGGCGTCGGTCACCGTGTCGCTGATGGAGTGGATGCCGTCGGCCAGGATGGCACTCGAGTGGCCCACGATGCCCGTGGCGATCTTCACGGCCGACAGGCACACGTCGCTCGTCATGCCCACCAGCGTGCAGCGTTTTTCCTGCCGGTTGCGGCTGGCAGGGTCATGGGTGATATGTCGCTCGTCACTCATTGTTTATAATGTTATCTGATAGTGGGCACAAAATTACTCATTTCCTTGCATAATGGCGGACAATTGGGGAAGTTTTTTTGTTGATACTTTTGGTTTGCCCGAAATGGCGATTTGTGTAGAATAAATGGCGTTTTACTTGAAATTTTATGCATTATGGGATTTTTCCATGATAATTATTAAGAAAAAATTTGGCTATTCGTGGAGCTTTTAGTAATTTTGCGATTGGCTTTAAAAACATCTTTTTTATTATTAATCAATTACATTGCTTATGAAGAAATTATTATTTCTATTGGCAGCCGCTATGGCGGTAATGTCAATGTCGGCAGCACCTGTCGACCAAGTCACAGCCCAACACAAGGCACAGAGTTTCTTGAAGCAGCACTATGCTGGTGAGCTCATGGCTCCCTCTGCCCTCAAGCCCGTGCTTCTCAAGGCCGAGATGGGTAGTGCTAAAATCAATCAGCCCGTCTATTACATCTACAACACATCCACGACGTTCCTTGTGGTGGCTGGTGATGACCGCGCCGAGGAAATCCTCATGGTGGGTGACCGTCCCCTGAAGGACATCAACAACCTGGCCCCTGGTATGCAGGATATCCTCAATCAGTACAAGGACCAGATTACTTTTTTGCAGGAGCATCCGGGCTTGAAGGTCGATCCCGTGACAAGACCTGCTCACCAGACGTCGTTGCGTGCTTCGTCCTACCTGATGACGGCTCTTTGGGACCAGGAAGCACCTTACTACAATCAATGTAAGTTCGGCAACTACCAGTGCTTGACCGGTTGCCCGGCAACATCGGCATCGATGGTATTCTATTATTGGAAATATCCTACCGCAGCCACTGGTGTCGTTCCCGGCTATAAATCGACTATTCAGACCAGTTATTATGGTAGCGGCGTGAGCTATACCCATTCGGCACTGCCCTCTGTTACCTTCGACTGGGCTAATATGAAGGATAGTTATTCTAGCTATACTACAGCCCAGGGTACTGCTGTCGCTACGCTGATGCACTATGTGGGTCAGGCCGAGCGCATGGAGTATGGCACGAGCGCGGCCGGTGGTAGCGGCGTGAGCGTTGATAGCGCTCAGAATGTAGCTGATGCCTTTATCCGTTTTGGTTATGATGCTTCAACTGTCAGGTTAGTCAAGCAGTATGAGTACTATGTTTATTCAAATGGAAGCTGGAAACAGCAGACACAGAATTATACCGATGCCCAATGGGCTGCCATCATCCAGGCCGAGATGGCTGCTGGACGTCCCATTGTGTTCATGGCCGTGAGCACCAGTGGCGGTGGTCATGCCTTCAACGTGGATGGTTATGACAGCAGCAGTAACAAGTATCACGTGAACTTCGGTTGGAGTGGAGACGGTAACAGCTGGTACTCGCTGAATTCATTCTCTTACAGTGGCTACAACTTTAATCAGTACCAGCAGATGATTATAGGTATCCAGCCTCCCAGTGGCCAGACCACCACTCCCGTGCTTACCGTTGATCCCACCTCGCTGAGCTTTACCGGCTGCTCCACGGGTGAGACCTACACCAAGACCTTTACCGTCACCGGTACCGACCTGCGCGGCGATGTGACCATTTCGTCCAACAGCGGCACCTTTGCCGTCTCCCCCACGACCATCACTGCCGCCCAGGCAGCCGCTGGTGCCACTGTCACCGTCACCTACAAGCCCACCTCGGCAGGCACCCAGACTGGTACCATCACCGTCTCGAGCAGTGCTGCCGAGAGCAAGACCGTCAGCGTCACGGGTACTGCTACCACGACGCCCAAGATCACGGCAAGTCCCACCTCGTTGAGCTTCTCGACCACTGTGGGCACTCCTGTGACCCAGACCTTCACCGTGAGCGGTACCAACTTGACTGGTGCCGTCTATCTGTCGGTAGCGGGTACGGGCTTCACCATCGACAAGACCAATATTACCAGGACTGCTGCCAGCAGCGGTACCACCGTGACTGTTACCTACACGCCGACGGCAACCGGTACCCATACGGGAACCGTAACCCTCACCAGCAGCGGAGCCGAGAATGTGACCGTTGCGCTGAACGGTACTGCCGTGGGCACCCCGACGATCGTGGCTAACCCCACCTCGTTGACCTTCAACACGGTTGTGGGCACGCCTGTCACCCAGACCATCAACGTATCGGGTACCGACCTGACGAGCACCGTCTATGTTGGCGTGAGCGGTACTGGCTTCTCGGTGGACAAGACCAGTATCACCAGGACCGCTGCAACCAACGGTACTACTGTCACCGTGACCTATAATCCCACCGCTGGCGGTACGTCAACCGGCACTGTTACGCTCACCAGTACCGGTGCCCAGACCGTCAACATTTCCCTCAATGGTACAGCCACCACCGTGCCGACCCTCTCGGCCAGTCCCACTACGCTCGACTTCGTGACTACTGTGGGCACTCCCGTGACCAAGTCATTTGTCCTGGCCGCTGCCAACCTTGAGGGCAACGTGACGCTGGCTGTCGAGGGCGAGGGCTTCACCATCGACAAGACCTCGATCATCCCCGGCGCGGCCAACAACGCCTATGTCAACGTGACCTACACGCCGACGGCATTCGGCACATGCACCGGCACTGTGACCATCACCACGCCCAACTGCCAGCCCGTTACCGTAACCCTGAACGGCCAGGCCGACCTCGTGAAGTATGCTCCCGTCATGCTGCCCGCTGTCGAGGACTACATCAACATCAACAAGTTCCGTGCCGACTGGACCGACCAGACTCCCGCCGAGAACGTGGCCAGCTACACCCTTGAGGTGAGTGCCAAGCCCGCTGAGCCCGAGGTTGAACTGATCGGCTCGGTTGCTGGTACCGACTTCTCGGGAAGCGCCACCGGCTACTACTCCATCACGCTGCCTGCTCCTTGGGGTGGTACCAACGTGCGTGGCGGTCTCAACTCGATCATCTACTTCAGGAACAACTATAACAATGATGGCTCCTATGGTAACATCACCTATACTGTTCCCGCTGGTTATGAGAACGCCACCTTCACGATGAAGATTACTACGGGCTCGACTACCGACGGTGCGGGCAACCTTGCAGTTTCTACACCGCAGACGGCCTCTGTCAACCATACCTTTGCCAAGGGTGAGACTTTCAGCTGGGTAGTCACCGCTAGCGCCGGTGAGAAGATCACTATCACCACGCCCGATGCCCAGTACTCGCCCGACATCGCCTTGATCGAGGTCTATACGGGTAATGCTACCGCCATGCTCAATGCCACCGAGACCGGCGACGCCAACTATCGCCTGATCGAGGGTATCACCGACAAGTTCTACACCGTTGAGAACCTCACCGAGGAGGGCACCTTCCTCTACAAGGTGAAGGCCCTCTACCTCGACGGCACCGAGAGCGAGTGGAGCAACATCGAGGAGGTGACCTTGTTCCAGAACGGTCACGGCTATGAGCTGGGTGACGTGAACCACGACGGCATCGTCAACATCTCGGATGTGACGGCTCTGATCAATGGCCTGTTGAGCGGCAATATCCTTTGCGAGATCTGTGCCGATGTCAAGGCCGACGGTGTGGTGAACATCAGCGACGTCACCGCGTTGATCAACATGCTCCTCGCCCAGTAGCATTAGGCCTCAGGTTGTCGAGATGACCTAAGAATGACCGATCATTGACCGTGCATGTGTGTTAAGCACGGTACAAGATTCTGACCGCATTGCGGGGTGGCTCAATCGGGAGTCGCCCCGCAATTATCTGATTGTCACTGCCAAATAGCAGATTGGACCGAACTTATAGTTTGAAAGTGACAAAATGATATTTTATTCACGAAAATAAAGAAATATGTTGAAATATTTGGCCGTTTGTCTTATAAAGTGTATCTTTGCGGTCACGAAAAAACTTATTTATTTAATTGACTTAACTAATATGAAAAAAATTCTTTTACTTTTAGCCGTCGCTCTTGCGACTCTTCCTATGTCGGCCGCCGATGTGACCTCCTCGCAGGCACAGGCCGCTGCCAGTGCGTTTTTGAGAAAACAAGTAGTTACTGGCCGTCTTAAATCAGCAGCAGCATCCAACCTCCGTCTTGTCAAGGCCGAGGCTTCGGTTGCCAAGCCCGAGGCTGTAGATTACTACATCTTCAATGCTGCACAATCCTATGTAGTGGTTGCCGGTGATGACTTGGCACCCCAGATCCTGATGTACGGTGAGGAGGGTGCCCTCGACATGGGCAACATCCCTCCCGGCATGCAGTGGCTGCTCAACAAGTACAAATATCAGATTGACGGTATCAAGGCTGGTACCATGATTCCCATCAAGGCATCCAAGTTTGCCACCACCGCCGTCGCTCCGCTGGTTAATGCCAACTGGGACCAGAGTGCCCCCTACAACAACCAGTGCCCCTCCAGCGGCGGCAGGCACGCCGTTACCGGCTGCCCGGCTACCTCGCTGGGTATGTGCTTCTACAAGTGGAAATGGCCCGAGACCTATCCTGCTGTAGCAGCCCTCTCCAATACCGGTGGCCTGAGTGCCGCCGCGCTTCCCGAGCGTGCTGCCGATTGGGCCAACATCATTGACGAGTATACCGGCCCCACCAACTATAACTACACCAGTGCCCAGGCCGACGCTGTGGCTTGGCTGATGCGCTATACCGGACAGGCTATTCCCGATTATCAGTACAGCACCAGCGCCAGTGGTGCCAACGACCCCGAGATCTATCAGGGTTGCCTCAACATGGGTTACACCGATGCCCAGTACCTGCTGCTCACCGAGCTCGTCGGCTCAGGCTGGACCTACACCAATGGCCCGCAGCAATATACCGATGCCCAGTGGAATGAGTTCATGATGAACGAGTTGCAGAATGGTCGTCCCATCGAGTATCTGGCCTATGACGTTAGTGGTTACAGCGTTTCGGGCCACGCCTTCAACGTGTTTGGTTGCAACGCCAGCGGTCAGTACTATGTGAACTGGGGCTGGAGCGGCGACAGCAACGGCTATTGCACGCTGCACAACTTCACGACCGCTACCGGTGCAACCGGTCAGTCTGGCTCCTATGTCTTCAACTATGGCGAGGCCATGATCATCGGCATTGAGCCCCCTGCAGGTGCTCTCTCCAATCCTAGGATCAAGACCAATGTTTCTACGCTCGAGATGAACACCACCCTGGGCAATGCTGCCACCGCCCTGTTCACTGCTACCGGTTACAACCTCACCGACAATGTGACTTTGTCCATCAGTGGTGACGCTGCCTTCTCGCTGAACACCACCTACATCAATGTCGCTCATGCCGAGGCTGGCGAAGAGATTGCCGTGACCTATAATCCCACCACCCTGGGCAACCATGAGGCCATTATCACCCTGTCTAGCCCCGGTGCCGAGACCGTGACGGTCAAGGTCAACGGCATTGCCGACCTGGAGACCTACGCTCCCGTGATGCTCGAGGCCAGCAATATCAAGGGCTCCTCGTTCACCGCCACTTGGATCGACGAGACTTCTGACGAGAACGTGGAGAGCTACACCCTCTACGTGAGCGCTGAGCCCTTCAAGCCCGCCGTTGCCCTGCTCGACACGACCGACTGGACTGCTTCCAATGCCCTGCCCGCTGGCTGGTCAGCTAACGGCTTGACCTATTGGGGCTCCAATAACGCATCCTACCTGAGCAACAATGGCTATGTACAGAGCCGCACCTACGACCTCACCGGCTATGACAAGATGACCGTGATGGTTTACGCTGATGCCTATGGTTCGGACAACACCATCACCGTTGCCAACTCTGTTCAGAACAAGACCGTTACCCTGGCTGGCAGCACATTCAGCTGGTACACCGTCGTTCTGGATTGCGCAACGAGTGACCGCATCACTATCACCTCTCAGGGTCTGCCCGACATGAGGTATGTCAAGGTCTATGCCGGCGACCTCACCGCTGCCATGCAGCTCAAGGCCAGCGAGACCGGCGACGCTAACCAGCGCATTATCACCGGTATCACCGACAAGAGCTACACTGTTACCGACCTCACCGAGAATGGCACCTTCTACTTCTATGTAGTGGCCAACTATATCAATGGTGAAGTTGCCAACAGCAACACCGAGGAGGTGACCCTGTCACAGCCTGCCCACGACTATGAGCTTGGCGATGTCAACCACGACGGCAATGTCAACATCTCGGATGTTACCGCACTGATCAATGGCTTGCTCAGCGGCAATATCACTTGCGAGATCTGTGCCGATGTCAAGGCCGACGGCGTTATCAACATCAGTGACGTTACCGAGTTGATCAACAAGCTGCTCAACCAGTAATCAACCGCATGTCGCCCATGGTGACACAAGAATGAAGAATCATTGTTGACCGGGCATGGCTCGGTACAGGATTCTGACCGCATTGCGGGGTGGCTCATTCGAGGGCCGCTCCGCAATTTTTGCAGATTGTCACCTGCCAATCATGCTTTTGCCTCGTTTTTAGCCGTTTGAGTGACAAAATGATATGATTTTTCGCAGATTGAAGAAATAACTCGAAAAATTTGGATAATTATTTTATATTTTTGTATCTTTGTCGCCGCTTAATCTGAAATTATTTTTAATTCAACTTAATTACATGAAAAAGATTTTATTCCTCTCGCTTGTCGCTCTGGCGGCAATGCAGGCCAGTGCCGGCAACGTGGACCGCGTTACGGCCAAGGCCAAGGCCGAGACATTCCTTAAAACGTATGTGGCTAACGGCAGTATCAAGTCCTCTGGACCCGTCACCTTCGTGTCCGAGAAGATGGTCCCCAATTCATCCAACGTGGCCATGCCCGCCTATTACATCTTTAACACGGCCGATCGCTTTGTCATCGTTTCGGGTGAAGACCGTGGCGAAGAAATCCTCGGTGTGGGTGATGAACCCTTGGATCTCAACAGGATTCCTACCAACATGCAGTACTGGCTCGACCGCTTCCAGGAGCAGATCGAGTACCTGCAGGCTCATCCCGGCATGGTAGTCAAGACCGAGGCACAGAGTTTCAAGGCTCCCCGTCGCGCCCAGAACGTGTCGCCGATGCTGACCGCTCGCTGGGACCAGACGGCTCCTTTCTACAACCAGTGCGTCTTCAGCGGCACCCAGTGCTTGACCGGTTGCCCCGCTACCTCGCTGGCACAGGTGTTCTATTACTGGAAATATCCGACCACTGCAACTCCCAGCCTCAGTGGTTACACGACCAGCGGTTATGTCGTTCCCGCATTGCCCTCGACGACCTTTGACTGGCCCAACATGAGGGACTACTATGGCTGGAGCGGTTCGACGGGCACCACCGCCCAGAAGGCTGCCGTGGCAACGCTGATGCGCTACATCGGACAGGCCGAGCACATGGAGTATGGCCCTAATGGCAGTGGTATCAGTTCCAGCCAGACCAGCCTGATTGCCAATGCCTGCAAGACCTTCGGCTATGACAGCAACGTGCGCACCATCTACAAGCAGAGTTATTGGGGCAGTACCCTCGTCAGCGATTCACAGTGGGCATCGATGATTCAGGCCGAGCTCGAGGCTGGCCATCCCATTGTGTACTGTGGCTTGTCCAACAACGGCGGCCATGCCTTCAATGTTGACGGTTATACTGTTTCTTCCGACAAGTATCACATCAACTGGGGCTGGAGCGGCTCGGGTAATGGCGACTTTGCCCTCAATGCTTTCTCCGATTTCCAGGGCGATACCTACAACCAGTACCAGTCGATGGTGATCGGCATCCAGCCTCCTGGTGGCCAGATCACTTTCCCTGTCCTGAACGTTAGCGTCACGTCTTTGGACTTCGGCACCATCAACAGTGGCCAGACCGTGACCAGGACGTTTACCCTCACGGGTGAGAATCTGCTGGGTGACATCACGCTGACCAGCAATAGTGCTTACTACCAGGTGACTCCCGCCACACTCACGGCTGACCAGGTCGAGGCCGGTGCTACCATTACCGTGACCTATGCACCCACTGCAACTGGTGCACACACGGGCAAGATTGTCATCTCGGGCGGCGCTGCCGAGAACAAGGAGGTGACCCTGAGCGGTGCTACTGCTACCACTCCCGTGATTACCGCCGATGTTACCGACATGGACTTCACGACCGAGGTGGGTACTTCCACCACCGGCACCTTCATGTTGAAGGGCTATAACCTGGTGGGTACCGTTTACCTGTCAGTTCCCAACTCCACCATGTTCTCCGTCAGCCACGCCAATGTGACCAAGGCTGCCGCCAACAAGGGTGTGGAAATCACGGTTACCTATAGCCCCACCACCATCGGTGATCACTCGGCACAAGTCATGTTGCGCTGCAAGGATGGTGACACGGTCTATGTGCAGCTGCATGGTAATTCATTCATGGTCAAGTCCGTTCCCGTGATGCAGGCCGTCAATGAGGAGACTGTCACCAGCACTGCTTTCCGTGCTGACTGGACCGACGGTACCAGCGCCCTCGGCGTGAGCAGTTACACCCTGCAATATACCACCGGCACTGATACCCGCACGGTAACCGACATCCACGATAAGAACTATCTGCTCGAGAACCTCGTTGCAGGTGCCACCTATTCCTATAAGGTGAAGGTCCTCTACATCGATGGTACCGAGAGCGCATGGAGTAACACCCAGACGGTAACCCTGCTCCAGGGTCATGCCTATAGCGTCGGTGACGTGAACCACGACAACATCATCAACATCAGTGATGTGACGGCTCTGATCAATGGCCTGTTGAGCGGCAATCTCGTTTGCGAGACCTGTGCCGATGTCAAGGCCGATGGCGTAGTCAACATCAGTGACGTTACGGCTCTGATCAATATGTTGCTCAGTGGCAGCAATTGATGATAAAGCCGCGTTGAACAACTAACAATCATCGGGGTTCGTCCGCATTTGGGCGAGCCCCGATTTATTAGTCTATAGGTGTGATGGCAGCCTGGCAGCAATATCGAGGAACTACCGGCATCTCGTCTCGGTCGTAATGACGTAGCCGCGCAGGAAGGCATCGGTGTCCATGCGCTTCTTGCCCGACTGCTGCAACGAGAGCACGGGCAGCCAACCGTCGGCAGCGGCGACGCGCAGTGTCTTGCGGTCGGCAACGATGGTCCCGGGAGTTGGCGTCTCGCCGCCCTTGAACGGTTCGGGTTCCCCGGTGGCATAGACCTTGATGGTCGTTCCCTCCTTGCCGGGCTCGCTCTCCAGTGTGGTCCAGGCGGCAGGGTAGGGCGACAGGCCGCGGATGTGGTTATACAGTGCCTCGGCAGGTCGGTTCCAGTCGATGCGGCACGTGTCCTTGAAGATCTTGGGTGCGGGCGTCGCCTGCTGGCCGGCCGTGAGTAGCTGGTCCTGTGGGATGGGCTTGACGGTCCCGGCGATGATGGCGTCAACGGTCTCGAGCACCATGTCGGCGCCCATGAGCATCAGGCGGTCGTGGACGGCTTCCACATTGTCCTGTCGCCCGATGGGGCAACTGCGCTGCTGTATCACGTCGCCCGTGTCGATCTCGTGCTTGAGGAAGAACGTCGTCACGCCGGTCTCGGTATCACCGTTCATCACCGCCCAGTTGATGGGGGCGGCACCGCGGTATCGCGGCAACAGCGAGGCATGCAGGTTGAATGTGCCCAGCGGCGGCATCTGCCACACGGCCTCGGGCAGCATCCTGAAGGCGATCACGATAAACAATTGGGCTTCATAGCTGCGCAGCTGCTCGATAAAGGCCTCATCCTTGAGGCTCACGGGCTGCAGCACGGGCAGGCCGTGCTCCACTGCATAGCGCTTGACGTCGCTCTGCTGCAGCTGGCGTCCGCGTCCGGCAGGCTTGTCGGGCATGGTGACAACAGCGGCGATATGGTAACCGCCGTCAACAAGACGGCTCAGGCTCTCGACGGCAAAGTCGGGCGTGCCGAAGAATATGATTTTCAGATCTTCTTTAGTCATGATTAATTTTCTGATTCTTGGTTAAAACGAGATGCACAACGCTCCACCCAGCACCCACTGGTGCAGGTGCTTGCGTGCACTGGAGCTATAGGTCCTGGATGGATCGAAAAGATCTCTGTCGAACTGGTCAAGGACCTGGGGCGCAAAATCTCTGAGAAACTCTAGCGGACAGTAGTGGGCTGTATAGGTCTTGGTCGCATAGTCATAGTCCAGGAATACTCGCCATGAGAAAGAATTCTTGTGGGCATAGGTCAATGAGATGCCAGAGCCCAACTTGTAGGAGTTGGATGCTCCCAGGCTGATGTAATCCCAATTGTACTCGAGGTACTCGTCGGTGGGAAGATAACGGCCATTGACCCACTTCATCTTATAGCCCGCAAATTTACCGTCCACATCAACGTCGTCCATCACGCTGCGACCGACAAGCACCTTGGCACCAAGAGCAAACCGCGATGACAGCGGCAAGTTGAAATACACACCCGCGTCGGCGGCAAACTCGGTGATATGGTCACTCAGGACTTCCAGGTCGGCATCGACAACGCCGTTCCATAGATCTGACTCCATGAGCGTTTTCTGCATGATGCTCTCTTCGTCGGTGGCAAACGTTGACCATTTCTTGATAGGGGTGGCCTTGACACGCAGTCTTGCCCCCACACCGATGTATCGGTTGAAGAAATAGGCAGCCTCGGCACCCACAGCAGTGGTATTGCCAAACTGGAGGTTCATCGGCTCGTCGTCATGTCCTTCTCCATAGCCAATAAAGTCAAACGGCGGCAGCACAAGGTTCTTGTTGCCAAATCCGATACCCATCGAGATGGCAAAGAATGAGGGCTTCTTGCTCAGGTCGGGATAGACGCTCAGGTCGTTCATGAGCAATCCTTTTTCCTTGAACAGCAGGTCACAGATGCCATAGGCCAGCTCGGTCGAGAGGATGCCGATGCCGGCACCCGAGAGCACATCGCTGATCCAGTGGCGGTTGTTGAGCACGCGCATCACGCCCGTGGCTGTGGCCACGCTGTAGCCCGCGATGGAATACCACGGCGAGCGCGTCAGGCCATACTCCTTGTGCAGGATCGTCGCGCCGACAAAGGCTGTCGCCGTGTGCCCCGACGGCCACGAGTTGTTGGTCGATTCGTCGGGCCGCAACTCCCTGGCTGTGTACTTGATACCGTTGACAAAGGCTGCCATCACCGCATAGGAAGCCAGCGACGAGGCGGCCAGGCGGGGCCAGCTGGAACGGCCCTCGACGCCTGCCAGCTTGAGGCCGACAGTCAGGCCGATACCCGCGAACTGGGTGTAGTTGTCAATCTCGGTGTGAAAGTTATACTTGATGAGGCGGATTTTGGTGTTCTGGACCTTATAGTTCTGGCGGAAGGCTTCTTTCTCACCCTTGATGATCCACCCGGCTGCAAACACGGGAATGCCTACCCACGTCTGGTCCTGCATAAAGGTGTAGGGCCGGACTGCCGGGTTGGTATAATTCTTAAAGAAGTGGAAGTCAGGACCATTATAGTGGCGGAAGGCATCGGCATCCAGGCACTGCAATCTCCCTTCTAGCCCTTTGGAGACATCACGCTTGGCCACTGTGTCGATGTTTTGCTCGATGGTGATGGAGTCTTCAACGGCTATAGTGCGGTCAATTCCGTCATCAAGCATGATGGAATCGTTGGTCGATGTGTTGTCATCGGTGACTGGCGGCTCATCGATCGCCTGTGCCGACAAGGACAGCAATGATGCTGCAATCAGAGAAATCAGAAGAAAGATTCTTTTCATCGTTTATTAATCGTAGGTGTAGTGTTTCAATACCTGTCGGTAGCTGTTGAAAATCTTGCTCTTGGACACAAAGCCCACATACTTGCCCTCCTCGTCGATGACGGGCAGGTTCCAGGCCCCCGTGTCGTCAAAGGTTTTCATCACCCGCTCCATCGGGGTGCCCACGACAACCTTTGCGGGCGGGATGGCCATGAAGCGGTGTACAAACATGCGCCGGTACAGGTCGGGACGGAACATGATGTTGCGGATGTCGTCGAGCTGCACTACGCCGACGAGCTTGCCGTTGTCGTCGGTCACGGGAAAGAGGTTGCGGTGGCTCTTGGCGATGACGTCAACCATGTCCTTGAGGCTCATCTCGGGATGAATGACCGAGAAATCGCGCTCGATGACACTGTCCATCTTCAACAGGGTGAGAACCGAGCGGTCCTTCTGGTGGGTGAGCAGTTCTCCGCGTTTGGCAAGGCGTCGGGAGTAGATGCCGTAGGGGGTGAAGATGCGGCTGATGCCGTAACTGCTGGCCGACACGATCAACAGCGGCAGGAACAACTCATAGCCGCCAGTCATCTCGGCAGTGAGGAAGATGGCCATCAGCGGGGCGTGCATCACGCCGGCCATCACGCCGGCCATGCCCATCAGCGCAAAGTTCTTGATGCTCAGCGGCTCGTCGGGGTCGATGAAGCCCAGGTGATTGACAAGATAGGCAAAGAAGACACCAGCCATCACGCCGACAAACAGCGAGGGCGCAAACGTACCGCCCACGCCGCCACCGCCGTTGGTCGCCGCCGTGGCAAACACCTTGAACGCTCCCAGGGCAAACAGGAACAGCAGCACCGCTATCGTGTTATCGCGGTAGTCATAGAAGAGGCTGTTGTTGAAAATACCTGTCACGTCGCCGTTGATCAACCGCGTGATGCCCTCGTAGCCCTCGCCATAGAGAGGCGGCATCAGGTAGATGAGCATGCTCAGCGTCAGACCGCCGACGGCAAAGCGCACCCAACGGTTGCGCAGCCGCTTGAAGCGGGCCTCGATGCGGTCGATGAGCGTGATGAAGTAGAGCGACACAAAGCCGCAGAACACGCCCAGCAGCAGCACGAACGGGATGCGTGAGGCATAGAAGGGCTCGCTCTGGGAAAAGAAGAACTCGACATTATAGCCCGTGAAGACATAGGCCACCGTCGCTCCTGCCACCGATGCCGTGATCAGCGGGATGGCGGCTCCGGCCGTCAGGTCGAGCATGAGCACCTCGATGGTGAACAGCATGCCGGCAATGGGGGCCTTGAAGATGCCTGCGATACCGGCTGCGGCACCACAGGCCACCAGCATGGCCAGCGTCTGGGGCGCGAGCCTGAAGGCTTGACCCAGGTTACTGCCGATGGCAGCTCCCGTGAACACGATGGGACCCTCGGCACCCACCGATCCACCAAAGCCGATGGTCACCGACGACGCGATGAGCGACGAGTACATGTTGTGGATCTTCAGGCGGCTCTTCTTCAGCGCCAGGGCATATAGCACGCGCGTCACACCATGCGAGATGGGCTCGCGGGCGATGTAATAGACATACAGGCTCGCCAGCAGGATACCGATCGCCGGGAAGACCAGGTACAGCAGGTTGTCCTGCTCGATGTCAAAGCGGCTGGTCAGGAAACTGGCTATCAAGCCAATGAGCGTCTTGAGCAACACGGCGGCCAGGCCGGCGGCAATGCCCACGACCAGCGCCAGCAGGGCGACAAAGGTCTTCTCGGGGATGTGCTCCTCGCGCCAGGCCAGCAACTTGAACCACCAGCCGAACTTGCCGCTGGCGGGAACCGGATCGCGATGTGTCACTGACTGCTGTGCCATCACATTCCGCGTCCTGTAAAGACGATTTTAACGGTATAGATGAGAATCTTGATGTCGTTCTTCAACGACATGTTGTTCAGGTACATGAGGTCATAGGACACTCGCGCGACCATTTCATCGACATTTTGGGCGTAACCATACTTGACCATGCCCATCGACGTGATGCCGGGGCGCACCTGGTGGAGCAGGGCATAGGCGGGTACGCGCTCAATGATCTGGTTTACATAGTATTGCCGCTCGGGTCGCGGTCCCACGATGGACATCTCGCCCTTGAGCACGTTCCAGAACTGCGGCAACTCGTCGATGCGGTACTTGCGCATGAAGCGGCCGAAGGGGGTGATTCTCGGGTCGTTGTCCGACGTCAGTTGTGGCTGGCCCGATGACTCGGCATTCTGGATCATCGAGCGGAACTTGATGATATTGAAGGGCTTGTTGTGCAGCCCGACGCGTTCTTGCAGGTAGAATATCGGTCCCGGGCTGGTAGCCTTGATGATAATCGACACGATGAGGTAGAGCGGCATGAGCACTACCAGGGCCACCATCGACACAACCACGTCGATGGCACGCTTCAGGTTCTTGCCGCTGTCGCTCATGCTGCTGCGCGAGATGTTCACCAGCGGCTCGCCATAGAGGTCCGAGATGGTCACCGGCGTCTGCATCTTGTTGAAGTATTCCGGCGAGATCATGATGGGCAGGCCCAGGGCAAACAGGTGGTTGATGGCGTTCATCGTCTGGGTCGTGTCATCTCGCGTGGGTACGACGATCAGTTCCCAGATCTGCTCCTGCTCGCAGACCTCCTTGAGTTCCTCCAGTTCATAGCACGGCAACGGATTGCCCTTGACAGGGTTCTCGCCCGGGATGTTGACAAATCCCTTGACTTCATAGCCCGACGACTTGCGGCGGCTGTTGAGCTTGTTGACAAAGGCGTGGGCCGCCGAGCCGTTGCCGATGACCAGGGTGGGGAAGGTCCACTTGCGGGACTTGATATTGCGTGAGGCGACGTTGGTGATGATGGCGCGCACCAGGTACACAAAGCCGAACAGCAGCGCCCACAGGATGAAAATCATCTCATAGTCGGTGCTGCGCACGCCGATCACGTCGTTGATTAACGCCAGGAAGAAGATCATCAGCGTATTGATGCCCGCGCTGGCCATGGTGGTCAGCAGTTCCTGCACGCGCGACTTGCGCACCACGTTGTTATAGTAGCCGCTGAAGATATAGGTCACCATCATCATCAGCGGGAAAAAGAGCTGTCCCAGCAGCACGATGTCGCTCTTGAGGTAACCTTCCAGGTAGTTGTAGCCGGCCACGTGGCCCATCTGGTAGCGGGCGATGTTGTAGCTGAACCATGCTAGATTGGACATCACATAGTCACCCAGCACATACTTGATGCGCTGCCGGTGGGCCTTGTTGTTG
>JAFTFA010000269.1 GCA_017449785.1 Muribaculaceae bacterium | reverse complement strand
TGACCACGAGCCACAACGCCAGCGTCAGCCAGTGCAGCGGGAAGAGTTTGGTTGCATGATTCCAGGCAAATCGCTTGTAGGCCGCACCGTCAAGTTGCTCCATGGGATGCTTCATCGCCAGGAGCATGCCGCTGGCCATCAAGAAGAAAGTCACTCCCGCCCAGGTCATCTCCTCGAGCGAGGTGGCTCCCACGTGAAAGAGCACAATCATCAGCGCGAAAACGGCGCGCCAGCCGTTGATAGTTTTGATCATTGGACAACAGGTGTTGATAGTTTACGTTTGAAGTAGGCGTTCAGCGGCCGCGAGAACCAGCGGTTGACGGCCCATGACAAGGGTACCAGCAACGGCAGGGCAAACCACTCGACCAGTCCATAGGCCTGCCAGCCCAAGTGGGCCGCCAATGGGGCTATCACGTAGCCGAACAGCTGGAACGCGACAAATTGCAGCACATACATCTCGAAGCTGATGCCGCCCAGCCACTGCAGCGGCCGCCACAGCAGGATGCGGCCGATGGCACCTTCCTGTCCTCCCAGCCATGCCAGGACGACGAGGATGGCTCCCTGGGGCAGCAGCCAGATGATGACATCCTCCCATGGCCTGATCCACGTGGTGGCCATGTTGACGGCAATCACCGTCGCCAGTGACAGCAGTGCGGCGGCCTCGATGAGCGTCGCCGTGCCGAATCCCACCTGCGGCACGCGCCGCTTGAGGACGTGATACAGGTGTATATAGGTGAGTCCCACGGTAATATCAAGCACATGGGACAACGGATTGACAAAGACAGCCTCGCGACGCGGAATGTCGAGCGGCAGCAGCACGGTCCCCAGCACAGCGGCGAGAATGACGGCCAGCAAGGCCTTGACCCACAACCGGCAACGGCCTAGCCAGCGCGCCATGAAGGGGTAGATGAGATAGCAGAATAGCAGCGCACACAGGTACCATGCCACGGGATTGAGGCCGTAGTGGACGTCGTGGACAGGAGACCACGAGTGCAGCAGCAGGGCACTCAGGGCGGTGGCTCCCCAGTTCACGGGTTCGCCAGTGAAGAACATGGCCAGGGCAATCAACAAGGCCAGGCCCAGCCAGTGCAGGGGATAGATGCGCGTGGCATGGGAAATGACAAAATGGCGGTAACCGCTCGCCGTGATGCGCTCAAACGGGTGCCGCATCGCCAGCAGGAAGGTGCTCGAGATGAAAAAGAACGTCACGCCCGAGACGGCGACGTTATAGATCCACCCCACGCCGCAGTGGAACAATACCACCGCGACCGCCATGAGTCCACGCCATGAATTGATAGTCCTGATCAAGTTTACGCTACTGATTGATATAAAAACTTAGGTTGCGGCCTCCATGGAAGAAGCCGATTGTCATGCGAAATTACAAACATTTGTTCAAAGAACGTCAAAAATTTCAGAGATTTTGTAATTTTGCACCCGCTAAACAACTAATGACGCAAACACAGAACAATAATATATCGTCAAGCCGAGGCAGTAAGTTCTTGAAAGACATCGGCATATATGCCATAGGCAACATCGGTTCCAAGGTCATCACCTTCTTGATGGTGCCCTTATACACCTATTTTGTCCACGACACATCCGATTTTGGCTACTATGATGTGTGCCTGACGGTTTGTTTCCTGCTCATGCCTTTCTTGACCTTACAACTGCGCGATGGCGCGTTCAGGTTCCTGCTTGACTGTGATGACGAGACGCGCAAGAAGCGCATCGTCACCTTTGTCTGCCGCACCATGCTATCGACCCTGTCGCTGGCTGTGCTGGTGACCATCGTGCTTGCCCTGACGACCCACATCGCCTATCTGGGCTATGTGCTGGGATTGCTGGTCGCCTTGTCGTTGCAGGAAGTCTTTTCCCAAGTATTCCGTGGACTGGGCAACAACCGCGCCTTTATCATGGTGGGCATTCTGTCGGCACTGGGAATCGGACTGTTCAGTGTCCTCTTTGTCGCCGGGCTGGACTGGGGCATCAAGGGCGTATTTCTGGCCAACATCCTGGCCCGCATCTTGGCTCTGGTCATTGTGGAGCTGCGCGTGCGGTTGATCGTGCACAACACCTGGTGGTCACTCTCCTCGCGAGAGGTGGGGCGTGACATCCTCCGCTACACATTGCCCTTGCTCCCCGGCTCGTTGTGCTGGTGGATCACAGGTAGCAGCGAACCCTTGTTTATCAAGCATTTCATCGGGCTGGATGTCAATGGCGTGTATGCGGTAGCCATGCGTTTCACGGGCATCATCAGCACGCTGGCGATCATCTTCTATCAGGCCTGGCAGGAAACGGCTATCCTGCAATACAATAGCCCCGACCGTGACCGTTTCTTCTCCAAGATGTTCAACAGCTACATTTTCTTGCTGGCGACCATCCTGGTTGGCTATGTGTTCATGCTCAAGGTCAATTATGGCTGGCTGGTAGCCGACGAGTAT
>JAFTFA010000268.1 GCA_017449785.1 Muribaculaceae bacterium | reverse complement strand
TTTTCCTCATCAGCGGCTTTGTATTGTACAAGGCGGGTGTCGTGTGGAATGTGGATCAGATAGTCAAGTTTTTCAAGAAGAAGATTCCGGTACAACTCCTCAGCCCGTTTGTGTTCTACATCGTTTACCTGCATGTCCACCACCTGGGCATCGTGCATGGTATTTTCGACGGACCCAAGCAGGGTTATTGGTTCACCTTCGTGCTGTTTGAGTACTATGTGTTCTACGCGGCGGTACGGTTTTTATTCCGCAACAAGTGGGGCGACTTGATACTGGTTCTACTGGGCGTGTTGTTCTATCCGTTCTCGTGGCCGGTCATCAAGGATGCGCTGCCGATACCCAATTACATCCTTGACTTCTTGAGTTTCCAGCACTGGCATTACTTCATCTTCTTTGCGCTGGGAACGTTGCTGAAGAAATATTTCGACACTGTCCAGCGGTGGCTTGATGGCCCGTGGATGTTGCCGTGTTGCATCCTGTTCTTCTTCCTGGAGATACCTTTCTTTGATGTACTGCACATTGATGGCAACATCATGGGATTCCCCATGTCGGTAGTCGGCCTGGTCATCCTCTTCTCTTTCTTCCGGAAAAAAGAGAAACTCTTCTCTCACGAGACCCGTCTGGGACAGGTGTTCCAGTACGTCGGGCGACGGACCCTCGACGTCTATCTGATCCATTATTTCCTCATCCCGACTCAACTCGGGAAGTTGGTTACCGTTTTTCAGACTTATCCTTTGCCAATCATTGAGTTTACGCTATCGACGATCATTTCTGTACTGATTATAGCGATGTGTCTGCTCATCGGCAATATCATCCGCTTGAGCCCGTTGCTGGCCCATTGGGTATTTGGCGCCAAGAAAGTTTAAGGCACACTGATAAACACTTACAAGAGAAATCTATAATACCGATGAAGAAAAAAATCATCCGTGCGACGACGGTACCGCAGTCGCTCAGGGCCTTCTGTAACGGAATGTTGAGGGAACTGTCAGGCGAGTATGAGGTCGTTGCTGTTTCTTCCCCTGGTGATGCACTGGACCAGGTGGCTGAGGTTGAAGGTGTACGTATTATCGCTGTTCCCATGGAACGACACATCTCGCTGCTGAACGACCTCAAGTCGTTGTGGCGAATGTGGCGCGTGATGCGTGCCGAGAAGCCCGATATGGTGCACTCCATGACCCCGAAGGCGGGCTTGATATGCATGTTGTCGGCCTGGTTGGCAAGGGTGCCGCGCCGTGTCCACACGTTCACTGGCCTGGTATGGCCCACGTCGAGCGGCTTGAAGCGACGTGTCCTCATGGCTACCGACTGGCTGACCTGTGCCTGTGCAACCCACGTCATCCCCGAGGGCGAGGGCGTGAAGAGTGACCTGCTCAACCACCACATCACGCACAAACCGATCAAGATACTAGGCTACGGCAATGTGCGCGGAATCGATATGGAGCGATACCAGCCCGATGCAGGCAAATTGTCAGATGGCAGCAAGGGCTTTACTTTTGTCTTTGTTGGCCGCATCGTGCGTGACAAGGGCATCAATGAGCTGGTAGCAGCCTTTGATCGCTTGCATCGCCAGTACAGCGCGACGCGGCTCGTGATCGTGGGCCCGAGCGAGGATGATCTAGACCCCGTCATGCCGCAGACGATGGAACGCATTAACCGAGGCGATGGAATCGAGGCCGTGGGCCGCCAGAGCAATGTGCTGCCGTTCTACAACGAGGCCGATGCACTGGTATTCCCCAGTTACAGGGAGGGTTTCCCCAATGTCGTTATCGAGGCCGGGGCCATGGGATTGCCCAGTATCGTGACCGACATTAACGGTTCCCGCGAGATTATCATCGATGGCCAGAATGGCGTCATCGTTCCGCCGCAGGACGAGGAGGCACTTTATCAGGCGATGAAGTCCTTTGTCGAGCAGCCTGATCAGGTAAGGGCCATGGCTGCCAATGCACGCCCCCTGATCGCATCGCGCTTTGAGCAGGGCTATGTGAGAAAATGCCTCTACGACTTCTATCATGAAATCATGCCATCTTGAACAATGAACAACATCTACCGCAATCATATCAAGCGTTGGCTTGGCTTCACTCTCTCCTTGCTGGCCTTACTGTGCCTGTCGCCGCTGTTGCTGGTGGTGACAATCTGGCTGCACTTTGCCAACAAGGGCGCGGGCGCCTTCTTTTTCCAGGAGCGTCCTGGCAAGAATGGAAAGATATTCAAGATCATCAAGTATAAAACGATGACCGATGAGCGGGACAGCGACGGCAATCTCTTGCCCGACGAGGACCGTCTCACGCGTGTGGGCAAGTTCGTCCGTTCAACCAGCATCGACGAGTTGCCCCAACTCTTCAACGTGCTCAAGGGTGACATGGCGCTGATAGGCCCTCGCCCCCTGCTGGTCCCGTACCTGCCGCTGTATTCGCCCGAACAGGCACGTCGTCACGAGGTGCGCCCCGGTATCACGGGCTGGGCTCAATGTCACGGCCGCAATGCCTTGTCCTGGAGCGAGAAATTCAGGCTAGACGTTTGGTATGTTGACCATTGCACCTTCACCAACGATGTGAAGGTCATTTTCTCTACAATAAAAAAAGTGATCGCTCGGGATGGCATATCCCAAGAGGGTCAAGCAACAATGGAAGCTTTTAACGGAAACAACTGATGTATTTATACGGAGCAAGCGGACACGCAAAAGTCATCATCGACCTGTTGCAGGCATCGGGCGAACAGGTAGAAGCCCTGTTTGATGACGACAAGTCAATTGACGCCCTGTTGTCAATTCCTGTCAAGCACGAGTGGAATGGAGAGTCCCCCGTGCTGGTGAGTATCGGCAATAACATCTCGCGCAAGCAGATTGCAGAGCGGCTGGACTGTACATTTGGCAAAGCGATTCACCCCTCGGCTCTCATATCGCCCTTTGCGTCGGTAGGAGACGGCACGGTAGTCATGCAGGGTGCAATCATCCAGAGTTGTGCTCAGATAGGTCGCCATTGTATTGTCAATACAGGCGCAACGATAGACCACGAGTGCGTGCTGGACAACTATGTGCACGTCTCGCCCCAGGCAACCTTGTGTGGCAATGTCCATGTGGGGGAGGGTGCCTGGATCGGTGCCGATGCGGTCGTGATACCTGGTGTGAAGATCGGCCGATGGAACGGTATCGGTGCTGGTAGTGTGGTCGTCAATGATGTGCCTGATGGCTGTGTCGCCTATGGCAATCCTTGCCGCGTGAAGTTAAAGCAATCGTCGATGTCCCATGCCGAGGATTCAGGAGGCCGTCATGCTAAGAAGATAGCGATTTATGGCGCCGGTGGACTAGGTCGTGAGGTGGCTGGCGGTATATACCGCATCAACAGTGCCAGCGACAGCCAGTGGGAAATTACCGGCTTCTATGACGACGGCAAGGACAGTGGCACACAGGTATCCCACTACGGGTCGGTACTTGGCGGCATGGATGAACTGAATGCCATCAATGAGCCCCTTGCACTCGCTATCGCCGTGGGTGACCCGGAGTCCCGCCGACTTATTTATGAGCGCATTACCAATCCCAATATTTATTTCCCCAATCTGATTGCTCCTTCATTCAGGGTATTGGATCCTAGGACATTTGAGATAGGTGAAGGCAATATCATTCAAGACGGTTGCAGTGCCACTTGTGATGTGGTCGTGGGCAACTTCAACGTGTTGAATGGTTCCAATGTGCTGGGCCATGATGTCATCGTCGGCGACTATAATGTCCTGATGCCTGGTGTTCGTTTGTCAGGCTCGGTGCAGATGGGCAACAGCAACCTCATGGGTGTGGACAGTGTCGTCTTGCAGAAGGTCAACATCGGCAACCATGTTACCCTGGGTGCCGGCAGCGTGCTGATGACCAAGCCCAAGGACGGCATGACCTACATCGGTGTACCTGCCAAGAAATTTGACTTTAAATAATCCGGAAACATTAACGATGGAATCAAACTATAATCCTTTTTCCCTGGCTGGCAAGACGGTCCTGGTGACTGGTGCTTCGTCGGGCATCGGCCGCGAGACGGCCATAGCCTGCTCCCGCATGGGGGCTACTGTTGTCATCAATGGCCGCGATGCCGAGCGTCTGCAGCAGACTGCAAGTCAGCTTGCCGTGCCTGCTGCCGGCCAACTCGTTGCCGACTTGACGTCTGTCGATGATGTCAAGGGCTTGGTGGCGGCATTACCGCCGCTCGACGGCGCGGTACTGTGTGCCGGCAATTCGACAACGCTGCCGCTGCAGTTCGGCTCGCGCGAGAAATTTGACGAGATGTTCAACATCAATTTCTTTGCTCCTGTAGAGCTGTTGCGACTGATGTACAAGAAGAAAATTCTCCAGAAAGGTGCATCGGTGGTGATGATTGCCTCGATAGGCGGTACCCACAGCTTCATGCCCGGCAATGGCGTGTATGGCGCATCCAAGGCCGCCTTGAACTCGGTCATGAGATATGCCGCGCGTGAATTTGCTCCGCGCAAGGTGCGAGTCAACAGCATCTGCCCCGGCATGGTTGACACCCCGCTCATCCACCGTGGCACGATTACCGAGGAACAACTCGCCGAGGATGCCAAGCGTTATCCGCTGGGCCGTTATGGTCAGCCAGCCGATATTGCAAACGGTGCCATTTACCTGCTCAGTGACGCTTCAAGCTGGCTGACAGGGCATGATTTGGTCATCGATGGCGGCTTTTCGGTATAGTTTTAGGTCCATTTTTTTGCAGTTTGCAAAAATGTGTGTACTTTTGCCCGTCAAAATCAATTACAATTGATAGGCGAACTCTCATAATAAGGAACACAAGCACATATTTATGAATATACAAGAGTTTATTGAAAACTTTGCGGCTCAATTGGACGAGACTGAACCCGATACAATCAAGGCCGATACCCGATTTAAGGAACTAGATGAGTGGTCTTCATTGACCGCCTTGTCAATTATTGCTATGGTGGATGATGAGTATGATGTCATCATCAAGGGAAATGATATACTCAAGTCCGACACGATCCAGGACTTGTTTGACATTGTAGAGAAAAAACGTCACTAATCCCCATCTGCTTTAATTATTATGGAGTCACGGGTAAAAGCAATCATTGCCCGGGTGTTGAATGTGGATCCCGCCCAGATTACCGATGAACTCTCCTCGGGCGATATTCCCGAGTGGGATTCTGTCGGCAATTTGGCGATAATCAGCACTATTGAGCAGGAACTGGACTTGGAGTTCCCGCTCGAAGATCTCTTTGACTTGACCTCGGTCCGTTCCCTGGTTGACGAGGTCAACAAGCTCACCAATGATTAATGCTCCTCACAGCCGCGTGCTGTGTGACATGATAAAGCATGCCGTTGATACCCCCGACAAGGTTGCGCTTGTCGAGGGTACTGAATGTGTGACCTATAGCCAACTGCTGGCACGCATACAGGCCGCCGCCATTTATCTGCAGTCACTTGGATTGCATGCTGGTGACCACATCCTGCTGGCAGCCCAGAAGGAACTGGAATTTGTCTATCTCTACTTTGCGGCCCACTCGATCGGTGTCGTGAATGTGGTCGTGGATGAGGCCTCGCCTCGTGACCGGCTTGATTACATTGCCAGTGTCGTCCATCCTGTGGTCACCTTCGGCAACAATCTTGTCGTTGACGGCTACCGCAGTGTCTCGTTTAGCGACATTGTCCTGAACGGGAATGGCTGTGAACTGTTGAGAACTACTGATATGCAGCCGACCGATGTGGCTGATGTCATGTTCACCACGGGCACGACGGGTGCCCCTAAGGGCGTCTGCCTCTCTCATGCCAACATCGCGGGCTCGGCCAGTAATACCAATGGCTTCATTGGTACCTGCGCCGATGATGTCGAGGCCTTGGCCTTGCCGTTGAGCCATTCCTTCGGACTGGGACGTTTGCGCTGTGTACTCACGGCCGGAGCTACGCTGGTGTTGGTCGGCAATTTTGCCAACCTCAAGTCATTCTTTGCGGTAATGGAGACCGAAGGGGTGACAGGCTTCGGCATGGTACCTGCTGTCTGGCAATATATCAAGCGGTTAAGTGGCAAGCGCATAGCCAAGTTTGCCAATCAATTGCGATATATTGAAATCGGCAGTGCCGCCATGCCCATCGAGGACAAACAGCTGCTCATGGAACTGTTTCCCACAACGCGCCTGTGCATGCACTATGGCCTCACCGAGGCCTCTCGTGCCATGTTCACCGAGTTCCATACCGATGCAGGCGTGCTCAACAGCATAGGGCGACCCGCGTCGTCTCTGGTCCAAGTCTGTGTGCTTGATGAAGACGGTACTCCCGTGGATGACGGTGTTGACGGCGAGATATGTGTGCGCGGCAATATGGTGTGCCGTTCCTATTTTCTGCCCCAGGACAATGTGGGTGCCTTCCATGGCGGCGACTGGTTCCGCACGGGGGATTGGGGGCATCGGGCCAGCAACGGCCTTTTCTACTTGACGGGTCGCAAGAAGGAACTCATCAACGTGGGCGGCGAGAAAGTCAGCCCATCAGCCATCGAGGATGCACTCTTGACACTGGACTGTATTGCCGATTGTGCTTGTGTAGCCGTACCAGATCCCCGTGGCGTGCTGGGCGAGGTGCCCAAGGCCTATCTGGTCAAGAGTGGCGAAAGCGCGCCCGATTTTGCCGAAATCAAGGCCCGGTTGACCTGTCTATTGCCCCCTCACGAGATACCTGTCCTGTGGGAATGGACCGACAGCATCCCACGCACGGCCTCAGGCAAGATACAACGATTGAAACTCAAATCATAACGATATATGTCACAATTGACCATCAACAACGTGCGCATTGCAGGCATGAGCGCCTGTGTGCCATCAACCGTAGAAGACAACCGCACGCTTCCCATCTACAAGGACGAGAACGATGCCCTCAAGGTGATTGCTTCGACAGGCATTGAACGTCACCACAAGGTGGACGAGAACACGACTGCATCCGATCTCACCGTCAAGGCTGTCGAGGCTCTGCTCGACAAGATGGGGTGGGCGGCACAGGATATTGACTGCTTTGCCTACGTCTGCACATCACGTGATTATATCGCGCCCCAGACTGCTTGCATCTTGCAGGACCGCTTGAAGTTGCGCAACGATTGCTGCGTGTTTGATCTCCCATTCGGTTGCTCGGGATGGGTCTATGGAATGAGCATCGTTTCTTCGCTCTTGTCACACGGCAGCTTCAAGCGGGCCATCCTGGTCGCTGCCGAGACCAATACCCGCAACCGCAACCCGCGTGATACGGCGGTGCGCCCTCTCTTTGGCGACGCTGCAACGGCCACTGCGCTGGAGTTTGACCCGGATCATTCACGTCCCATGAATTTCATGTATGGTGTTGACGGCAGCGGCTTTGATGCCGTCTGGGCCCCCTATGGCGGCATCCGCAACCCGGTCACGCCCGAGGCTCTTGAGGAGAAGGAGGTGTCTCCCGGTGTTTATCGTCGAGGTGTTGACATGATTGTCAATGGCATGGACGTGTTCGGCTTTGCCATCAAGCAGCCGCCGCGTTCCTTGAAGGAACTGATTTCCACCTTCAATATCGATGTGGAAACGGTTGACCTGTTGCTGTTGCACCAGGCCAACAAGTTCATCGACGAGAAGATACGCAAGGCCGTGAAGATGCCGACCGAGAAGACTCCCTATTGCCTGGAGGAATATGGCAACGTGACGAGTGCCTCGATTCCCTTGACGATGGTGACCCGCTGCCATGAGCAGTTGTCAGGAGAGGAGAAGCACTGCGTGGCATGTGGCTTCGGCGTGGGTCTCGCATGGGCCAGCATGGAGTTCTATGCCGGTGGTGTGACAATGGTCGATGTGATAGATTATTAAACTCTAAACAGCTATGGCTCAATACATCAATTCCAACAAAGAGTTTTACTGGGGTGACTGGTATTTCAAGGACCACGTGATGCCTGCTGGCTTTGATTACAAGGCCCACAAGAAGGAGCTGTCGCCCTACTATGCGCAGCGCGGTTTCAAGGTCTCGATGATGTTTGCCGATTATTTCTCGCAGTTGAGCGGAGTGGTCAGTGACCGCTATCTGTCGATGGATGTCTATTATTTCTTTGTCATCCCGGCACTCAACCGCTATGACTTCATCAATGCCTATCTTGACAAGAATATCTATGGTGACCTGTTTCCCATGGTGCGCCAGCCGTTGACGGTGGTCAAGAACATGCACGGCCACTTCTACCGTGATGGGGCCGAAATCAGCCGCGATGAGGCTATTGCTGCCGTCGGCAGCTACCAGGGCGAGATGATGATCAAGCCCACCGTCGAGACCTGCAACGGTGACGGCGTTGACCAGATTGCCGACGCCAGTCCCGAGGCCGTTGACGGGCTGTTCTCGCGCTACGGCATCAACTTCATTGTCCAGGAGAAGGCCAAGCAGCACCCCGAACTGCAACGTGTCAACCCCACGTCGCTCAACTCGATGCGCTTGTACACCTATCGTGGCCTGGATGGCAAGTGTGAGTTCCTTTATCCTTACTCGATGCTCCGCTTCGGCGGCAAGGGCGCTGTTAAGGACAATACGTCCAAGGGTGGCGGTACTTGCTTGATTGACCGTGACGGCAGGGTCGATGACAGGGTGTTCCGTTTCAAGCACATGGAGATTTCTTCGCTCAAGAAGGAAACCGGCGTCGAGAACCTGGTGGTGCCTTGTTATGGCAAGGTGGTCGATAAACTGCTCGAGATGCACAGCCGGTTGCCTTATTTCGACTTTGTGGGCTGGGACGTGACCG
>JAFTFA010000267.1 GCA_017449785.1 Muribaculaceae bacterium | reverse complement strand
GGGGCAGAGCCCCGACGAGCGTTCCTGACGGCAGATCAGGTGACTTTTTTGCCGATTTCAATAGTTTTGCACATTTTGACGAAGAAAATACATCAAAATCCTTGCACAATAACTTAGGAAGCAAAATTATAAATAAAATTACAATATAATTTTATTTTTCGATTTTTATACAGATTTTGTTGAATTTCTCGGCCGTCAGGCCGATTTTTTAAAAAAACTGCGTCGAGTTTTGCGGCGGCCCTGGTCGCTCTACCCTTCAGGTTGCAGGGTGTGGGCCATCTGCTGCTGATAGGGTAGGATGAATTGCTCGAGGGATGGGACGCCCATCTTCTTGGCAATCTTTTTCTTCTTGTTTGAAATGGTGACAACGTTCTTGAACTTCATGCAGATCATGATGACGGTCCTGGAGAAGCCGCAGCACAGCAGGGCGATGAAATTGATGTCGCTGTCCAGGAGTTTGCCGTCGGCCATCCGGTTGGCATCTACCAGAATGTTGTTATACAGGTCGTTGGTCAGTGCTTGCAGGTTGGACCAGTAGGTCGCCGTGCGCGGACTGTCGGGAACCGACATCAGGGACGTGAATCTCCTGGCAAAACGCTCGGCATCCAGTTCGTGGGACGACTGGATGAGTTCGTGCACGACCTTGATCTGCCCGTCCAGGATGGCCTTGATCTCTTGGGATTGTGACCTCTTGGCCTCTAGTTCGGCTAGTTTCCCGTCGAGCTGGAGTCGTTCCTGCTCCTTCTCTTGGAGTGAGGACTTGACCGAGGCGATTTCGCCGGTCAGGTCTGTGACAAGAGATTCTTGCTGGGCAACCTTGGCCTTGTAACTGGCCTCGGTTTCACTGAGCTTGTCCTCATAGTTGTCGATTGTAGCCTGCATCTGTTCCAGGCTGGATAGTGATGTGTTCAAGTCAGATTTCAATAACTCGTACTCGTGCTCTTTGTCCCTCAGCCTGTTGCGGTAGCGCCACAGGAGATGGAACAGGACCAGTGCTGCCAGCAGCGAGAAGGCAATGGCTAGCCATGCCCCCCTTAATTTTGACTGCAATGAAACATTCTTCAGCTCCTCTTGCTGCAAGTCATACTTCTTTTCGATCTCAAAAAGGCGATGACTTAAGCTGTGCATAAGCAGCGAGTCAGCTAAATTATTGGATTTTAGAAAATAATTACGAGACTCAGCCTCATGGTGATTGAATGTCTCTATTTCAGATTGAATATTATAATATGAAATGCTGTCAATTATATTGGATGGGGCTGGAGCCAATGCCATATAATAATTGGCAGAGTCGATCTTGCCCAAGCGTAAATAAGCATTTATTAAACAATAATGTGCTCTGGGATGATCGATCTCGTTTGTATATGAGATTGCTTTAAGGGCCGATTCTTTAGCTTTATGATAATCGTGTTTTGTATTAAAATAATAAAGTGACTTACAATAATAGTTAGAAAACAGATAATAAGTGTCACTAGTTTGCTCTGCCAAATGGATGGCGGCATCAATATAATAAAGAGCACTATCAGAATTATACTTGTTGTTGATATAAAGTCCGCCAATTTCACCTAAGCAGACAATTTGATAATGTAAATCGTGTTTTTCTTGATATAAGTTTAATGCTTCGAAATATTTTCTGATAGCTAATGAATCTGCCTTAATCAATTGTGAATGATATAAGTCTGCGAGCCTTAGCTTGACATATGCCTTGCTGTCAATGTCAATGTCGGTTGTGATTCTTTCAGCCTGAAGAAAACAATCCAATGCGTGCTCTTTGTTTCCGATAGCATCCTCGACACATCCTTGTGCAACTAAGGCCTTCATCAACATTTCTTGGTTGTCGCGTCTTTTAAAATAATCAACAACCGCATTGATTGCAGAATCAGATCTAAAGTTAACCAACTCTTTATATTTTGCCATGGTGAGTAGTATCGCATAAAATGCATTTTCTTCTTGATTGAATGAGCTTGTATCAATAGTTCCTAACTGCTGCAATGCGTCTGCGCTTTGGTTGTTCCTGAGCAGTGAATCGATATGCTGTAATTCTGGTTGTAAATCATGGTGGCCGCAACTCGAGAATTCGGCAATTAATACAACTGTAGCGAGCAACAGGGCTAATGTGATTTTGTGCTTCATTGTTATTTGAAATAGGTAGCTTCTTTTTTCGCCGCAAAATTACTATCTTTTTATTCTATTGAAGCATACTTTGTGATTTATTTATTTTGTTGGTTTTTTAAATGAATCTTTCAAAATCAGACCTCTGTATACCCTTGGTGTGTTAAATTAAGTTACAAAAGTTAGCATTATTTTTAAAATTAATGGGGTGATTAACTTTTTGTTTTTTAACGTGCTGATAATCATTCACTTACAAAATATCGATTAACTCATTTTTTAGAAAAAAACACCCAATTTTATCATTTCAGATAGTAACTTTGCAGTCGAACTAATTAAATTTATTAATGGCATGAAACAACTATTTTTTACATTTGTTTTATTATTGCTGCCGACTCTTGTTTTAGCACAAACAAGTAGCCAGCAAGAAGTGGAAATGACGGGTAGAAAAAGTAATGGGCATAGCCGAAGTGGACTTGTCCTTCCTGTTGTAATTTATTCCTCAGATCAGAATACGTTGAATATCGAGTATTTCTCTGAAGACTCTTATGAACTTAAGGTTCAAGATGTTTACGGATTGACATGGTTCTCTGGGCCGCTCGATACGAGTGGCGTTCTCACAGAGTATTATGTGAATCTTCAATCAAATAACACATATTTCATTACGATTTCATCCGCAAATTATTCGTTCTATGGGATACTTGAATTATAAGTCAGGTTACCTTACTTATTCGTCATAAATGAGGATTAATCCTTATAAATAACTGTTTGTTAATATTTTAAATTATTTTTTAATGAAAACCATGAAACAGAGAATTTCTATCCTGGCTGTTCTTGTCTGTGTGGCAATTCAGCTGGGCGCGCAGAACAACTGGATCGTGTATGGCGGCGGCAGCATGTCGCATGTGTGTGAAAAGCCATTGGTCGGGTCCGATAAGACCTATGGCTGGGGCGGCGGCTTCTTTTTGGGTGCTGGTTATGAATTGAATTTCAACAAGCACTGGAGCCTCACGCCCCAGTTGGAATTGTCTTACATGAATAACGGCGCAAAACTGTCTTCTCCCGAGCTGACCATGTTTCAACGCAATGCCTCCTGGCTGGACATGTGGAGCGTGACCTTGCCCGTGATGGCGGGCTATCGGTTCAAGCTCACCGATCATGTGGGCCTGAAGGTTTCGGCTGGCCCCTATATCCAGGAGTCGTTTGCCATCAGGCAGTATGCCCAGGACGGTCAAGCCAAGGAAAGTGCCCCCCGACGCAGTTCAGCGCAGTTCAACGTCGGTGCAATGGGTGAACTCGCCGTCGAGACGGGAGACCACCTTTCTTACATGTTCAGGGCCAATTATCCTTTCTTGAAAGAGTCCTGGAACAGTAAGACGCTCACCTTGTCACTCGGCGTGCGATATTCATTCTAGCACCATCATCCCAGCACGAGGCGTGCAAGACCTGATGCCGGCACCAAGCATTCGAGAGGGCTGCCCTGGGATGAAATGGACCCCTAAAAAGCTGTACGTTCAAGCAACTTTGACCTATAGGTAAAAAAGTGACGGTCGCGGGTGAATGCACCTGCGACCGTCTCGATTAAAAGAGGTTTTTTCCGGGTGTTATAATAATTGTTTTCTCAAACAACTGTAGCAACAGTCAAGCACATTAAACAACCAATTAAAGTTGTTGTGGTTGTGCTGATAGTTGTTAAGGGTTGTTTGATGGACTTTACTTGATGATGCCCATCTGCTTGCCGATCTTGATGAAGGCGTTGATGCACTTGTCGAGGTGCTCACGCTCGTGACCGGCCGATACCTGCACGCGGATGCGGGCCTGGCCCTTGGGCACAACGGGATAGTAGAAGCCGGTGACATAGATGCCTTCCTTCTGCAGCTCGGCGGCGAAGTCCTGTGACAGCTTGGCGTCATAGAGCATCACGGCACAGATGGCACTCTGCGTCGGCTTGATGTCAAAGCCGGCGGCAATCATCTTGTCGCGGAAGTAGTTCACGTTGTCCACCAGCTTGTCGTGCAGGGCGTTGCTCTCCTTCAACATCTTGAACATCTCGATGCTGGCACCCACGATGCCGGGAGCGATGCTGTTGCTGAACAGGTAGGGACGCGAGCGCTGGCGCAGCATGTCGATGATCTCCTTGCGACCGGTGGTGAAACCGCCCATCGCACCGCCGAAGGCCTTGCCCAGCGTGCCGGTGAACACGTCGATGCGGCCATAGATGTTATACTGCTCGGCTACGCCGTGGCCCGTCGGGCCGACGACACCTGCCGAGTGGGACTCATCAACCATGACCATGGCGTCATACTTCTCGGCCAGGTCACAGATCTTGTCCATGGGAGCCACGTTGCCGTCCATCGAGAAGACGCCGTCGGTGGCGATGATGCGGAATCGCTGCTCCTGGGCCTGCTTCAAGCACTCCTCGAGCTCGCCCATGTCGGCGTTGGCATAGCGGTAGCGCTTGGCCTTGCACAGGCGCACACCGTCGATGATCGAGGCGTGGTTGAGCGAGTCGCTGATGATGGCGTCCTCCTCGGTCAGCAGGGCCTCAAACAGGCCGCCGTTGGCATCGAAGCACGAGCCGTAGAGGATGGCATCCTCGGTGTGGAAATAGTCGGCAATGGCTGCCTCGAGTTCCTTGTGGATATCGCTGGTACCGCAGATGAAGCGAACCGACGACATGCCGTAGCCGTGGTGGGCCATGGTGTCGGTAGCGGCCTTGATCAGGCGGCTGTTGTCGCTCAGGCCCAGATAGTTGTTGGCACAGAAGTTCAGCACCTCGTCATTGGGCTTCACCTTGATGTCGGCGCGCTGCGGCGTGGTGATGATGCGTTCGTTCTTGTACAAACCGGCAGCCTGGATGTCGGCGAGCTCCTTCTGGAGATGTTCCTGAAATTTTCCAAACATGATGATAAAATCTATTTTAAAAGGTTTGACATTAATAGTATCCTCTCTCTTGTATTGTGCCCACAAAGGTCTGAAAAAATCCCGAGAAACGGAACGTTTTTCAGCGAAAAATTTTCGGCCCGGCGACCAGTGGGCGGGCAGGGCAGTGCCGCTAGTCGTTGTCGCTGCTGGCGGGAACGCCGCCCTGGCGCAGGGGGGTGTAGGCCTCCTGGCGCTGCTGGGTCTGGACTTGTTCGGGCGTGGTGTCGTTGTCGCGGCTGCGGTCACGGCGCTTGCGGTGATACCAGCGGCCGTTGCCGGTCGTGTCGTCGTTGTCGCTGCTGGCAGGCTCGGCGACGGCGGTCGTGCCGTCGAGGCGCTTGCCGCCATCGAGGGCATACAGCTCATATTGCTCGATGAGCCTGATGAGCTTGGCGGGATAGTTGGCATCCTCGGCATATCCGCAGTCCCTCAGGCCCTGGGCCCAGCTGCGGTAGTCGGTGATTTCCAGCTCATAGAGGATGCTGTAGCGCGGCCCCTTGAGGAACTTGACGTGGTCCAGATAGGAATCCTCGGGGCAGCCATACTTGCGGTAGCCCACGGTCCCCAGTGAGTCACAGCCGCCATAGACCTCGCCCTTCCAGTGATAGGCCTTGATGCCGAAGTGGTTGTTGGCCTCCTGGGCCATCTTGCTCTGCCCGACGCTGCTCTCGAGCAACCCCTGGGCCAGGGTGATGCTGGCCGGCACGCCGAATTCCCTCTCGTGCTCGAGGGCGACAGTCTTGTAACGCTCGATGTAGTCAAGATAACGCTGATGTTTGGTCTGTGCCGGGGCCGAAAAGGCCGAAAAGAGCACAAAAATCAAGCAAAAACACGATAATTGCTTGTTTATCGGAAAAATTTCTATAATTTTGCGTTCAAAGTCAATATAACTCATAATTTTTTTATGGTCGAAAAGAAAATCACCACAAAGGTAAGGGTTTATTCTTATAATGAACTAACCGAAGAGCAAAAAAAATTGGTGGACATGGCTCGAGAGGCCACGGGCCACTCCTATTCTCCCTATAGTAACTTCAAGGTGGGAGCCGCATTGATGCTCGACAATGGCGAGATGTTTATCGGTGCCAATCAGGAGAATGCGGCCTTTGCAGGCATCTGCGGTGAGCGCTCTGCCCTGTATGCAGCCGGTGCCAAGCATCCCGGTATTCCCGTCAAGGCTGTCGCCATCACTTCCTATACCCGCGGCGACTTTGTCGAGGAGCCCACGGCACCGTGCGGCGTGTGCCGCCAGGCATTCCTGGAATTTGAGAAAAAAGGACATCCCATCGAGCTCATCCTGGCCGGCAAGGAGAAAATCTACATCATCGATAGCTTCAAGGACACGATGCCGCTATCGTTTACCGAGTTCTGACCTCAGGGGCACCTCGCTGGAGAGAAGATTCACGACAAGGGGAATGCGTTGGTTTTTTGGTTCCGAGAAATCCGCGTGTTCCCCTTGTTGCGCGCTTTGCCCCCCCTGGATGCGCCCACCAAAAACTAAAAACTAAGGACTTGCAACTTAAAACTAACAACTTACAACTTAAAACTAAAAACTTTTTCCTACCTTTGCAGGTTGTATGATAGAAAACCAACCAACAATCAAGATAATGAAAAGTAATTTAGACAAGAAACTGATCGGGTCGCTGTCGCTTGCCGACGTGATCCACTTCGTCATCGCGGTGGTGGTGTTTGCCGCCATCTCATGGATTTACTTCTATCCCAACGACGTGAACGGCGACGTTTTGCAGCAGAGTGATGTCATGCAGGGTGCCGCCAACAGCCATGAGCTGCAGTCCTATGAAGAACAGACGGGCGAGAAATCATGGTGGACCGATGCCCTGTTCGGCGGTATGCCCACCTTCCAGATCGCTCCATCCTATGAGGGAACGACCTACCTGAGTCCCGCCTCGGCGCTCTATCGCCTGTATTTCCCGACTCCGGTGAGCTGGCTCTTTGTCCTCATGCTGGGCTTCTTCCTGCTGATGCTCGCCTTCAAGGTCAAGTGGTACTATGCCGTGCTGGGTGCCATCGGCTATGGCTTCTCTAGCTATTTCTTCATCCTCATGGGTGCTGGCCACATCTGGAAACTCATGGTGCTGGCCTATATCCCCCCGACGCTTGCCGGCATCGTGTGGTGCTATCGTGGCAAGTACCTGGGCGGTGCAGCGGTGGCAGCCTTCTTTGCCGCGCTGCAACTGGCAAGCAACCATGTGCAGATGACCTACTACTCGCTGTTTATCATCGTGGCCCTGGTGATCGCGTTCCTGGTCAAAGCCATCATGGACAAGAAGGTGGGCCGCTGGTGCATCGCCACGGCGTCGCTGGCCGTTGCGGCCCTGCTGGCGCTGGCTGCCAATTCGCCCAACCTGTACATGACCTACAAGTATAGCCAGGAAACCATCCGCGGCGGTCACAGCGAGTTGACTCCCACCGGGGAGGACGCTGTCAATGCCAAGCCCACCGATGGCGGTCTGGACAAGGACTACATCACCCAGTGGAGCTATGGCAAGGACGAAACCTTCACGCTGCTCATCCCCAATGTCAAGGGCGGCGCTACCATCAAGCCCGAGCACGGCGACAACCGCATGCTTATCCTGAGCGAGACCCCGAAGGCCGAGAAGATGGTCAACACGGCTCAGATGACACAGCAGGACTACCAGATCCTGAGCCAGTTCCCGCAATACTTCGGCGACCAGCCGATGACCAATGGCCCCGTCTATGTCGGTGCCCTCATCTTCGCCCTGTTCCTGCTGGGCTGCCTCATCGTCAAGGGTCCCGAGAAGTGGGCATTGCTCATCGTCACCATCATCAGCATCCTGCTCTCGTGGGGACACAACCTGATGTGGCTCACCGACTGGATGATTGACCACTTCCCGATGTACAACAAGTTCCGCACCGTGGCGTCGATCCTCGTCATAGCCGAGGTGGCCATGCCCATCCTGGCCGTGCTGGGATTGCGCGAACTGTTCAAGGACCCCGATGGCTGGCGCAAGCACAAGGTGGCGTTGATGGCCTCCTTCGGCCTGTGTGCCGTCATCTGCCTGATTACCGCACTTGCCCCCGGCATCTTCGGCCATTTCTCGGCCATGGAGAACGAGCAGCTGGTGGCTACCGGCCAGATCCAGCAGTATCCCAGCGTGGATGCCGCCATCGCTGCCGTGCGTGGTGCCCTGGTGAGCGGTGATGCTTGGCGCAGCCTCATCGTGCTGTTGATCGGCTTCGCTGTCATCTTTGTCTATCTCAAGGGCAAGATCAACGAGATGCTGGCGACGCTCATCGTGGCTGGCATCGTGCTGGTGGACATGTATGCCATCAACAAGCGCTATCTCGATTCCGAGTCGTTCACTTCCCACTATGACGTTCCCGAGCAGACCTTCGTGGCCCGTCCTGCGGACAGCCAGATTCTCCAGGACAAGGACATGAACTACCGCGTGATGGACGTGCAGCACTTCGGCGAAGCGATGCCCAGCTACTTCCACAAGACCGTCGGCGGCTACCATGCCGCCAAGTTGTCGCGCTACAACGACCTGGTGAATAACCAGATTGCCAAGAACAACATCCAGGTGCTGAACATGCTCAACACCCGCTACATCATCGTCGATGACCAGACGGTGCAGCGCAATCCTGATGCCCTGGGCAATGCCTGGTTTGTGGACACGCTGACCTATGTCAACAATGCCGACCAGGAGATGGCCTTCCTGGACAACTTCAATCCCGCCACGACTGCCGTGGCCGATGCCAAGTTCAAGCAGCAGCTGGGCGAGGCACGTGCCTCACAGCCCGGCGACACGATCTACGAGACCAGCTATGCCCCCAACCACCTGACCTACAAGAGTCACAGTGCTGCCGGCGGTCTGGCAGTCTTCAGCGAGGTGTATTTCCCTTGGGGCTGGAAGGTGACTGTCGACGGCAAGCCCGTCGAGATGGGCCGTGTGAACTACGTCCTGCGTGCCCTGCAGCTGCCGGCCGGTGACCACGAGATCGACTTCAAGTTTGCTCCCGACGAGGTGGAGACAACCCAGACGTGGGCCAAGATTTCGGTCATCGTCATCTACCTGTTGCTCCTGCTGGCGTTGAACTACGCCCTGTTCGGCGACAAGCTGTTCAAGAAGAAGGAGGAGGCCACCGCTGCCTCCAGCAACGATTAAGACCAGATAGTACATTGGCTTCCTGGAAACGATACCTGACTGCCTGGAGCCGCCACCACAGGAGTGGCGGCTTCGGCATACATTCCCCCTATGCCTACCGCTTTGTGCGGCACGTGTGGCGTCAGCCGTTGCCCTATTATGCCTATGACGGCATCCGTCAGCTGCTGGACACCATCAAGGGCGCGACCACTGCTGCCCAGCGCCGTGACATGGACCTGATCGATGAGCGGGAAGCCAGATTGCTGTTCAGGGTGACCAATTTCTTCAACCCGCAGTGCCTCTTGCAAGTGGGTGCCGCGACCGGCGTCGAGAGTGTCGCCATGATGGAGGTGAATCGCCACAGCCGTCTCTACCTCTATGACCCGCAGCTGGAGCAGAAGGCTCTCGCCGTGCGCGTGCTGCAGACCCAGCTGGAGCGGGTGGCGTGTTATGACGACATCGAGGTGGCGGCCGACGACTTCCTGGCCGGTGGCGAAAAATCGTCAATAGCGCTGGTCAACACGGCTGTCGATGCTGGCGTGCTCGGGCGCCTGTTGGAAGCTCAATGCGTGCTCATCCTGCGCAACCTGGGCCGTGACGAGGCGATGTCCGCCCTGTTTGATACCTGTTGCGCTCTCATGCCGATGGGCCAGACCTATTCCAACGGCAAGATCGCCATCCTCAACTCTGATCCCAAGTTGCAGCGCGAGGATTTCTCGCTGTGGCTGTGATTACCAGCTAACCGAACGGCATCGTTGGCTATTGAACGCACCGAAACCCCCAAAAAAGGCTGCCCGAGTCACATGGCTCGGGCAGCTCTTTTAGGCGTTGTTTGCTATTTTACTTAGCGGGACGGATGGGCATGTTGGGACGTGCCGTCTTGGGAGCGTCGTCAACACCGAGGGTCTCGATGTCGAAAATCAGCGTCTCGTTGGGCTCGATGCCGCGGTTACCCTGGGGACCATAAGCGAGCTCACCGGGGATAACGACGGTTACCTTGCTGCCGGGCTTCATGAGCTGGATCATCTCGGCGAAGCCGGGGATGACTTGCTTCAGGTTGAAGGGCACGGGGTTCTCACCGCTCTTGTCAAACTCGGTACCATCGAGGTGACGGCCAACGTAGTTCACCTTAACGACGTCGCTGTCGCTGAAGTTGATGCCCTCGCCCTGCTGGATCACCTTGTAGGCGATACCGCTCTTGGTGAAGGTGTAGTTCTTGTCGCTCTTGAGCTTGTTCATGTACTCCTCACCGGCCTTCTTGTTGGCGATGGCCTTGGGGGACTGCTCCATAGCCTTGTTCAGCAGGGGCTCGATCTTGCTCTGCAGGGCCATCATCTCTTCCTGGCCCATGGGGGTAGCGCTCATGATAGCGTCACGCAGGTGCTTCATGAACAGGCTCTTGTTGATGGGCATACCGCACTGCTGCTCGATGCCCTGATAAAGTTGTGCAATCTGCATACCCATCTGCAGACCAGCCATGAAGTTCTTGCTGGTGTCGGCGTTGGCGATGTACTCCATGCCCTTGAGGGCCTGCTCCATGTTGATGGTGGAGTCCATGCCGCGCAACTGCTGGCCCATACCGGCGCCGTAGAGGTCACCAAATGCCATGCTCAACGAGTCCATAGCCTCGCTACTGCCGCTAGCACCCTTGCTGTTGCAGCCTACAAAACCGACGGTCAACAGACCGGCTGCTGCAATTGCTAAAATCTTCTTCATAATAATAAAACTAGTTTTAAAATTGAATTTTGTTGATTGTGATTATAAATTGAATGTTTTCTTTTTATCGCTCGCGTTTATTGCTTCTTGATGACCTTGATCAGCTCGACGTCAAAGATGAGGGTCGAGTTGGGCAGAATCTGGTCACCAGCGCCCTTGGAGCCATAGGCCAGCTCGCTGGGAATGAAGAGCCTGTACTGTGCGCCCTCGCCCATGAGCTGCAGACCCTCGGTCCAGCCGGGGATCACCTGGTTCAGGGGGAAGGTGGCGGGCTCGCCGCGCTCCACGCTGCTGTCAAACACGGTGCCGTCCAGCAACTTGCCGGTGTAGTGTACCGTCACAGTGTCTTCGGGACCGGGCTTGGTGCCGTTGCCCTCTTTCAGTACCATGTACTGCAGGCCGCTGGTCGTTTGCACGACGCTGTCGTTCTTGGCATTCTGCTCCATGAATTCACGGCCCAGGGTCTTGTTGTCCTTGATCTGCTGGCCGTAGTCGGGAGTGGATTCTTCCTGGGCGTTCTCGCTGCTCGAGCTGTTGCTGCTGCAGCTGGCCATGCCCGTCATGAGCAGGGCTGCCATTGCCATTGCTAATACTTTCTTCATTGTCTTGAAAACAGTTTTTTCTGATAAGGATTGGTGTATAATCGTTGTGATTACTTCTTCTCGACCTTGAGCAGCTGGACGTCAAAGATGAGCGTCGAGTTGGGCTGGATGGGACCCGTGCCGTGGGGACCATAGGCGAGGTTGCTGGGGATGAACAGCCTGTAGGCTGCACCCTCGCGCATCAGTTGCAGACCCTCTACCCAACCAGGGATGACCTGGCCGACGGCAAAGGTGGCGGGCTCGCCGCGCTCCACGCTGCTGTCAAACACGGTGCCGTCAATCAGCTTGCCGGTGTAGTGAACGGTGACCACGTCGTTGGGACCGGGCTGGAGGCCGTCGCCCTCCTTGACTACCTGATACTGGAGTCCGCTGGCGGTCACTTTCACGCCCTCGGTCTCCTTGTTCTTCTCCAGGAACTCGCGGCCCAGGCGCTCGTTCTGCTCGGCACCCTGCTTCTCGAGGTTGGTAAAGTATTCGGTGACAATCTGCTTGGCTTCGTCGAAGGTCATCTTCTGTTCTGCGCCTTCATAAATGGCTCTCAAGCCGTCAGCAAAATCGTTGATATTCAGTTCCTTGATGCCTGAGCCGATGAAGTTTCCACCCATGCTCAAGCCTAATGCGTAGCTAAGTTTATCCATTGAATTGTTGTCTGTATTTTAAAAAAACGGTGCAAAGATAGTGATTTATGTGATTGGGGTGTACGTTTTTAGAAATTTTTTACTATTTTTGCTTTCACATTATTTAAAAAGTATCTCTTAATCGACCAATGACTATGAGCAAGAAGAAATTAGTGATTTCGTCTGGTGCTGGCATCAGTGCCGAGAGTGGTATCAAGACCTTCCGCGATGCCGACGGCCTGTGGGAAAACTATCCCGTGATGGATGTGGCAAGCCATGAGGGATTCCTGCGCAATCCCGCACTCATCCACAAGTTCTACAACGAGCGCCGCCTGCAACTGCAAGGTGCTCAGCCCAATGCCGCCCACCTGGGCCTGGTGGAACTGGAAAAGGACTTTGACGTGCGCGTCATTACCCAGAATGTCGATGACCTGCACGAGCGTGCCGGCAGTGCCAGTGTGCTGCACCTGCATGGCGAGCTGATGAAGGTGCGCTCTCTGCGCCGTGAGGACCGACTCTATACCTTGCCCTGTGACCAACTGAGCGACAAGGGGCTGGAAACCAGCGTGGACACGCGCGACCCGCATGGCGACCCCGTGAGGCCCCACATCGTGTTCTTCGGCGAGGCGGTGCCCAATATGGAGGCTGCTGCCCAGCTGGCCCATGATGCCGACATCTTTGTCGTCATCGGCACCTCGCTGGTGGTCTATCCGGCTGCCGCCCTCATCCAGTATGTCAAGCGCGGCGTCCCCATCTATTACATCGACCCCAGGCCTGCCGCCGTGCCTGACTGGGTGCATGTGATCCAGAAACCTGCCACCCAGGGCGTTGCCGAGTTGATCGACATCCTGCGCCACTAGCAGAGCACTCAGCGATTGATGCCCCCGATTGCTATAAGACTCCTCAATCAACAGCTGGCCAGCCCGCAGTTTACAGGCCCGGCCGAGGTGGTCAGCCACATGGGAGCCGTCCAGGCCCAGGAATATCGCATGATGCGCTGGGCTGTCGCCATGCGCACCCGCAAGCCGTCCCTGGCGGCCTTCAAGCGGGCCTTTGACGGCGGGCAGATCATCAGGCTTCACCTGTTGCGCGGCACTTGGCAACTCATTTCGGCCGATGATTATTGGCCGCTGCTGCATCTCTGTGCTTCACGTGCGACAGCGGTCATCCGCGGCTGGATGCGCAGTTCGGGAGTCAGTATCGGGGACGACGAGTTGGGCAGGGTCCGTGAGATCCTTGTCCGGACTGTAAGCGACAAGGGAAATGCCGTCAAGGAGGACTTCGTTCAAGCGCTGGCGGCAAGTGGCATTGTTATGGACGAGCACCGCTTGTCCTATCACCTGCGCATGGCCGAATTGTCGGGTACCCTGTGCAGCGGCGATCTGCTGCCGATGAAGGCTACCTATGCCCTGACAGAGCAGAAGGTAGGCCCCCGCACGGCCGTTGACCGCGACGAGGCCTTGCTGACCTTGACGCGCAAGTATTTCCAGAGTCACCAGCCCGCTACGCTCGAGGACTTCGTGTGGTGGTCGGGGCTGAACATCGGTGACTGTCGCCGCGGCATCGCGATGATGGGCGATGCCATCCACGCCGTGAAGTGGCAAGGACGGCTTTTCTATATGACCGACGGCTGTCGCACGCGCGGCTTCCGCAAGGGGCATTACCTCTTGATTCCCCCCTACGACGAGTACCTCATCGGCTACAAGAGCCGCGACATCGTGCTCTCGCCTGAGTGCCGCCACCGGGCCCACAACAATAGCGGCATCTTCCAGCCCGTCATCGCCCATGACGGCATCATCTGCGGCAACTGGTCCCCGTTCAGGGACATGGCCCATGCCGAATTCTTCCTGGGTGACCATGATACCGACTTGCAGGACGAATGGTCGCGATACAAGGAATTCCAACTCAAGTGACAGAGGCATGAGTGTTGGCGGGAGTGCTTAATTAACTCAGCACGTTGGCACTGAGGCTGTGTCATCATTCTGTTGCTGGCTCTTAATCGGCCTAGCTGGCGAGACATTAAACAAAAATTTGTATAAGTATTAAACAAAATGATATTTTATTTTAATTTTATTTATAATTTTGTTGAATTTCTCGAGCGAAGCTCGATCAAAGGTTCCAGATACCAATGATGCCCCCCCCACGGGGGCGTTGATGCCCCAAGAGGTAGCGCTTCGAGTGCAATATCATACTCCTCTGCTCTAACGGGTACCCTATATTTCATCTAACTCGCGTTAATTACATCGCTGGTCGTTTTTTCCCGTTTTTCCCCTACAAAGAGCAACTTTTCGGGACGTTGAGAACGTCTAATGCGTGAAAGAAGATTTTTTTGCAAGTGACATGTAATCTTTAGTCAGTTCTTGCGACTAATGGAGTGAACGAATGATTTTCGCCGATGGAGACGCAAAACTTAGAAAACGATTTCCTGGAAATGATCGAGGAGCAGAAGCGTGTCATCTACAAGGTGTGCTACGTCTATGCCCATGATCAGGACGACCTGAACGACCTCTTCCAGGAAGTGGTGCTGAACATGTGGAAAGGTTTTCCACGCTATCGTGGGGACAGCAAGCCCACGACATGGATTTATCGCATCGCGATGAACACCTGCATCACATTCCTGCGCCGCTCGGGCAGCCGCCCCCAGACGATGCCCATCACGGCCGATGTGGCCGGGCGGCTTGCCGACGAGGAAGGCCGGACGGCCCAATTGAAGGAACTTTATCGGCTCATCAACCAATTGGGGAAATTGGAGCGCGCGCTGATTCTCCTGTGGCTTGAAGAGCGCAGTTACCAGGAAATGGCCGACATCCTGGGTATCTCTCGAGCCAACGTCGCCGTGAAACTCACCCGTGTCAAAGAAAAATTAAAAAGAATGTCTAACAGTTAATACTCGACGTGATATGGAACTAGATGAATTAAAAGCTGGCTGGAATGTGCTCAACAACCGATTGGCCGAGAGCGAAGTCGTCAACATGCGACTCGTGCGGGAAATGATTTCCCTGAAGACCAGGTCGGCCTATGATGGCGTGTGCCGGCACAACTATTACAACCTCATCGTGTGCGTCCTCATCATCTGCGGCGTTTTCCCCTATGTTTACATCAACACGCCCATCAAGACCTTCTCCTTTATGGTCGTCGAGGCGGTATTGGTCATCGGGTTGATACCGATGGTGCAGAAACTCTCCCTGCTGTCCCGATTCAATCTGGACGGGAAGCGGTGCAATGAACTGCAGGGCCTCGTGCTCCGGTACAAGAAGGTATGCCACCAGGAGAGCGTCTGGGTGATTGCCTTGGTCGCCATTGCCATGGTTGCGTTCTATATCTCGGAACTCTTCTTTAACGACCAGGTGAACTATGCCTTCAGCAGCAGGGCGTTGCTGCCGCTGGGGTTGTCGCTGCTGACCTTTGGCCTCAGCTTTATGTTAGCCCAGTGGCAACGCCGCCGCCATAGCCGGCAACTGCAGGAAATCGAACAAGGCTTGCAAGAATTAAAAGAATTTGAAAACCAATAAATTAGAGTAAAATGATGAAACTGAGAACATTTATCGGAATCCTGTTTGTTTTGGCCAGCCTGCTCAAGCTGGCAAGTATCTGGCACATCATCCATTGGACTTGGCTGGAACGTCCGCCCGAGGATCCGTGGGAGTTGTACTTTGTCCCGGTCATCTTTATTCTCGTCGGGGCCAATCTCATCTACGAGGGCGTTAAAGGCAGGCGCAAGTGAGTGTATATAAAACAATCATTGGAATGAAGACAAGCAGTACCATCCCGAGAATCTGTCTTTTGCTGGGCCTTATATTCTCGGTAGTCATCACAACAAGAGCCCAGGAACAACGCATGATGGAATTCCAGGACGTGTATTCCAGGTATCAGGCCCAATATCAAGGATTGATGCATGGTGGCAAGCACAAGGAAGCAGTAGCGCCGTTGACCACACTCATCCATATCCTCGACACGACTACCATCCATCAGGTGACCCCTATACCCGAGGCTGCCGTCAAGGAGCAGAAGGGACTTGTCCTCTATGATCTGGCGTGCTGCTATGCCCTGACGGGGCAGAAGAAGCAGGCACTCATGGCGCTTGAACGCTCGGTGGAAAATGGCTATAAGGACTATAACAACATGGTGAACGACAACGACCTGCGCTCGTTGCACAAGGACAAGAAGTACCAGTCGCTGCTCGCCCGGGTCCAAAACAGGCAACCGCTCTCGGTGTTGAAGCGCTCCACACCCTATGCCCGCGATGATGAGAGAGCCAGTGATGACGGTAAACCGCTCTTCATCTATCAGCCCAAGGAATCGATGAACCTGCGCATGGTGCGTGAATATTTCAACCTCGACTCCGTTGCGGGTCAGGGTGATGAACTGTCCAGAATCATCAACGTCTTGCACTTTGCCCACGGCCAAATCCGCCACGACGGGAGTAACAGGGCGTTTGTGGAAATGGATGCCATCGACATCTACAATTACTGCAAGGCAACGGGCAAGGGCGTGAATTGCCGCCAGTTGGCGTTGTCGCTCTGTGAGATGTACCTCTCGCTGGGCATTCCCGCCCGCTATGTGACCTGTATGCCGGCCGACCCCAATGACTACGAGTGCCACGTCATCAACGCGGTGTGGTCCAGCGGGTTGCACAAGTGGCTCTACATCGACCCGACGATGGATGCGTGGGTGACCGACGAGAATGGGACGATGCTCAGCATCGCCGAGGTGCGTGAAAGGTTGCGCAGCGACTTGCCGTTGCGGCTTTGTGAGACAGCCAACTGGAACCACGAGACCCCGCAGACCAAGGAGAACTATCTGGATTATTACATGGCGAAGAATCTCTACTACTTTGTGTGCAAGCGGGTGAGCCGTTTCAATGCCGAGAGCATGTATCGTGACTATGACCCCCGGGATGATATCCAGCTCGTGCCGGTGGGATACGTCAGTGCGGGCCAGCAGTGTGAATCAACGACCGACCCTGATTTATTTTGGGCAAAACCAGAACTATAACTTGTAACGTAATGACAATCAGACAAGAACAACCCAGCGATTATCGTGAGGTGGAAAGCCTCACCCGCGAGGCTTTCTGGAACGTGTATCGTCCAGGATGCACCGATCATTATGTCCTTAACCAGTATAGGAGTAATCCCGATTTCATTCCCGGACTGGACCTGGTGATGGAGGAAGATGGCCATATCATCGGCCACATCATGTTCTCCCGTGCCGAACTCGTCCTGGACGACGGCAAGCATGTCCCGTCGTGGACCTTCGGACCCATCAGCATCCACCCCGACCATAAGCGCAAGGGATATGGCTTGAAATTGTTGAACTTTGCATTGGAGAAGGCTCGCGAACAGGGCATCGGCTTCCTGTGCATGGAAGGCAACATCGGCTTTTACCGTCATGCTGGCTTTGACTTGGCCAGTAAACTGGGTATCCATTACCATGCCGAGCCGCGCGATGCAGTCGTGCCCTATTTTCTTGCCCAGGAAGTTATCACCGGCTGGCTGCGTGATAACGGAGTGACCGATGCTACCTACCAGCCGCCTCGGGGCTACTTTGTCGCCGATGAGCAGCCAGGTGATTTTGAGGCTTATGAAGCGACATTCCCCAGCAAGGAGAAGGCCTTCAACGATGGCCAGTTGCCCCAGTTCTGCCAGAGTTGCGGGATGCCATTGACTCGCCATGAGGATTTCGGCACCAATGCCGATGGCAGCACCAATTTTGACTATTGCCGTTACTGCTATCATGAGGGCACTTTCCTTCAGGATCTCACCATGGACGGGATGATTGAGCATTGTGCCCAGTTTGTTGACCATTTCAATCAGAACACGGGCCAGAACCTCACGCCCGAGGAATACAAAGCGGTGCTGCGTCAGTATTATCCCGGCCTCAAGCGTTGGCGGTAAATACAACAAGCTATTGAAAGTGAGTTTTGATGAAAAACGAAGTCAATCCCAGCGAGACCAGTCGGGCCTATGCCTTCGACATGTGGATGAAGGCACCGATGCCTATGGTGACCCTACTCAAGACGCTTGACGTGTCGCGATTGGTGAAAATCAGTCGCAAGCAGGGATTAAAGTTCAACATGCTCATGTGTTGGTGCATCGGCAAGGCCGCAAGCGGGATAAAGGAGTTTTATTTGTTGCCCGAGGATGGCAAACTGATGCAGTATGACAGGCTTGCAGTGAATACCATCGTCATCAATAGTCAAGGTGGGGTCAGTTCATGCGACATCCCGTTCTCACATGACTTACAGGAGTTTAATCACAATTATCAGCGCCTGACACGTCAGGTGGCCGTGAATTGCGCCAATCATGACCTGCCGGATAGCATGGTCATTGGCACTTCGGCCTTAGTGCAATGTGATATTGATGGGGCTATCGGGATGTATAGTGGCATCTTCAATAACCCTTTCCTGATTTGGGGCAGGTACAAGAATCGCTGGCCAAGGAAGACGCTCATGCTCTCCTTCCAGTTTCACCACACTCAGATGGATGGTGCGCATGCGGCCCGTTTTCTGAATGAGTTGCAGCGGACAATCAATTCGGTCATATAGTAAAGCGAGTTCGACGAAATCACACTCTGGACTTCGGTCAGTTAACCATCTAATGCCTGCCCTGAGACGCAAAATTTTGCCTCTCAGGGCAGGCATTTTAGTAACGTCGATCGGAGTGAGGCTGTGTCATCATTCTGTTGCTGGCTTTAAATCGGCCTGGCGGCCTAGACATTAAACAAAAAATTGTATAAAAATTAAACAAAATAATTTTTTATTTTAATTTTATTTATAATTTTGTTGAATTTCTCGAGCGAAGCTCGATCAAAGGTTCCAGATACCAATTATGACACAGCCTCTTGTTTTACCATTTAGCGTTAAGCTGATGAAATAAAACGCTGATACTCATTGAGACACAGGATTCGCGTCTATTGGCATTTTTGTAACGTCTCATCATGGAGACGCAAGATTTTGCGTCTCTACAGGCCGCAGGATGGATAACTCGCTGAAAATAAAGTTTTAAAGACTCTTATCACTCGCGTTATTACCATTCATGCCTGAGCAGGTAATTGATCAGGACGGTGACGTCGCTGATGTTGATGCTGCCGTCAGGGTCACAGTCGGCAGCTTCAAGATTGATCGGAGCAGCATTCCCCTTGAGCAGATAGTTGATCAGGTCGGTCACATCGCTAATGTTTACGTTGTTGTCTCCGTTCACGTCGCCGCGCTTGGCGGTAGGTTTAGCGGTGAAATAGCCAGGGTTACTGGGGCCGCCGTCGATACGGGCGTAGGTCTGGTCAGTGTGGTTTGCGTCATAGGAAGTTCCCATTCCACCCACCAGAGCTGTACAATTAGTGAATATGCCTTCACCCCATTCGCCATTTACGTTTTTAGTGGTCCAGCCCGTGCCGGCGTAGATGGTGGTCAAGCTTGTGCAGTTGGCAAACATGCCGGTCATGTACCAGACATTGGATGTATCCCACCCCGTAAGGTCGAGCGAGGTCAAACCCGTGCAGCCGCTGAACATGTATAGCATGCCATTGACCCGAGTGATGTTCCAGTCCGATACATGAAGCGAGGTTAAGCTCTCACAACCACTGAACATGTCGCTCATGTCGCCCACATTGGCGGTGTTCCACCCCGAGAGATCGAGTGACGTCAGACTTGAGCAGCCAGAGAACATGGCAGACATGGTCTTGACCTTGCTTGTATTCCAGCCGTCCAGGTTGAGAGAGGTCAGATTTCGGCAATTGTAGAACATATTGGTCATATAGTTGACATTGGAGGTGTTGAAGCCCGAGAGGTCGAGTGAGGTTAAGCTTTCACAACTATTGAACATGTGGTACATGTCGATGACATTGGAGGTGTTCCAACCCGTGAGGTCGAGTGAAGTCAGGTTCAAGCAGTAGTAGAACATCAAGCCCATGTCCAGGACATTGACGGTGTTCCAACCCGACAGATTGAGTGAAGTCAGGCTCTCGCAGTAGCTGAACATTTCCCACATGTCGGTGACATTGGCGACATTCCACCCAGAGAGGTCAAGCGAGGTCAGGCTTGAGCAGTCGCGGAACATCCTATTTGCACTTGTCATCTCGCTGGTGTTGACGCGGCTCAGGTCCATGCTCTCGCAATGATTGAAATTATAAAACAGCTGTGAGCAGTCGCCGATGAAGCTCACCTCGCTGGTGGCGGTGACGCTCTTGACGGCAGTGTTGACCACGTCGCTACCCCACGGGTCCCAGTTGTTGAACTCGCCCCAGTTGAGGGTCAGTGCACCGGTAGCGCTGTCAAAGGTGTATCGGGGTGTTGAGTTGGCTGTGCCAGCATGAGCATCAGCGGCTACGGCTTGCGCCATCAGCCCGGCTAAGAGCGAGACAAGAAGAAATAGATTCTTTTTCATAAGCAGAGACATGATTAGGTTATTGATACAAATCATCGGCAAATGTAGGTATTTTCCTGTAAAGTCCCAAATAATCAGAAAAATAAGGGGCCTATTTACGTATGATGACGAATTAGCCCCCGCATGACAATATGCGGAGGCTAAAGTAACGTTTGCAGTCTATTTCCTCGTTGTTGATGATCAGTGCCTGAAAAACTGAGCGATTCAGTCCTTGAACTTGATGATGGTGTCCTCGCCCGCACGGATGGTGACGACCTGCTGGTAGAGCAGGCGCTCGTTCTGCTGGCGCACCATCACTTGGCGTGTGCCCTGCTGGGCGCCGTAGCGCATACCCTTGACTTCGCCGTTGACCACCTGGGCCGTCGAGGCCAGGAACGTCTTGTCGAGCCCGGAGATGTTGACCCACAGGTCATCGTACTGCTTGCCGGACTCACTGACGAATACCAGGTAGCCGAAGGTGTCGGTCGACGCGTAGTCCTTGGCCAACTTGTAGCCGTCACTGCAACCTCCCGTCAACAGGCAGGTCACAAGCAGCAGCAAGTTCAGGCACTTCTTCATCGTGGTGACAATGATTACTTGTTGATGCCGAACTTGATGCGCAGTTTCTCGATCATGTCCTTGGTCATGGCGTCGAGGTCATACTCGGGCTTCCAGTCCCACTCCATGCGGGCGCAGGTGTCGTCCAGCTTGTTGGGCCAGCTGTCGGCGATGCCCTGGCGCAGCGGGTCAACCTGGTATTCCATCTCAAACTCGGGGATGTATTCCTTGATCTTGTGGTAGATGCACTCGGGATCAAAGCTCATCGAGGCGATGTTGAACGAGTTGCGGTGCTCCAGGCGCGACGGGTCGGCCTCCATGATCTCGATGGCAGCGCGCAGGGCGTCGGGCATGTACATCATGTCCATCAGGGTGCCGGCGGCAATGGGGCAGATGAATTTCTTGCCCTGCACGGCGCTGTAATAGATGTCCACGGCATAGTCGGTCGTGCCGCCGCCCGGAGGGGTGACGTAGCTGATCAGGCCGGGGAAGCGCACCGAGCGGGTGTCCACGCCGAACTTGAGCGCATAGTAGTTGCTCAGCAACTCACCGGTGACCTTGGTCACGCCGTACATCGTGCGGGGCTGCTGGATGGTGTCCTGGGGCGTGCCGTCCTTGGGCGCATTGGGGCCGAAGGAACCGATGCTGCTGGGGGTGAAAACGGCGCAGTGTTTCTCACGAGACACCTCGAGCACGTTCATCAGGCCGTCGATGCCGATGTGCCAGGCCAGCTGGGTCTTGTTCTCGGCAACGGCGCTCAGCAGGGCTGCCAGGTTGTAGATAGTGTCGATGTTGTACTTGTCCACCACGGCGCCGATCTGCTGGGCGTTGGTGATGTCAACGATTTCCGAGGGGCCACTCTCCAGCAATTCGCCTTTAGGCTCAGCACCAGGGATATAACCTGCTACCACGTTGCCCGTGTAGATGCCTCTCAACTTCATTGTCAGCTCGGAACCGATTTGTCCCGTCGAGCCGATGATCAAGATATTTTTCATTGTAATGTTTGTATAAAACTATGTTCAGGTTTATGTCTTTTAAATTGTGGCACAAAAATACACCATTTCTCATTATTGTGCAATAATGGCCCGAATAATTTTTTGTACAGTCCCTTAATTCATCATCTGTCGGCACGTGGCTGCAAGATGTGTGGAGATTGGTGGTTACGAGAAAAAGTTGTAATTTTGTTGGACCAAATGAGGTGGCTTCGTTACATATTGGTTTCCATCATCGCGCTGCTGTCGCTGGCAGCGCGTGGGCAGGACGTGACTGTCGATACGGTCGCTCTTGCCGATACGACCGTGAGGCTGAACAAGTTCCAGCAGCTCAGGCAGCGCGTCAAGGAGCGCATCGAGGAGAAGATGAATGAGCCCTACGACACCGTCCATGACGGCGGCTACTGGTGGCGGGCCATGAAGCATGGCAAGGTGGATGTCTCGGGCAAGACGATCCAGTACCCCAAGTTCCTGCGCTTCGCTTGGAGGGTCTATAAGTGGGGTGACAAGGCGTTCAACAGTTATGATTCGGCCTACGTCGTGGGCACGGGCAAGAACTGGAAATTGATACTCAGTTCCAACAACTGGATGGACTCCTACACGGGCGAACCATTTTCTGACAGCCACGTCGTGATGCGCAGCAACGTTACCTCCAACATCGGTCTGCAGTTGTCCTTCATGGCGGTCAGCGTCGGCTACACGATGGGCGTCAGTGACCTCATCCATGGCGGCAACAAGTCCAAGAAGTTGGATTTCTCGTTCACGTGCGCCCGATTCTCGGCCGATGCCTACTACATGGAGAACGAGCGACCGTCCACGCTCTGGTTCAAGGATAAGGCATCGAGCGGCAAGATGAAGTTCAGGGACTTCGGTGGCCTTCACCGCAAGTCCTACGGCATGAGCATCTACTACATCTTCAACAATCGCCGCTATGCCCAGGCGGCAGCCTATTGCTTCTCCAAGTACCAGCGGCGCAGTGCCGGGTCCTTCATTGCGGGCGTGCGCATGCTCCACCGTGACATGTCCATCAACGTGCAGGAACTGCCCGACTACGCCCGTGAATATGTACCGCAGGACGTGGAGCTGCCCCGTTTTGTCTATAATGACTACTGCGTCATGGTGGGGTATGGCTATAACTTTGTCATGGGGAAAAAGTGGCTGCTCAACTTCACGTTGGCGCCCTACACCGGCTACAGGAAGATGATCGGCACCCAGCACGAGGACAAGGCCAGCGACTGGTCGGTCAACCTGCGTGCCCGCATGGGACTGGTCTTCAATCACAAGCAATTCTTCTTCGGCCTGCAGAGTTATGCCGACATACACCGCTACAAGTCCGACCAGCACAACTTCTACGGCTCCATTATTGACTCCACGGCCATGGCAGGTATCCGCTTCTAGCCCCGATTCTTGATTCCGGGTGCTTTCTGCCCTTGACTTCCTGTGGCTGCTTTTTTACCTTTGCGCCGTGGATGGCAACATTTGCTTTTAACGTCTCGTTAACATTTCCGCCCCTCCTTTTTTTATCATCAATAGGGTGGGTGGCGCTTCTTCTGGATATTGATATCCAGCCAGTTGATGGATAGTGGCGGTTTTGCGGCCCGATTGCCATTCCCGATTGCTTTTTGACGGCGGATTGAAAAAAACGGGTGGGGTGGGATGTGTTTTGGTGGAAATATATTATCTTTGCATGTTAGACCAATAGACCATTTTGTAATCCAATGAGTGACAAGTATATCGTATCGGCAAGAAAATATAGGCCCTCGACGTTCCGCAGCGTGGTGGGGCAGCAGTCATTGACCCACACGCTCAAGACGGCGATTGCCAGTGGACGGTTGGCCCATGCCTACCTCTTCTGTGGTCCGCGTGGCGTGGGCAAGACGACGTGTGCCCGCATCTTTGCCAAGACCATCAACTGTGAGCATCCCACGGCCGAGGGCGAGGCCTGTAACGAGTGCCCGTCGTGCAAGGCGTTCAACGAGCAGCGTTCCTATAACATCAACGAGCTGGATGCCGCGTCCAACAACAGCGTGGATAACATCCGTGACTTGACCGAGCAGGTGCGCATCCCGCCGCAGACGGGACGCTTCCGCGTCTTCATCATCGATTAGGTCCATATGCTGTCCCAGGCCGCCTTCAACGCCTTCCTCAAGACGCTGGAGGAACCGCCCGAGTATGCCATCTTCATCCTTGCCACCACCGAGAAGCAGAAGGTCATTCCCACCATCCTGTCGCGCTGCCAGATCTATGACTTCGCGCGCATCACCGTGCCCGACATCGTCCAGCAGCTGCAATATGTCTGCGAGCAGGAGAATATCGAGGCCGAACCCGCAGCGCTCAACGTCATCGCCCAGAAGGCCGACGGCGCCATGCGCGATGCCCTGTCCATCTTTGACCAGGTGGCCGCCTCGACCGAGGGGCACATCACCTACCAGAGCGCGCTCGACAACCTCAATGTGCTGGACTATGACTACTACTTCAGGCTCGTGGAAACCTTCCTGGCCGGTGATGTCATGCAGGCGTTGCTGATTTATAAGGAAATACGCGACAAGGGCTTCGACTCGCAGTTCTTTGTCAACGGCCTGGCCCAGCACCTGCGTGACCTGATGGTCGCCAGCACGCCCCAGACGCGCAAATTGCTCGAGATGAACGACGAGGTGGCCCAGCGCTATGGGGAGCAGAGCACAAAGTTGGCTCCCGGCTTCTATTACCGGGCACTGGACCTGTGCAACTCCTGTGACCTGAATTACCGCAATGCCAGCAGCAAGCAGTTGCTGGTGGAACTGACGC
>JAFTFA010000266.1 GCA_017449785.1 Muribaculaceae bacterium | reverse complement strand
CAGAGTAAGTTGGTATTTGCAATGATCCTAAATTCAGAATCCGTGAAACGGCGATGCTTGGTAACGAACCATATCAGGATGACCGGGAATGTACTATGTAACAAGAAGTCCCACCGGAAACCAGTACTGGAGAACTTACTAGCTTCGCTTTCATCAAATTGAGCATTGTGATAACCTGACATTCGATCGTCAAAACCCAGTGACGCAAAGAATGCCTCAACAGCCGGTCCTGCGACCAACGAAATCACAATGGAAAGAAGCCAGAATCTCAATGCATACTTTGTATCTTTGATAAAATAAGCACTCGTGATCACAGCCGCACTGGGCAACATTGTGGAACGGTGGATTCCCAGTGCTAAAAACATGAGAATAAGGGGGCCAAATGACAGCTTCTTATCCCTTGCAATCATAGCGACAGCAATGAGTACTATACTGCAAGCCATTCCGTTACGAATACCATTCACACAAAATGTGAACGTCTGGAACGCCATGAAAAAGAATAACATCGAGAGCCAAAGGTTTTTCCGTGTCAAAATTAAGGAACAGATAAGCATTCCCCCAAAGAAAACAAGAGCACAAAGCACAAAGAATTCATGAACATTCATGCCCAGAATACTCTTGCAAATCACTTGAAGATCAGTCCAAAACCACTCTGTTTTAAAATTAAATGGCACCAACTCATTTAGAGTATAACCATACTCATATCGCCTTCCATAAGATATCGTATCTCCAAAATCTCGTGAGAGCTGGCGCAAACCCAAGAAGAAAGAGACCAAAATCGTCAGGAATACTGCTGCGCCCTGGGCGGGGGATCCTTCAGAGTACAATAGTTTTTGCCCATTAGATCCAAGATAGTATATGGTCGTGAACCAGCACACGAACAAGAAAAATATATAGTATGCTGTACTGTAATACCAAGGGTCGATAAATTCAATTGGTTGCATAATAAAAACTGCGAATCTAATTATAAATGTTCTTCATCGGCACTGATGCCAATTAATCATCTGGAACTTACCAGACAATATGACTGATATGGCTTGCAAGCCAATAGTTGTGAGAAACGAGCCACGCAAATGCATACATGGCCCATGTGGATATTCCTGTTCTTGGGATTAAATGAACATCCCGACGGATTTCTTCTTGAAGTGTTTTAACATACTCATCACGTTGATACCCCGTTTTAATGGCATCCCTCAAAATCAAGGTCATCTCGCAGGCGAACCGAGCATGTCCTATATCACTGAATTGAGGCCAAGCAGCATCGACGTCTGCACATATGCCGTTCCACACATTGTAAACTGAAAACTTTTTCTTATCCAGTTTCTTTCGAGACAAGCTTTGTGGGTTAGGTTCGACATGATAGAGATGCTGGCTGATGATAGCTACTTGATCCACCTTTTGAATAATGCTCCAGATCATCAAGGCATCTTCACCATAGCTAATGGCGGCATTGAACGTCAGGCCATTGAATAGATCTCTCCGGATCAGTTTGTTCCATAATGAGCCATTAAAGACTTTGTGAACGAGGAACATTTCAACGACTTCTTCTCTCGAAAACACGCCATCGATCTCATGCAGGTTAATCCTTGACGCAACGATATCTGCTGATTGTTTTTGCTGCTCACGAATCAGCACTTCAACCATATTGTGCTCAATCCAGTCATCACTATCTACAAAGAGGACAAAATCCCCGTTTGCTTTACTCAATAATTCATTGCGTGTTGCAGCGACTCCACGATTCTCGCGAGTATAGATCTCCATTCGGCTATCTGTACCCGCGATATCTTGCATGATGCGCCATGAATCATCGGTCGAACCGTCATTAATGAGCACGATCTGCAAGTCCGCATAAGTTTGGCTCATAATCGAGTTCAAGCATCTATGCAGATATGAACTTGCATTATATACAGGAACCAGAATAGAAACCATAACTACTGAAAAATCGTTTCACATAAAACTGTGCTGCCATCATGCTGCCATTCAACTGTGAACGGCAGATATAATCAACTGCATTATCGGATCGAATCCAGATACCGACGAAGTGCCGATTTGAAAAGACTGACAAGTCCATAACAATGAGCGACGAACCAGCTGAAAACGCTCATTTTACCGGATGAGACGCCCGTTTTCTTTATCAAGTATCTATCGCGACGCACTTCCTCCTGCAACATTCTGATCTTTTCTTTATCGTTGTAGCCATCGACAATTGCATACATCAGTATGACAGTCATCTCGCAGGCAAATCTTGCATGAGCAATTTCGCTATACCGTGGCCAGAACTCATCGGTATCTCGGCATATTTTGGTCCATGCATAATAGGAAGTGCACTTTGAACCAGTAAACTTTTGACAAGAAATAGAGTTGACATTCGGACGATAATGATATAGGCCAGCACCGATCTCCTTTACTTTTGGTACAGTCTGAAGCACCTGCCAAACGAACAGTGCATCCTCACCATAGCTCACAGACTCATCAATGCGAAAAGGCCGAATCTTTTCGGATTTAAAAAACTTATTCCAGAGCATGCCGGAATAGCCTTTATGCTCCAGAAACTGATGAATGAGAGTTTCTTGGCTATAGACCCGATTTATGCCCTTGACACCTACTTTCTGGAAATAAACGATATCATAGTCTTCTGTTTCTTGCTCATGAAGCAAGGTTTCCACGGTGTTGAGTTCTATCCAGTCATCACTGTCAACGAAGAGGACGAAATCACCACGAACCTTGTCAAGCAGGCGGTTACGGGTGGCAGCTACGCCGCTATTGGGTTGGCTATAGATTTCTATACGCTTGTCCTGGCTTGCCAGTTCTTGCATGATAGCCCATGAGTCATCAGTCGATCCATCGTTGATAAGGACAATCTGCAAGTCACTGTAAGTCTGCCCAGTGAGTGATGCGACGCACTCCCTCAAGTATGGGCCGGCATTATAAGCGGGGACAAGTATCGTTACCATGAATGTCTGGTGGTTCAATTATTTCTTGGGATGCTCGGCCAACCAGCGACGCTGGGCATCAAGCAATTTGTTGAGAAGAGACTCGGCTGCGGCTGGACCATTGAAGTGTGAGCGAACGAACTCACAACCCGTCTTGGCTATGGTTTCCAGTTCCTGCTGGTGCTCGGGCTGCTGATAATAACTGATCTTGGCTTTCAAGTCATCAAGAGTGCCATCATAACCGATGTAATGAACGCCCTCCTTCATACCGTAGTCCTCGTAGTATCCAACTGTCTGTCCGAGATAAGCACATCCACTGGCCATACCCTCGACAAAGCCGATACCTGGCAGACCGACAATCTCCTCGCCGACGATGCACATCTTGTAGTCGTTGAATTTCTCCACCATATCGAAGGAGTAGTACTTCTTTTGATGGCCCACAAAGAACTTGTCATGCAGGCGCTTGATCACCTTAACAAGTTGATTGTCGCTCGACGAGTGCTTTGACATCTTGTCATCCTCCAGATAGTCACTGTTGAAACAGTCCACCCAAGGAGTCAGTTCCTTAGCGTTATCATAAATCTGCTTGCGAGCGGGTTGCAGGCAATCATGCCCGAAGTACTTCACCAAGTAGCCCGGATAGGTCACCGTCCCGACCGAAACAGCCTTGTTCTTGCGCTCATTGAACGGCTTCACCACTTTGAACCTGGGAGCAAACACGAAGGGAATCACTTCATACTGCTTGTGGAACCAACCGAAGTATTCGTCAAAAGCGATGAAACGCTTCTGCATGTTGCTCTCGTTGAACATCAAGTCGGGATCAACTTTCTCAATCATGGGCACTGCGCCAAGGGCAAAATGCAACTGGCTGACTGCGATGAAAGCGTCAGGTCGATGATCAAACTCGAACTGGGGGCCGAAAATCTGGTACAGGATGACAAGGTCGTCGTGACGGATCTCGTCCTCGTGCTTAAGCACCTTGATCTTGTTCAAGGGTATTCCGTTTTTCTTCATCGTGATGCGATGATCCAGAAAACGGAACGATTGCAGGAAACGATTTCTTGTCGAATAGGACAACGACAGTCCCCGCTTGTTGATATAAGAACAAACTTCCACGTCATCACGTGACAGCAGGTAGTCAAGAATATACTTGTGCTTGATGGCTACCGACTGCTTGAAGATGAACTTATTAAGCGTCTTCACCAAGAATTCATTACCATGCAGATTGACAAATACTATACGCATCGGATAGTTGAGGTTTTTATTTGTGGCTATTATAGTGGATGCCGTGCCTTTACAACGACAGACCCGGCATCTATTGATTCACATGGGTAACGGCCCAGTCCTGATAGCCATCTATCTGGATGGGACGGAATATCTTCTTGTCGAGCAGCATCGTGTAGATGATGTGCGACAGGTAGAGGGGAGAATAGTCCTTCAAGCGTTCATAGTAACAGCAAAACTCCTGTGCATCCTCAAAGCAGTATCCGCCGGCACTGAAGAAGTGGCTCACCACCCTCTTCTCGATAATGTTGGTCACATAGAACATGTCATCGACCGCCACATAACTCTTGTGCTGCGGATCGACAATGGGCAGGTTCTCAAGCGGATAGATGGCGACGCCATTCTGGGGCAGAATCTCATCGGTCGTGAAATAGCAGTCAGCATCCTTGATGAACACTACTCCCTCGATCTTATTCAGCTCGATGGCACGCGCGATAGTCTCGGCCTGGCTTTGGGTCGGCTGATCAAGCACGGTGACATGGGCATTGGCCAGGTGGTGACGGCGAAATTGCATTGCCAGTTGCTCACCCACCATAAAGCGCTCGTCATGTTCGCGCAGGATGACAAAGTAGATATCCCGGATCACATCCTTGGGCAAACCGGTGATGGCCTTGACGCAGAACATGGTGCCCTCGTCGTCCAGCCGGAAAGGCTGCGGCAACTTGTGGGCATACTCGGGATTATTGGCAGCAATGGGTACGATCAGTGTCATCATGATTTCATGCGTTTTTGGAGTTATTCAATATAGCTAACTGTCCTGCTATCACGCGCTTGAGATAGGCTATCACCTTGTCATCATGGCCATATTGCAGGATGCGCAGGAAGTTCATCAACTGCAAGGGCATGTAATAACGACGATACCAGTCATATTTCTCGGTGAAATACTCGTCAATGGCGGTATCAATCTTCTCACTGATGATGCTCAGCCGCACCTTGTCAAAGGGCTTGTGGTACATCAATGTGGACCACAAGTAGGCCGTGTCCTGGCGTATCTTGACGATGTCAAGCAGCGGCGACTCGATAAACGAATCCAGGAAATCAATCAAGTAGTAATTGTTGCCGTTGAACAGGATGTTGCTGAAGGTCAGATCTCCATGACACGTCCCTACGGGCATGACCATGTCGCCCACGCCGTTCATCACATCGCTGGAGCGCCTTACCAGTTCCTGGGCTTCGGCATCATCCTTCAGATGGACGTTTTTTTCCACCTTGCGAGCCACGTCGGCCATCTTGTCGGTCAAAATGCTGGACGGCACGGTCTGCAAGGTCGAGTGATTAATTTCCAAATCGATGAAGTACTTGATGGCGCCAATCAGATACTTGATCTGTTCAAAACCGGCACTCTCAAAATACTCCACGAAGTTCTTGGAATAGATATACTCCATCTTGATCGTGGCATCGGTCGGCGTCTGTACGACTTCAAATATTTTCGGCACTCTGATGTGCTGATACTCTGTCTTTGAAGCAGCAATCTGCTTATTGGCCTGGTTGACAAGGCGAGGCACGTAGCCCGCATCGTGAGTGCTCTTGTGGATATGCAATTCATTATCCTCGGTCACGATGGTAATGTCACACCCAGAATGGCCCTGAATGTCAAGTTTCATAGTTCTAGATAGTTGTTTGGGAAATGAATACTAGAGGTTGATCTTTATGTAATGGGCGCCTGCTGCCTGGGCGGCCTGCAGGCCCACGGGTGAGTCTTCGAAGATGAGCGTCTCGGCCGGGGTTACCCTCATGCGCTGCATCACGTTGTTGTAGATCTCGGGAGAGGGTTTGCCTTCCTTGACGTCCTCGCCGGCAAGAATCAAGTCAAAGTCGTCCTTGGCCCCGATGTGGCCGAGGGCATTGTTGAGGTTTTTTCCACGCGCCGTCGATGCCACTGCCGTCAATCCCCCACCCTGGCGGAATATCCTGATCATGTCCAGCAACGGCTGGTTGACATGGAGTAAACCGAAGTAGTCGGGATAACATTCGCCCTTGATGGAACGGATGCTCCGACGCACCTCATCATCGACGATACCGACCTTGTCCATGAAGCCGTCGAATCGCAGGCCGTAACACTCCCGGTAGGTATCCTCGCTCAATGACAGCCCCATTTGTTCAAAGGCCTCTCTATAAGCATGATAGTTGGCCTGAAACGTATTGACAAGCGTGCCGTCAAAATCGGTAATGATCAATTTGATTTCCATGATAACAGACTATTATTGTTGTTCTTGGGTTGGAAGATGGCCGGTCGCTAGTGGCTGTAAGCCAACAGTTCCTCGGGCGTGCCATAGGAATAGTACTCCTCCATGGTCGCCAGCCGCACGACCTTGCCCTCGCCGAGCAGATAGTTATAGAGCAGTGACACATAGAACTCGGCCTTGCCATGAGTCCCGTCATAGAGCAACTGATGGGCAATGCGCTTGAAGTCCTTGCCGCTGCCAAAGAAGTAGGCCCCGCACAACGCATGATTTGAGATCGGCTCTTTCTCGGCAGTGCGCAGCACACGGCCCTTGTCGTCAACCTCGGCATAACTGTAGCGGGGATTGTCCGAGTCGAAGGATACCAGCGCGCCGCCATCGGCCTCGTCGGCAGGCCGGGACAATGCATCGGCCACCAATTCGTTATAACGCTTGCTGCGGAACTCCAGGTCACAGTCCATGACCACAACGGCATCTTCATCATCGATAGCTTCCTCGGCAACCAGGCAGGTCTCGACGGCCCCACGGGTCGTCTTGAGCACCGAGAAAACCCGTGCCTCGGGTTGGATTTCCTTGATCAGGTTGTCGATGTGCTGGTTGTCAATGTGCTCTTGACGCACGATAAAACTATATTTCATCTCCACGCCCTCGATGGCAACGCTGTTGATGGCACGCCTGAACAGGGGCACGCCATTCAATTCAATCAACGGCTTGGGCGTGGTCCAGCCAGCCTTAGCAAACCTCGAACCCTCGCCCGCCATGGGCATGATAATGTGTAACGGTCTCATTGATAAATGTCTTAGATTTAGTTCTCGGGACTAACTCATGGAATTATATACTACCTCCCAGAAATCTTATAAAACGCCACTGCGCATTTCTCAACTATTCCAGTAATGAAATTGTAGATTCTGGGGTGATGATAACCGGTTATAGAACGCATTTTGCTGAACTGGCTAATATTGCTCTGGCGAAACTCTTGTATCGTACTCTTGTAGATATCGGCACAGATAGCATCAGCTTCTCCTTGGAAACGCGTATTCATGCATTTACGCCTGATTGTAAGCATGATAGAGTACATAAGTTTCAACATGCTATCTCGGAAGGCGCGATTATCGGCTGGAATTGCATCGAGACAAAGTTTCAAGGTTTTGATTCTATTAACCGTATTCTTGCTGATTCCACTGTTCATGAGGGAGCCCTTGCGCTGGAGGTAATAATACAATTCAGCTCTCACAAAGATAGCTTGCTTCATGCGCAGGCTGATTCTGTTATTCCACTCCATATCCTCGGAAATCACACTCACAAACTCCATGTCCTCAATCAATGATCGCTTGTAGAGTTTATTCCATGCCACGTGATACTGGTAATTTAACACACAGAGCCCATAGAAGAAGTCTTTTGACGTCAAAGTTTGCCTAGCGGCGTGTTCCATCAACGACGGATCAACTATGGACGCATCTGATGCTGAAATTTCATTTTCAACCACTTTCTTGGCACACACCATCGAGAAATCATAATCCCCGCTATCAATAGCAGCCTTGAGTATTTCTATCATCTGGCAATGAATCATATCATCGCCGTCCACAAAGAGGATATAATCGCCAGTAGCTACCTTCATGCCCGCATTACGTGCATCAGAGAGACCGCCATTGACCTTATGGACGACCTTGATGCGTTCGTCACGGGTTGCATACTCGTCACAAATGGCACCAGAACCGTCGGTTGCCCCGTCATCGACCAGGATCACTTCAATATCACGATAGGTCGAATTCAAGATACTGTCAACGCATGGAACCAGATATTTCTCGACGTTATATATAGGGACAATGATTGAAATCATAGTTTTCTATTTTAATGCGTTTTCAAGAAAAGCGAGACTCTCGCGGCGACGGTGGTCTAGGCGAGCATGAGCATCGGCCCAGTCTATACTGCTGTCTGCGGGCTCGGTCGGCTCGGTGTCAGAGATCAGCCGCTGCCCCAGCCCCAGCTGCTCGAGCAGGCCTGAGATGCGGGTATTGCCACGCTGGGGATTGCACAGCGTGTAGAACTCCTTGCCAAACAAGATGCTGAACACCGTCCCGTGGAACGAATCGGTCACTACCATCGTCGCACGGCTGAGCATCGCCAGCCACTGCGGGACGGTCACCTCGGCATACCACCCGGCGGAGAAATAACGCACTTCCAAGCCTCGATCCCGGGCCAGTCCTTCAAAGAAGTCCTTCTTGGCCGGGGTGATGTCCAGGCAATAGACAGCCAGGTAGTTGTCCTGGTCGTCGGGAGCGGTGTCAACCAACGCTGCATAATCTTCGGCCTGGAGCAACATCGTGGGGTCCAGAACAGAGATAGCTTCCACACCCAAGTGCTCCCGGCACAGGTCAACGCCACTGGGTTCACGCACCGAGATGGCATCCATCTGCTGCGCCAGCCGGGCACAGGCCTTTGTCTGCTCGGGGTTATATTCCCAATTATCCACGCCGAAGGAAGCCGCGTAGGCCACGCGCCTTAACGGCAGCCCCTCGACAAACCTCAGGTACATGTCCTCGATGTGCCCCCAATTATACCGGGCGCGCCACACTTGGTCGCTGCCCACCACCATCGCGTCGAGGCGGTAACGCTTCACGACCGAACGCTGATAGTCCCACATGACATGGGTCTTGGTGATATGCTGTTCGATGAATTCGCCGGTCATTGGCTTACGCAGGGAGCCGCGATAGCGCCGCGGCAGATCCAGCTTCTTGCCATGGCGGATGCTGTATATCACCGCCTGCATGCAACTATACAGGTAGTGCGGCAACGAGTAGCGCTCATACGCATCAATCGTGACCGGGTCATGCCCCAGCCGCCGCAACGCCTGCTGCAACGCCCAGTTCTGCAAGATGCCGCCGTAGTTCATCTCCAACGGCTGTGTCACAATCCCGATACGCATAATGCTAATGCCTCAACTTTGCCACCGATTCAACCAGATTGATGAATAATCGATACAATCCAGGGAAATGATAAAACATCAAATTCTTGATCTTTTCCATTGGAGGAATTGGCGATCGCAAGTATTCCTTGATTGTTTCTTTATAGATTCTCTTACATTGCAGACTAGTCTCCTCTTGATAAGAGGTTCCACGAGCCATATAAGAATACAATTTAATTTTTTTATATAAGTCATTCAAGCATAATGCTCTCGATTGCGGCATGTCTTCTGTAAGAAGATCCAAAAACGAGTAAACTGTTTGTAAGCGTCCCAGCATAACCGGATTCATAGATCGTTCACTCTGTGCATGGGTCAACGAATCCTCACGCATCATATAAAAATACATCACTAGCGGCTTCAAGACGGCCTGCTTCATGCGCAATATCACCCGTATCAGCCATTCTGTGTCCTCAGCGTGGATAGGCTTAAATTCCAAAAAGTCGCTTTTCTGAGAGAAAATCAGTGAACGTCTAAAAAGTTTATGCCATGGGCCAGCAAAATCATCAGCTGTAAACAGCATTCTAATATATTCTTGTGGCGTCAAAAATTCTCGATCATCAGTCCCATACTTACCTGAATTTGAATCAAAAAAAGAATTAAAAAACTCCTGAGCTTCATTTGCTAGTCCTTTATGGTGCAAGACCATCGACATGTCATAATCCCCACTTGAGATTTCTGTAATCAACGTCTCTAGCATCAGTGGATGCACAAGATCATCACTGTCAACAAAGGTGATGTATTCTCCTCTCGATACTCTCAGACCCGCATTACGAGCGGCCGCGACACCTGCATTCTCTTGATGGATAACAGTAATTCTTTGATCCATCTCTTGATAATCATCACAGATTTCACCTGACCTGTCGGTCGAGCCATCGTCCACCAGAATGAGCTCATAATCGGTGAACGTTGAGTTAAGAATACTGTTGACACAAGCCTCTAGATACTTCTCAACATTATAAACTGGGACAATGATCGAAATCATAACTCATTAACAAGGTACTTATCATCTTTTTAACTGGCCTCTCAATCTTGAGACGAGGTCTTGGTCATTTAAAACCTCTTTATATGAACGATTTGCATCAAAGTAAACTATCGAATGGCCACTAGTACCCCTCACAGGAGTCATGTAATCTCCATAAGTCAATCTTAGGATTTTATCATATTCACTTGGAACAGGGCACTTCATATTCTCAAATGGCATCTCGATATATTTATCATAAAAGTTTAAAGGTCTACAATGAGATGTTATAGAAGTTGTTGGTCCAACGATACCGGACCATGATCGACCCTTGGCTTGTCTTTCTAAACGAAGATAAATATTGCGCGTTGAGTTATAACGAATCTTGTTATAGATATAGGACGCCAATCCCTTAGTAAAGAGAGAGAGATTTCCATTATAAATTGGCGGACGAGTCAACACGCGCATCTTATAATAAGCATGAGAACTAATCTTTAATAATTCTTCCTTTGTGCCCTTATCTGAATTAGGAACATTATCCATAACAAAGATATCAATAAAAATGCCCTGATTATAGTGCAATATATGCCCTTCGGCATCAAAGGCATAATCTAATAAACAACACGTGTCCGATCGCCGTAATTTTGTCACACAGTCATCATAGTCCTTTTCAGTAATTTGGCTCTGAAGAAAATAGGGCTCCTTGAATTCCTTTGGGCCTATCTTCATCAGTTTATCATAATCCTCGCGTAACATTGACACATCCAAGTCGTCATCCCAAGGAATAAACCCCTTATGTCGCACAGCACCCAACATAGTGCCAAACTCAAGAATATATTTGAGATTGTACTTTTTGCAGACGCGGTCAAACTCGTTAAGCAAGTCTAATTGAACAGCCCATAGCTCTTTCATCTTAGCACTCACAAGATAGCCATCACGCACTTCTTCTTGTAAGAATGAGTCGGGTAATTGAATGTTAAGGTCAACCATTACTAAATTACAGTTTAGTATTAAAAAACAAAGAGAGAAGAAGAATCTTTTGGATTCACGCAAATCCGGTTTAACGTTGTAAGCATTTTGCCACCAAGTCGCATGCCTTCATGAACAGTCGGTAAGTCCAAGGGAAGTGGTAAAACGTAAGGACCCTCCATTTCGTAAGTCCATTAACACTACTGCGCCTTAGTTCGCCCTCCCTCTTACTTGCGACTTCATCATTGAGAGCTATCACGTCCTGTTCATATTGAGTGTGGCGACTCTTGTTGCGGACTATCGCCATTACCTTGAATAAATGAAGTAAACAATTATTCCGGAGTTCGACATTGCCCTCTGGAATGTCGTTCATACACAAGTCGTAGGCCCGGATCCAGTCCATAAACTTCGGGTTCATGGGCTCATGAGTTGCCGAGGAATCATGTTGAATGTAGAAGTAGAGTTCTGCTGCAACAAAGGTCGCCTTTTTCATCTTCAGGCACACCCGGTGAATCCACTCAATGTCTTCACACATTCTCAATCCGGTGAACCGTTCATTGGTAATCAGTTCGCGCCTGAACAATTTGTTTACGAGATAATTATAAAAACCTCCGTCCTTGTTGTTGCCATAGAGTCCACGGCAGAAGTCCTCAGTGGGGATAACCTTTCTTGTCAACGTATTGGTATCGATGTTCCCCATGTCTACCGTCTCGCCGGCATTGACCCTCTTAATACTGCACATCGAGAAGTCGGAATCGCTATCTTGCAACACGTTGAAGAGGATTTCGAGCATTCCGGGATGAATCACGTCATCGCCATCAACAAAACAGATGAATTCGCCAGTTGCCACCTGCAGCCCTTCATTTCTCGCACTAGAGACGCCACCGTTTGTCTTATGGATGACGCGGACGCGACTATCATCAGCAGCATAGCGGTCACAAATGTCGCCGGAGGCATCAGTCGATCCATCATCCACCAGGATCAATTCAAGATCCCTGAATGTCGAGTTGAGGATACTGCTAATGCATGCATCGACAAATCGACCCACGTTATATATCGGAACAATGACAGAAATCATAACACAACCTTAAAAAACGGCAGCTAGCCCTTGATGCGTGCAGCAAATGCTGCACCCCGAGCAACCAAGCCATATAGACTGGGAATATGATAGAAAGACAAGAGACTGAATCTATTGATCCAGGATAACCTGGAGCTACGGAACTCATGTATAGTTTCTTGATATGCCTTACTGACGACAGACGTGGCTTGGCTTGCCAAGTCGCTGTGTCGAGCATAATACTTGACACGCGCAATAGCTTTATATAGTTTTTCCAGGCACCAGGAGCGATATACCAGGCCTGCAGGAATGTTGTCCAGGCACATTTTGTAGCTATTCACAAAATCAATGTAACGTGAATTCACACCTGCGTGGGAGACAGACGAAGGATGCTGAATCCAGTAGTACAATCCTTTATCCACAAGCACCGCCCGGGACGTTCTCATGAATACCCGAGAATTCCATTCGGTATCCTCACTAGCGGTCTTATTGAACAACAATCCTTCAACCAATTCACGCCTGTACAGCTTATTCCAGACAGCCATATACTGCAAGTCCTCACCTCTCTGTCCAAACAAGCCTGCCATTAAATCGGTTTGTGTCAGCACACTTGTAGTCGGATGCCCAGCTGTTTTGTCATCAGCAAGATGAGGCAATACAGCCTGTTCGCCGACCAATGACGCCCATGACATGGCAAGATCATAGTCACCACTCTGTATGGCATCGTGCAAGATTTGCAACATTTGGGGGTGGAGCGCATCATCATTGTCCATGAACCCGATGAATTCGCCCCGAGACACCTTTAATCCTTCATTCCTAGCACTGGATATTCCACCATTCTGCTTGTGAATGGCGATTACACGACTATCCTTAGAGGCATAATCATCACATATATCACCCGAGCTGTCAGTGGATCCATCATCGACAAGAATCAGTTCAAAATCCTGATACGTTGAATTCAAGACACTGTTGACAGCCGATTTCAAGAACCGCTCAGCATTATATACCGGAACTATGATTGATATCATGATATTAAGCGCAGTAAATCTTGTCATTAAAGCCGGATTTCACAGTGCTTGTAGAAATGGGCGATGAGGAGGGTGACGGCCAGGCTGGTGAGGATGAACAGGAGCGGGTAGGTGCTGATGATGGATGGCGACTGATACTCCATGAAGATCATCGGCAGGCGCATGTAGATGAAGATCGGGAACAGGTGACCGCCTAGCCAATGGAGCACGGGGTTGCCGATGCCGAACTTCATCGTTGTGATGACCACCACCATGGCGAATACCATGCAGAAGATGTTATTAGGCAGCTGATACAGGTTGGGCAACGCTACCGTCGAGAACAACACAAAGATAGCTGCCAACAGGGTGACACTAACCGCCAGCGCGGCCCAGTAATAACGCTTGAGGAACGCCTCAATCGGTTCCTTGTATGCCGAATACAGCACGCCTAGCGGGAAACACAACAAGGTGTTATACCAGAAGTTGCCTCTGGATTGAGCGAGTGCCACGACACCAGACAGACATAATGCAAAAATGCCGACGACATGAAAAAGCCGTTTACGTGACTGCGAGCGCAGCACTATATAGGTGGCTAGGTAACAGAGCAATATCACAAAGATATACCAGTTGTCCATGAAGAATATCCCCCACTGATCCAATCCGATACATTGCCATGCGGTCAACGCTATCAAGCCCTCTTTCAACGTGATGGTGATGCCCAGCGCGAGGCACAACAGGACATAAATGACAACTGCCACGTCGAAGTTCAATAGCGTAGTCAATAATCGCCGCCAGGGCATCTTCTTGACATAGTCCCAGCCCCTCGTCTTTAATGACTCATAAACGCCGTAGCCCGAATAGAAAAGGAACATCACGACGGTCAGTTGGGTCAATACGGCAAAGAACGAGCAGTAGGCGCTATCCCCCAGTCCAGCAAAGGGATAACCGCTCTTGCTGACGTAGCGCAGGGAGTGGGACAAGAAGACCAATAGGATGAATATGCCCTTGATCGAATCTGTTTTCTTCTTGGCAAGGTAATCATCGTGAAAGCCGTTCACATCCAGGCGAACGCCGTAGATACTCAGCAACAAAACTGCCAGCAACAACCCGAGAAGCATCGCCCTGCCACACTAGTAAGTCAAACAACACAACAGGGGTCACCGACCTCGGACGAGGCGGCGGCACCATGGAGAGCGGGCAAAGCTGACGACACTATCACAGTAGTCATTTACAGCAAGTTACCTGTTATATGTCTCGCACGATCAGCTCAATCACACGTGCTGGCGGGAGCTCATTGCGCATAATATCAAAACGCAAAATTAAGGAATTTATCCCACACCGACAAATTTATGATATAAATTATTCAAGTTTCTAAAGCGGCTGAACCACTTTAAAAACTTGAGGTTAAAGGATAAAGGTTAATGGTTAAAGATGGACTTTGAAACGGCAGATTTTGGCTTTGGCTAGAATTATTTTCAGCTTTTTAAGAGACAATTCTTTAACCATTAATCCTTAAACATTGAATAATGAGCAAGTTATCTACTTATAAAACTCAGGCAAACAACATAATTTCGCTCGGGCAGCGTAAACAGGGCGCCCCTGATTGCCCGCTATCACCGGCAACTCGAGCCGTTGCCATCAACAGGCAGGAGCTACAGCCGCGGAGCCTATTGAGCGTTAATTGAAGAAAGTGTGCTATATATCCGTTTTTATTGACGATTAGCAATTTTTTGTCACAAAATCCTATATATTGTCAAGAAAAAAAGTAATTTTGCGACACATTCTGCATTTCCAAGATTGGAGGATGAGTATTCAACTTTACAATGGGACGGAATGGTTGAAGAGATGGACAGAACCAGCTTTATTACTGCTGAATTTAACCAGCACAATTTTTACATAACCAAAAATGTTTTTTTCGATGAAAAAGAGACGTTTACCTTTTCTCCATGCGGGCTTAGCCTTGCTGATGGCGCTACTGATGGCTCCCAACAGCCAAGCTAGCGTGACGTTGAGCCCGGCGAACTTCCCGGACGACAACTTCAGGTCGGTTGTCGCCAGTGCATCGGGACACAACGACGGGGACACATTTGATGAATCGAGCCTGACGCGGCTTGTCGCGGCCGGCTGCGACATCACGAGCCTCAAAGGGCTGGAACTGTTGACCAGCCTGACCTACCTTGACGTTAGTGACAACAGTGGGTTGACGACAGGTGCCGACCTGACGGCCCTCACGGCACTGACGACCCTGAAGGCGAGTAACTGCAACCTACGCGACCTGTCGGCTGTCACCTCCAGTCACAGCGGCAACACCTATTCGGGGTTCATCCTGGGCAGCGGCAACAGCGCTATCCGCTATCTGGACCTGTCCCACAATGACTGGTTCTACTACAGCGGCAACTTGCAGTACCTGACCAACCTCGAGACACTGCTACTCAATGACTGTGCCAACTTTGACTACTGGGGCTACCAGCCGGGCAACAGCATGGCCCACCTCAAGTGGGTTGACGTGAGCAACTGCCCTGCCATGGACCGCATCTACTTGAGGGGAGCGACACAGCTGCGACACCTCGACGCCCGTGGCACACAAGTCCAAGGATTCACGACCAATCCGTCCAGCACGGCGACGTCGCTGCACTATATTGTCCTGTCGGCCAACTCACCCATCGAGTACCTGAACATTGCCGACTGTGCCATCACCAATGCCGGACTGAACGGCATTACGACCTATGGCGCCAGCAGTCTCGACACCCTTATCGTGAGAGGCAACAGCGACTTCGGCTACAGCACGGCATTCCAGCAGATGAGTTCGCTGAGCTATCTGGACATCAGCGACTGTGACATCTACTTCCGTGAGGGCAGTTCACCCAACTACTACCTGCTCCACTACCTCACGCCGGCCAACAATCCCCAACTGGAGACACTGCTGGCCAGCAATTCCAATCTGGGCACCAATACCAGTGGATTGACGGGCTACAGCGCATTGAAGACGGTGGACGTGTCGGGCAATTCCGGCATTACCCATTTCTGGGTCAATGGCAGTCCGTTGCTGGAGTCACTCGACATCCGCGGCTGCACCGGCATGACCTATCTGCAACTCAATGACGACAGCCTCCCCCGCAGCAGCTTCAACCTGATCGGTGCCGATGATTGCACCACGCTCACCAGCCTGTACCTCAACGGGAACAATTACTCCTCGGTGGGCCAGGCCACGGGAGATTTCGCCAGCATCAGCTCGCTCGAGTTCCTCTACCTGGAGAACAACAGCGGCTTTGCCGGCGGCGCACTGACCATGACTGCCAGCGACTGCGGCACCTTGACAGGCATCAGCCTGGGCAACAACGGTTTCACGAGTTTCAAGGCACCCAGTCTGCCATCCACGCTGACAGCCCTCATGCTGGGCAACAACCCCGCATTGACCCGGCTGGAGATGCACAACAACCCCGGCATCACCACCATGACCGCCAGCACGACGATGAGCGCCGGCAGCGGCCTGTACCTGCTGGGCAACACGGCCTTGACCTACATGGACATCAGCGGCGACTCGATACAGCCCAACCATTTCCAGCGCATCGGCAACAACAGTTCGCTCAACGGCGTGCCCATCGACACCCTCAAGGCCAGCTACAACAAGTTCTACACCTTCAGGAACCTGTCGGTTGCCAGGACGGCCCGCACCTATGAGTACTATGAGAACGGAGCCTACCATTATGCCTCCACTGACCAGCACAAGACCCATCACGCGTGGTGGAATCCATCACCAGCCCAGCCCGACAGCGCATCGCTCGAGCAGCTCACTAAGCTCCGGTATCTCGACCTGAGCCACTGCCAATTGAAAGACTCGGTCTATCTGCACAAGAACACCGACCTGCGCTACCTCGACCTGAGCCACAACCGCACGATTGAGCGCCACGACACCCGTCAATACCCCGACAAGGGAGCCGGTTACCGCGCTGCCGGCGGCTCAACGACCAACACCGTCACGTCCTATCCCGACTACAGGAAATACCTGTGGCTGGCAAGCAGCAACTCGACCGGCCTTGAGCCCTACACCGGAGACTATAACGACACGACGGGCCTGTATATCCTGGACTTGTCCCACAACCCGATGCTGGAATACCTCAACATCAGCTATACCGGCATTGAGCAGACGGCCCTCACCCACTGCCATGTTTCTATTGCCCGGTACATCTGGATCCAAGACCTGCCCAACCTCAAGTATTTCTATGCCGACTATAACGGCATGCGTTCGCTGGGAGTGAGCACCAAGAACGGCACCTCCAACAAGGAAGCGCTCAAGTCCCTCGAGAGGCTGTCGGCCATCGGCATGCGAGGCGCCGACAACGTCACCATGCACGGTTCTATCAACCTGCACGGCAACGTCAACACCAAGTTGCACTACGTCAACTTTGCCTACAGCGACTATGACTCAATCGGTTGCGGGTCAAGGCGCATCGAGGACGGAGTGCTTATCGATGACGTGGCATACATGCTCGACACGCTCATCATCACCGGCAATCCCATCCACTACCTGAACGTGCAGCACAACGACTCGATCACCTATATCGATGCCCGCGAGTGCGCTTTCAAGATGCGCGGCTATGATCCCGAGACACAGGTCACTTATCCGCCCAATGTTGACATCTACAAGAATGGAGCCCGCACAGACGGATGGTACTTTGATGACAACACCAATGACTTCCCGAGCGACGACTCTAGTTACCCGGTGACGTCTCCATTCAGCGGCCTGAAGGCCGTCAGAGCCTATAACCGTCCCAAGTTGACGACACTGTTGCTCGACAACTGCAATGGTCTGAATGACGTCTATTGCTACAACGACCCGCTGCTGACCAAGATCAATGGATTCGAGAATCTCGCCTACCCCAAACCCGAGGTGGACGACAAATATCACTACGACATCAATTATACCGATTCGCTCAAGCTAGTTTGGGTCAATGACAACCCCTCGTTCATTGAACTTGACCTTACCAAGAACGTCAATCTGGAGTACCTGCACGCCTACAACGACAAGGCACTGGGTGACGCCCTCGAGTCTGACGGTCTGAACCTGAGCAACAATGTCAGACTCATCTCGGCATGGGTATCCAATTCCCGCCTCCAGAAATTTGAAAATGGGGCAAGAGAGCACCTCGACACACTCAGGATTTGGCAAAATCCTGATTTGACGGAACTCTACGTGCACGAGAACACCGGCCTCAAGTTGCTGGACTTGCACAATTGCCAAGTCCGTAACCTGGACATGAGCCATTGCAGTGAACTCACCTACTTTGACTGTTGTAACCTTGACAGCATCAACGAGGTTACGGGACGCCCGCAGTGGGACCCCTATTACAACTACGGTTTCCTCTTGCCAGGCTCAGTGCCCAAAAGCAAACATGAACCCGGCTTGAACAGCATTGCAGACCTTGAATTTGCAGGAACCAGCCTCGGCACCGTAATAGTTGACAGGAACGACCTGTTCTCCATCACGGGACTCAAGAACAATGCCGGTCTCAGGAGATTGACCTACAGTTACAACCACATCAACGCCATTGACCTGTCGGGGTGTAACAGCATCGACACCTATGACTGCACCCACAACGGCCGCGGTGCATTTGAGGCCGAGTATGCAAGATGGCTTGTGCGAAACGGCGAGAAGGTTGACACATGCCACTTCTACTACCTGCAGCTTGACCCAGATGCGGGCGATGAGCTAGAGCCAGACAAGCACGACTCCTATCTGGGATACAAGTGTGGGCACGACACCATCGAAGTGGAGGGCGACAATCGATACTTCCGAGTCTTTGACGCCGACGGGTTTATTCCAGACAGTGTTGCCCAGTTTACACTCAACTCCAGTGGGCCATACCAGGGAACACGTGGTGAAAACACATCACTACGGAGTATCATCTTTAACTCTGACAGCATTCCCGACCCGAATGATATCTATGGACTGGTAGTGGCACTTGACACGACCACCAACGAGTTCAAGAAGGGGTACAACTATATTGAGTACGAGTACTATGACGGCAGGAAGATAGCTACGCGAGACGGCCAGATGCAACCTGCCAAGTCCACATTCTACATGATATGGACAGCACCGCCAAGCCCGACGGATGTCAAAGAGACCACCGAAGACGGCTTGGCTCAGGCCACCGTCATCAAGGAGCGATACTATGACATTCATGGTGCCGAACACAGCGAGCCCTTCGAGGGCGTGAACATCGTCGTGCAGGTGATGAATGACGGCTCGACCCGATCTTTCAAGATCCTGAAGTAGCGCCTCGCGCCATCGATACACCAACAATCAGGGATGCATCGCCTGTCGAGACATCCCTGATTTTATTTGTCTGACGCTATCAAAACATATTGCTATTCGGCCTTGTATCTACACTAGCAATGTGGTGATGCCGTAGCGAACCCACTTAATGAGAATACTTCAATAACTTGAAATGAGTCGTTTTCTCAAGCCTAATTATCAAAAAGCTCAGTAATAAGGAAGCCAATAAGGTCATTAAAAACAGGACAAGGTAGTTTTCGCAGATATAGCCACCATAACCAAGATGGAATCCAACAATAACCAATACAGAAGCTAGAGATATATGGCTGCAATAGATAATTGTTGAACACGAGCGGGCATCTCTAGCCGTCCGCCATTTCGGTCCTTGCCAATCAACGGATTGACCGACCAGCATAAAGCATAACGTACTGACCACGGGCAGCGTAAAGAAACAATCATCGGCTACAGCAAGTCCAAAATGTCGGGTCACGTAAAACTCACAAAAATAAAGAGCAAAAAATACTGCCACCAAAGGCAACAATACATTTTTACTCAAGAATATCGAATTTTCTGCCATCGCCTTTCCTATGCATATAAACAACAAGGCACAAGGAAAACTATTATAGGGCTCTGAAAAAATTCTAACATAACCATTGTAAAACGCGTCAAAACCAGGTAATGATGCAGCCAAAGAATAGTAGCTGGACACCATACAGCATCCAATATACTCAAGTACACCTATAATAAATAGTAGGACATTACTGACTTTTTTAGTAGTAGCATACCATACAAATATGATATTTAGCAGCAATGCCATGATATACCACGATGCCTTAAAAGTATTGCCAAAAAGGAAGCCCAAGATGATATTGAGAAGCGTGTCAAGACTCACACTATACCATCCATTTGTATAAACTGTCAACGGCAAGAGAGCAACGAACCAGAAGAAGTATAATTTCAACAGTCTTTTAGCAAAGCCCTTCATGGCATGCCTGCAGTCTTCAAATGAGTTACTTTTTTTTTGCTTGATAAAGAAAAAGTAAGAAGACATGATGAAAAAAATGGGGACCGCTATCCTAAGTATTGGACGCAAATACAACCCCATGGGTACAGTATGCACTGCAACTATAAATATTGCAAGTATAAACTTCAAATAATCAAACCGGTCTCCATTTTGTAAAATATACTCATTACTGTAGACCACCTTCTTACCCTCCATATAGTCCTAAATAATCTAAATATCGAGTTGTTGACGTTCCCTGCTATTCACTAAATATCTTCATCAAGAAGCTTTTCAGAAAACCTCTGCACCGAAAACTCAAAAAGGTTTACTGAGAACGGCGCTTCCTGTAAGATCTATATATTGGTCGGAAAGAGGGAACCAACCACGGATGGCTAAAGACCAGATTCATCAAACGCAACATCAAACTTCCAGCAGACAGAGGGAAGAGCCGCAACTCGGTGAGACGTTTGACTTTGCCTTTTATCTTAGAGACACTCTGATTACTTAAAAGTAAGCGCGTGAGCAAATTATAGCTGAAAAGGCGCTGGTGCTCTGTAATTTTTTCCTGAACGGATACATCCTGAGATACTTTAAGGTCTTGAAGGTCGCCTATTGCTTTGTAAATATCATCACAATGGCGGTTCAGACGTGCCGGATTGATGGTATTGGTCGCTGAGGTCGGCCTAACGATGTAATAGTACACCTTGCTGTCGGTCTGGGCGATCGGATGGTTGTCCAACAATACCGAGACATTGAAAATTGTGTCTTCGCAGATGGTAAGCGGCGGATAGCGATGGCCTTCAAGGACTGTTCGCTTATACAAATAACAGCAGCTGATACCAAATTTAAACCGCTGCATGTATTCCAGTGTAGATCCTTGCCAGTTGATCTGCATCGGCTCGCTGATAACCGGGATTTGTTCCATGACCGAATTCTGAACAACCACGCCAAAGCGAATGAGATCGAAGTCGTTCTGTTCCGCCAGTGCCATGAGTTTGGCATAACTGTTATCGGCCAACACATCATCGGGGTCAAAGAATGAGATCCACATTCCTCGGGCGATATCCAGAGCCGAATTGCGCGCTGACGAGACACCAGCATTCACTTGTTTGTCAATAACTACAACATTGTCGGGATAACGTAACTGGAATTCTTTTAATCTATCAATCGTTCCATCCTTACTCGCGTCATTGATAAAAATAATCTCATAATCGGTCCGTCCCTCCCATTGTCGTTCCAAACAGCGAAGAGACAAATCCAGATACTGCTCAACGTTATAGCATGGCACGATAACCGACAGGGTGATGGGTGATTTTTTATCTGTCATAGTTCAAACCTTTAAAAGTGGATGGATGCTTCATACGACATCTTTATTTAGCTCTGGGCACAGCGTTCCGCTTGACGATGGTGGCTTCGGGGCAGCACACAGTGCAGTTGTCGGGCACGTCGTGAATGACGATGGCGCCAGCACCGATGTTGACGTTGTTGCCGACGTGGACGTCGCCGATGATGATGGCGCCCGAACCGATGCGCACGTTGTTGCCGATGACAGGGCAGTTACTGCCCTTGTAACCGATGGTCACCAACTGGTTAATCATGCAGTTCTCGCCGACGGCGCGCGCGCTGATCACGGTACAGAAACCATGCTGAATATAGAGTCCGCCACCGAACTTGTCGCGTGGCACGTCAAACCCTATCGATACGCCCTTAGCCATCAAGAATCGCATGATCTCACGCAGGTCACCGATCCTGTAGAGAAAAAGCTTCCTGAACTCGGACACCCACATCAAGTTCAAAATCAACAACAGCGGGCGAGGCATGCCTGTGCGGCCCTGAAACTTGGCAAACGCATCCATATCCATGTCGATTTTGCGCTTGTCCGGGCAGGTGTAATAGACCAGCAGCCATATCAGCTCGACCGGTATCAGAATAATCAATTTCAGGATTTTTATGAATTTTACTGCGTAAGAAATCATGATCAAAACAAGTTATTTACCAAATGCAACATCGGACTGGCCACATCAGAAAGGAGATTCATCAGGAAGAGGGCAGCACCGTGCACATTCTCGATTTTTGACAAAAGTAGTCACAAATTTCAACATGACAAAACGATTGTTGACAAAACTACCCCTTCTGTTTCAAAAAAAGTCATACGATGCGAAAAAAGGCAAAAAACTCGGGTCGTGATTGTAGGCCAGACCATTTTTTATTGTAATTTTGCATCTTTGTATGCTAAAAAATGAACTAAAATAGACATCATTCAATTATGAGCGAAAACAATAAGAGACTGAAAGTCGGCATCACCATCGGTGACACCAACGGCATCGGCATCGAGGTGGCCCTGAAGACAGTGGGCGTGCCAGAGATGATGGACATGTGCATTCCCGTCATCTATGGCAACAGCAAGATTGTCAGCTATCACCGCAACGCATGCAACCTGCCCGGGTTCCAGATCAACCACACCAAGAGTGCCGAACACCTCAAGGACAATATGCCCAACTTGGTCGAGTGCATCGACCAGGACATCAAGATAGAACTTGGCCAGCCCAGCAAACAGGCCGGCCTGGCATCGTTCATCGCCCTGGAAGCTGCCGTGCGCGACCTCAAGGACGGCCTCATCGACGTGCTCGTGACCGCACCCATCAGCAAGGACAACATCCAGAGTGAACAATTCCATTTCCCGGGTCACACCGAGTACCTGGAGAGCGCCGCTGGCGAGGGCAACAAGGCACTAATGCTACTGTGCACTTCCAACTTGCGCATCGCCCTGGCCACCAACCACCTGCCGCTGTCACAAGTTCCATCGGCCCTCACCATCGAAGGCATCCGCGAGAAACTGAAGGCCTTCAATCTCTCGTTGAAGCGCGATTTCAACGTCGACGGTCCCCGCATTGCCGTGCTGTCGCTTAACCCCCATGGAGGCGAAAACGGCATCTTAGGCACCGAGGAACGAGACATCATCTTGCCAGCCATGCAGCAAGCACTCGATGAGGACGGCGTGCAGTGCTTTGGCCCCTATGCCGCCGACGGCTTCTTCGGCGCACGCCATTACCGCCGTTTTGACGGCGTGCTCGCCATGTACCATGACCAAGGCCTTGCTCCCTTCAAGACCATCGCCATGGACGAGGGTGTCAACTTCACTGCAGGGCTCCCCATAGTGAGGACCAGTCCTGACCATGGAACGGGCTATGATATTGCCGGACAAGGCATTGCCAACGAGTCATCCATGCGCCATGCCATCTACACCGCGCTTGACGTGTACCGCAACCGCGTGCGCTATGACGAGGCACGCCAGAATCCGCTGCCAAAGCTGTTCCAGGACCGTGGCCGCGACAACGTGAAACTGGACTTGACCAAGGCTGAATAAAGCGACAACTAGTGCAAGCACATTATGATTAAAGGCATCATCTTTGATTACGGCGGCACGCTAGACAGCCGTGGAGTCCACTGGAGCGAAGTGCTCTGGCAAGGCTATCAGCAAGCACGGGTCCCCATTGACAAGGAGACATTCCGCACCATCTATGTCGAGGGCGAACGTGCGTTGGCACGAGAGCGCATCATTCTGCCACAAGACAATTTTCATGCTCTATTGCACAAGAAGGTGGCACTTGAACTCGGCTTCCTTCCCGATCCGCCACAAGCAGCCGACAGAGACAGATGGACAGACCAGATTGCCGAGTATTGCGACAATGCAGCACGAAGTTGTATCGATGAAGCCCGTCCCATGCTCGAAGAACTCCACGAGGGATACCCGATGATGCTGGTGAGCAACTTCTACGGCAACATCGACGAGGTGCTGCGTAACTATCGTATTCGCGACTACTTCAAGGGCATCATCGAGAGTGCCGTCGTCGGCGTTCGCAAGCCCAACCCCACACTATTCCGCTTGGGAGTTGATGCACTGGAACTGAATCCCGACGAAGTGCTTGTCGTGGGAGACAGCCTACGCAAAGACATCGAACCCGCCGAACACCTGGGTTGCGATGTGCTCTGGCTCAAGGGTAAAGGCTGGACCGATGACGAGGACCGGCAGACGCATCCCCACACCATCACGCACGTCACCCAAGTCCTTGATTACCTCAAGAACGGTCGCCTCTAAACGCAACGAGAGGCATAACCTTACGACACAAGATTATAGAATTGCACTATACATTATAATATAAAACACATTATGAATTACGCGATTATTGCTGCAGGTGAGGGTTCACGACTGGCTCAAGAAGGCGTCGCCAAGCCCAAGCCCCTCGTCGAACTCCAAGGCGAGCCCATGATTGGACGCCTGATCAACATCATGCTCAGATGCAACGCCCAGAGCATCAGCATCATCGTCAATGAGCACATGACCGAGGTGCGCCAATATCTTGAAACGCTTGAACTGCCAGTACCACTCAATCTTGTCGTCAAGACGACCCCCAGCTCGATGCACAGCTTCTGGCACCTGAGCAACGTCGTGCCACGCGGCAAATTCTGCCTCACCACGGTGGACACCATCTTCCGCGAGCAGGACTTCAGGGGGTACATCGATGCCTTTGAAGCTGCCGACGAGACCCTGCATGACGGCATGTGGGCCGTCACCCCCTTTGTCGACGATGAAAAACCATTGTGGGTCGATGTCGACGACAAGATGGGCATCACGGCTTTCCGCGACAAGCCTTGGGAAGGCGCCAGATATGTATCAGGTGGAGTTTATGCCATGACCGATCGTGCCTTTGGGCCACTGAACGAATGCATCGAACAGGGCATCAGTCGCATGCGCAATTTCCAGCGCCACCTCATTGAGAAGGGATTCAGATTGCAGGCCTACAGCATTGACAAGATCATCGACGTTGACCATGCCGGTGACATTGCTACTGCCGAGGCCTTCCTGGGCGGCCACAACTGAGGCCAGTCTTGTCATTAACCAAACACACCTGCTACCGCTATTGCGGAATAGTGGGTGTGTCTCATTTTATAATAGTGAGCACGTTGTTGAAGAATTGAATCTTTCTAAGCAAGTACAACGAGACCATTATACCTATCAATGCGACAAAACTCATGGCAAAACTCCTGGTCGTCAGATTCATCAGACAATCAAAGACAGGATAGATCATAATCGTATGATATAAATAATAAAAGAGAGTGTATCGACCTTCTTTAATCGCAATCTTTTTAGGCATGACAATATAAATAGAGATTGCTATTGTCAATGCAATTATCCAAGCAAGAACTTTATATACAAGAATCTGTTGAACAGTATAATTCATGGGATAGCATCCCCAAAAGATGTGTAGAGGCATCGTTGTAACAATGTAACATAAAGGAATGCATGACAATACAATCAGAATCTTAAAATTACGATTGATATTATTAATCTTATCAATCCACTGGTATTCCTTACATAACCATCCCAAGAGGAAATACGGGAAAAAAGCTATAGTGCGAGCCAGAGAAAAATAATTGAGCATCACAAAACATGGCAGAATGGAGACACACATTGTGACAGCAAAGAAAATCCAACTCTTCAATAACCTCTCGGGAATATAACGGAGCAGGATGCGCCAGCATATCATGCTCAGGATGTACCATAGGGCAAACGGGGGAATAAACTCTGAACGTATAGGAGGCCTATTATACACCACAACCCTCACCAGCATATTGATTACAGAGAATAATAAATATAGTACTCCTAAATTCAGAATTGATTTCCAGAACTTAGTTGAGTGCGCTCCACGGCTTGAGAAATAGCCAGTTACCATGATAAACATGGGCATGTGGAAGGAATAGATAATACCATATAGGCACTTTGGAATATCAAAACCAATCTCCCAAAGGTGACCATAGATGACAAAAACAATTAATAAGAACTTAATATTGTCAAAGACACATATTCTTGCTGGCATATCCTTATAAATCGTGAGATGAATGAAATTAAGCAGCAAAATTACTGAAAAATAATTCACACACACCATAATATCCAAGATTAAATCATGATGAACTTGTTTTTGGTTTGTAATGGCTATCTTTTTACCTAAAAACATAAACAAAGAGGCGTGATGCAAGCAGTTTCACCACCCAATATCACAGATCAACAATCATTCTGCGATTTTTGAAATCTAAAAAAATGTTATCAAAGCTGACATCGATGAAAAAAGATGAAAAAAGACAGCCAAAAGCAATAATTCTCAAGACGTAGCATTAGACATCATTAACAATTTAACGGTCAATTATGGCAGAAATTATAGACTTTTAGGAAATCTAGCTAAATTTTAACGCGTTCAGCTCAAAAATTCATATTCTTTTAGATTTCAATTCAAAAAAAGGCTGTAATTTAGCGGCGTTTTTCGCGAGAGCAATTCAAACGAGAATGTCTAATGCCCACTTCCGGTGGTGCAGGACACAAATGAGATATCAACTTATAACATTAACTGTAATAAAAGATTATGGCAAAAGAAATCGCTAAGCCCGCTACCGGCAAGTTAGGTATTATGGTAGTAGGATTGGGTGCAGTGAGCACCACTTTCATGACTGGTGTGATGATGGCTCGCAAGGGACTTGCAAAGCCCGTCGGCAGCATGACTCAGTATGACAAGATTCGCATTGGTAAAGGCGAAAACAAGAAGTATTTACACTATAAGGACATCGTGCCGATGCCCACCCTCGACGATCTCGTATTTGCAGCTTGGGACGTATTCCCTGCCAACGCTTATGAGAGCGCCATCAATGCCGAGGTACTGAAGGAGAAGGACATCGAGCCCGTTAAGGACGAGTTGTTGAAGATCAAGCCGTTGAAGGCCGCCTTCGACAAGAATTATGCAAAGCGTCTGGACGGTGACAACGTGAAGCAGTGCAAGGACCGCTGGGACATGACCGAGCAGATCCGCGAGGACATCCGCAACTTCAAGAAGGAGACCGGTGTTGACCGCGTAGTTGTACTGTGGGCCGCATCGACCGAGATCTATGTCGAGCCCGACATGAAGTATCACGGCACTATCGCTGCCCTGGAGCAGGCCATGAAGGACAACGTTGTTGACAAGGTGGCTCCCTCGATGTGCTACGCATACGCTGCGCTGATGGAGGAATGCCCGTTCATCATGGGTGCTCCCAATACTACCGTTGACATTCCCGCTATGTGGGAACTCGCCGAGAAGACCCAGATGCCTATCGCCGGCAAGGACTTCAAGACCGGTCAGACCCTGGTGAAGAGCGGTTTCGCTCCCATCATCGGCACCCGCATGCTGGGCTTGAACGGCTGGTTCTCCACCAACATCCTGGGCAACCGTGACGGTCTCGTGCTTGATGAGCCCGCCAACTTCCGCACCAAGGAGGTCAGCAAGCTCTCGACCCTCGAGTCGATCCTCGTGGCCGACGACCAGCCCGACCTGTACAGCGAGTACTACCACAAGGTACGCATCAACTACTATCCTCCCCGCAACGACAACAAGGAAGGCTGGGACAACATCGACATCTTCGGCTGGATGGGCTATCCCATGCAGATCAAGATCAACTTCCTGTGCCGCGACTCTATCCTGGCAGCTCCCCTGTGCCTTGACCTGTGTCTGCTCATCGACCTGGCCCGTCGCGCCGGCCGCTGTGGCACGCAGCGCTTCCTGAGCTTCTTCCTCAAGAGCCCGATGCACGACTACACCGTTGATGAGGTGCCCGTCAACCATCTGTTCCAGCAGTATGTAATGCTCAAGAACGCCATCCGCGAGATGGGCGGTTACGAGGCCGACGAAGAAATCGATTAATTCCCATTACTGAATAATTCCACAACAACAGGGTGGCTGCAAGCGACAGTCACCCTGTTGTTTTTCACATCATACCACAACAATCGCCCATAATTCCCACTTTTGTTAATATTTTTTATTGATGTATCTTTTGTCATTTAGACTGATTTGCATTAAATTTGCAGCGTTTTATGCACAGGTGCCACCCTCATGGTGATTAATCTGGGTATATTTCGTGTTTTATTTCGAACAAATTTAGCTTATCATGCAAGAAATAGTTCAAGAAGATCTGGTCGCCAAAGCGGCGGCAATGGAAAAAAAGAAAAAACGCGCACGCACTGGCGTGAAGTGGGACAGATTGTTCATGGCCTGTGCCTATAACTGGTACTGGTTTGTTTTGTCCGTGGTCATCTGCGGCTGTATCGCCTACCTCTACGGCAAGACATTACCCCAGTTCTACGTAGCCAAGTCATCTATCCTCATCAGGTCCAAGGACAGTGCCCAGGGCACCCCGTCAATGACTTTCAGCGATCTGGGACTGAGCACCGTCAACTACATCCCCAACGAGCCTCACAAGCTCAAGTCGTCACGTATCATGGAGGTTGTAGTCAATTCACTCGGCCTGAATGTTCAGTACTTCCGCCACATGTTCCTGCGTGATGTCAACATCTACAAGGACACGCCCGTCACCGTCACACCGCTCAAGGAGGTGACCAATGGTTTTAACATCACGCTCGTCCCCAAGAGTGAGGACGAATATGAGTTCCAGGTCAATGGCGGCCAATGGAAGAAGGCCCACTTCGGCAGCAAAGTGAACACCGACTACGGCCCCGTTGCCATCAGCAAGACCGACAAGTTCAATGAGTCCTACATTGACGGCAGCCTCATCGTGAGCATCAGCAATCCCAACTCCATGGCACGAGGGCTTGCCAGTTCACTGGTTGTTGAGCTTGCCGACCAGCACAGTGATGTGTTGAATCTTGCTATCCGCGGCCAGAATCCCCAGATGTGTGCCGATATCCTGAACGCCCTGGTTGTGGCCTATAACCAAGAGGGCATCAATGACATGAACCAGGTAGCACGCAGCACCGAGGCCTTTATTGCCGAACGCGTCGCCGACCTGTCAAAGGACCTGAGCGGTGTGGACAACGAGGTAGCTATCTTGACCGCCAATTCAGCCAACTCGCTCATGCTGGGCAATGCCTCCAACGCCATGAACCGTATCGATGAGACCGAGAACACCAACCTTGAGATTAATCTTGCGTCTCAGATCCGCAACTTCATCTCGAGCATGGGACAAGGCGAACTCATCCCTGTCAATACCGGAATGAACAACTCAGGTATTGTCAGCCAGATTGATCAATACAACAAGTCCATCCAGGATTACCAGAAGATTTCTGCAACCTCGAGTGCCGAGAACCCTGTCATGAAGGAGCTCAACGCGTCGCTCGCAGCACAGAAGAAGAACATCCTTGCCAGTTTGGACAATTATATCTCTACCCTGCGCACGAGACAGAGCCAGGCACAGCGCCTGCAGAGCCAGGCACAGAGCAACATGATGGCCAACCCGTCGCATGAGAAAGCTATTACCGAGGTTACCCGCCAGCAGAAGATCAAGGAGGAGCTTTACCTCTACCTGCTCAATAAGCGCGAGGAAAACGCCCTGCAGATGGCTATTACCGAGCCTAACGCCAAGGTCATGGAGTCTGCACTGCCCAACTATGCCCCCGTATCGGCACCGCTTGAACGTATCGTTCTCACGGGTATGGTTGTCGGCCTGCTGATTCCCGCCATCATCCTTTATGGTGTATTCTGGTACTTCTCGCTTGACAAGACCATCCACACCCGTAGGGAGATCGAAGAAGTCTGCGACATCCCGATTCTGGGCGAGTTGCCGGCCAAGAAGTCCAATGTCACCGGCGAGATTGTGGTTAACGAGACATCTAATGACCGCATGAATGAGGCCTTCCGAATAGTCAGGAACAACTTGGACTTCGTCACCATGCAGAATAAACCCGAAGATGAGGCAACGGTCATCCAGTTCACCTCAACCATGTCTGGTGAAGGTAAGAGTTTCGTGGCCGTGAACCTGGCATTGTCCTACACCTACATCAACAAACGAGTCATCGTAGTCGACCTTGACTTGCGTAAAGGTAAGTTCTCCGAGTATGTCGGCGTGCAGGACGGCAAGGGCACATCGGCCTATTTGT
>JAFTFA010000265.1 GCA_017449785.1 Muribaculaceae bacterium | reverse complement strand
GAGGAAATCCAGACCAAGGGGTGGGCACTGCTCTTTGACCCCGAACTGCTGCACGGCAGCGACCTGGAGCGGCGGATGCCGAGTTACACCTACTTCTCCTATAACACCAACGAGGCCCTGCTGATGTCCGACCAGCAGCGGCAGTGCATCGTCACGCTGCTCGAGGCCCTGCGCCACGAACTGGGGAACGACGACCAGCACACCCGACCCATCATCACCGCCTACATCCAACTGGTGCTGGAGCACATTGCCCGCTTCTATGCCAAGCAACTCTCGACCGAGGCCATCAAGTCCAACGACCTGCTGACGCGCTTTGAGAACCTGCTCAGGCGGTACTACAACGAGGGCACCTATCAGCAGCACGGCCTGCCCACCGTGAGGTACTGCGCCCAGGGGCTGTTCTTGTCGCCCAACTACTTCGGCGACTTGATCAAGGAAATCACGGGAGACACAGCGGGGAACACCATCCGCCGCTTTGTCATGAAGCGAGCCCAGGAATTGCTCATCAGCGGCTCCACCGTCAGCCAGACGGCCGAACGACTCGGCTTTGACTATCCCCAGCACTTCACCCGCATGTTCAAGAAACACTATGGCCTCTCCCCGAGCGACTACCTGAAGCAACGTAAAGGGCAATAACGGAATCAAGACCACTATATCTGTTTATTTCATCAAATACAAACACTGAACGATCACACATGAAAAGAGTAATTGTCATTTCAACGAGCCTGAGACAAGGCTCCAACAGCGATATGCTCGCTGACAAGTTTGTGGAAGGCGCCAAGGCTGCCGGACACGATGTAGAGAAGATTTCCCTTGCAGGCAAGAACATCCAGTTCTGCAAGGGTTGCCTGGCGTGCCAGAAGCTGGGCCGCTGTGTCATCAACGATGACGTGAACGACATCATGGCACAGGTCATGAAGGCCGACGTCGTGGCCTGGGCCACGCCCATCTATTACTACGAGATGAGCGGCCAGATGAAGACCCTCATCGACCGCATGAACGCCATGTACCCGCTGGACTACCAGTTCCGCGACGTCTATCTGCTGACCACCGCTGCCGAGGGCGAGGAGCACGTCTGCAAGCGAGCCGAGACGGGCCTGACGGGCTGGATTGACTGCTATCCCAAGAGCAGACTTGCGGGTCACCTCTTCTGCGGCGGCGTGGGTGCCCCGCGCGAGATCGACGGCAACGACAAGCTGCAGGCGGCCTACGACATGGGCCACAACGCCTGAAAACAGCATTTCGTCCCAACAGAAACGGGGACCCTATGACAATGGGGAGGTGTGTCATAATTCAACTGCTAGAATTATAACCACCCTACGGGCGGGAAATTTAAAATTAAATATAAAATTTTCATCAATATGCCAGAAACATCAATTTTAATTTAAAAATTTGATTAATTTCCCGTGCGAAGCACGGTCATATTACCTGGTCGCAATTATGACACACCGCCTTCCTATCAGAAATAATAATCCACTTGGTGCAATTTTTCTCGACAAGCGACGTTCATTATAAGGAATAAGGAATGCCTAAAAACAGTAGTATTGAACAATGAAACTGTCAATCGCTTGTATGATGCTTGTTGCTGTCACCCTTGCCTCTTGCAACAAAGACAATGACATGGAAATGAGGCTGAGCCACCAGCAGAAGGAAACCTTCGGGCAGAACATCGCGGGAGAATATACCGGGAAGTTGATCGTTACCTATACCAACAAGGATAGCAAGGTGACGATTGATGAGGAGGAAGGACATCGCAGTATAGAAGCCTATCGGGAAACCTTTGACAACGTACAAATTGATGTGTCGGGCTACAAGATGCACCATTTTTTCTTGCAGGACTTCCCAGTGTCACTGATTGCCAGGGTGGTAGATGCTGATGCAGCATTGAGCCAGGCCCTTGCAGGCGCCGCGCCTGTCGCCGTCACAGCCAGTTACGACTTCGGCTACGCTACCGACTACTCGCACATCTCGTGGGCCTTCACGCCCAACGTGATGCCGCTCTCGCTGAATTATGGCGGCGAGGACCACCATATCCTCATCGAGTTTAACAATAACAGCCAGTATTACACATTCACCCAGGAAGAACTGGGACACCCTGGGGCCATCGGCTCCATTGCCGAACAAGGCATCAACCTGCAACTGCAAGCCATCTATGACGGCTCCACCATGATCCAGCGCTTCGACTCGGCCGACGACAATTACATGCACATCACCTTCAAAACGCCCCGCTGACCCCGCCCCGCGACACAAGAAGCCCCTGGTCACTTGATTGATTCTTGGTCAGGTATCGTTCTCCCAACAAGTTGTGCACCAATGGATACTATTTTTCCCCTCGGCACCCAGGCATTCAGCCTGCTGAACTGTCCTTGACAATAACGTATTCTAACACACATTGTCTAGGTACATATCCATTGGTCGCACACAAGGTACAATTTGTTGATTATCTATTGGTTGACCATTAAACGGTACAAGTATGGTAGAGATTTGCAGTACAACTTTCAAAGCCCTTCACATCTAACGCTTTTGACTTAGTTTAACGCTTGTTTTGCCATCAATGCTGCCTTAATGGCAAACAGGCTTTCCATTTCGACTCATACTGTGAAGTTGCCAATGTGCATGTAGAAACTATCAGAAAATGTATGCTGATTCATCCGTCTGAGGTGTGTCAACCTCCATAAACATCACAAAATAAACCGGCATATAAGTGACCTTGCCCTTCTGATATATCTCACGCTCGTTGGAAATGACGGTAGCTGCCTGGATATTGTAATCGGGATTCTTCAGCAGATTGTTAAGGGCACTGTGCACGGTATAATCCTTGCCCGACTTGACTTCTATGGGATGGGCACTCATTGCAGTGTGGTCATCAATTAGGTAATCAACCTCACCCTGTTTGCGATTGTCGTAGTAGAAGAGTTTGTGACCATGGGCACGCAACTCCTGGGCAACAACACTCTCATAAACGGAACCAAGATTGATGCTGCTCACATCGTCGATAACAGGACGAATGTTGTTGTGATAGAGCAGGCCAGTGAGCAGCCCCACATCATTAAGATACAACTTCAACAGGTTCTTCTGGAGAGACTCGCTCAGTGGGAAATGAGGATTAGATATGGCATGAGCCGCCAGAGCAATGCCAGATGAAATAAGATATTCAAACTCCTCTTGGTAATAAGCAAAACGGTCGCCTTCTTTTCCTCGTATCTTTTGGGCTACTATACGCTTCTTTTTGTTTTCCATTTGGGAAGGAATCATTTCATAGATGCGGCGTATAAGCAGTTTCTTGGTGTGCTCTTTTTCGTATTTGGCAGCATCAGCAGCGTACAGGTTAAGTATGCCTTCCTGCACCTCACGCACTTTCACAATATTTTGCGTGTTAAGGTAGGTATTGACGGCATCAGGCAGTCCGCCAACCAGCAGGTAGCGGTGGAACAGATCTAACACATGGTTGTGGTGCTGCTCTGCAAGACTTTGACGATTCATGTAAGATTGTCGTAATCCGTCTATAGCCTCGGCACCGAAACCATTGGCAATGAGAAATTCTTCAAAGTCAAGCTGGAACATTTCCTTACGGATAATGCTACCTACGGGAATAGAGGTCGTGTCTTGCAAGACAATGCCTAATAAGCTGCCGCTGGCAATATAGCGGTACCGTCCATCCTCGCGCAAAAATTTCAACATGGTTAGGAACTGGGGATAGTGTTGAATCTCATCCAGAAACACCAACGTATCCTCACGACTGGATAACTTTTCTCCAGCTACCATGCTAAGTGTCAGGTAGAAGTCTTCTTTCTTGTGGATATTTTTGAACAATTGCTGACCCTCATCGTCCTCCACAAAGTTTATCTCGACATAATTCGGGAATAATCGTGAGCCAACCTCACGGATGCTAAACGACTTGCCGACCTGACGAGCCCCTTCCAATATAAGGATTTTGCCTGAGTCAGACTTTAAATAGTCCTCAAGATATGATGTAATCTTCCTGTATAGCATGGAATTTACACTTCTCAAATGTTTTTTGCAGCAAAAAACTACACTTTTCAATGTTATTTATTGCCGCAAAATTACACTTTTCAAATTTTGTCACCAAGAAAAATCACAAAAAAGTGCATTTGCACCAGATTGCGTCGACAGCATCGATACAATTAACTGAAATAAATAAATCAAAAATATAATAATAGGACATTCTTTCATATCTATTTGCGCAGTTAGACAAAAAATGTCTATTTTTGCTAACAAAATAATGAACACAAGATAATGGCATCTTCTCTATTTCTAAACCACCTCATGATACATCTTAAGACGTTAGATCACTTGCGAAAACATACATGATATCCTGAACTTTTTTTCTCCGGGCTTATAATCAGCGTTTTTTTGTACTTTTGTAACTCAATAATCTTAACCAAATCATTATGGAACTATCTAAATCAGACAAGCGGCTATGCCGTGAATTAATCAATACTGGACTCGAAAGGGAGTGCAGGCATTTTGTTGAGCAGATTCAGAGAATTGCCAGAGAACCGATCCCTCCCGAGCAACTCAACGAACCTTACCGTGAGGAGAACGGTCAAAGTGTCGAACGAGTGTGGCACAAACGCTTCACCCAGCTGTTCAGAGCCACCGACAAATTCAACGATCACGTGGCTCGCCGCTACGAAGATGTCACAGGCTCCCACTACCTCTATTGCGTTGCAGTCCTGTACTTTGACAAATGGCTGACCGATGAAGAAATTGCCCGCTTCAGCGACGAGCCCCGTGAGTACATCAAAAGATTTACATCATTCTACTCAAACGATTCCAACTGACTTCAATACAAGTCATGTTTTTTGTACTCAAAAGCATTTTTGAAAAACTCCAATTGAAATAGAAATGTCCAAATCAGAAGTCAAGAAATATATCAAGTCACTGGAACGCAGTTCTTTGGAAGAATTGGTGATGGACTTGTATTCGGCTCGCAAAGAAGCGAAAGAGTATCTTGAGTATGTGATCAAGCCAGATGACAATGCGAAGCTGGAAGAATATAGGAAAATCATTACAAATGAGTTTTTTCCCAGCCGTGGCGATGCAAAATTGAGATTCTCTGTCTGCCGTAAAGCGGTGTCAGAATTCAAGTCACTTGATCCTCTTCCCGAGTTGTTGGCCGATTTGATGCTCAGCATTCCAGAATATGCCAGTCAAATTGCTGATGAGTGGGGCGACATGTGGGAACAATTCTATGATGCTGCCGAGAACAATTTCAAGGCCGCCATGAAGTTTATAAGCCAACACCATCTTCAAAGTCATTTCCAGAAACGGATTGACAATATACTGCATAATTGCGAGTCATCCGGCTGGGGATTCCCTGACACAATGTGGGATGTCTATTATAGTTATTCAGACGAGCCAGCGGAATAGAGCGGTTTGCTGCAAAGTGTGTTGTATTAGCAAGTTGAATGATGTTTAGTGTTATAATTCCAACGAAATTAGATCATGCTGATGCTATTTCCCTACCGAAGTTCCATCAATTATACTAATACAAATACAAATACGAATTATCTATATAGATATTTACTTTCCACGCAGAAAATGCAACTTATTGACTATCAGTTTATTGCATACTATACGGTACAAATATGGTAGAGTTTTGCAGTACGACTTTCAAAGCCTTCACATTTAACACTTTTGACTAAGTTTAACGATCGAAATGAGTCAAAAACGGGGATTTTGACCATCATCTTAATCATATCGGAATAGTATCAAATCTATAAGCTGATTGCACTAAAGAAACATTGCCATATACATTGGCAGCATTATCAAGTCCCGTTCTTTCCGAATGTCCTTTGAATGAAGGAGGTACCGTTGAAGGATGCGGGCCGAGAACTTCTTCTGGAATTCATCAATGGAAACATGAAGATTGGATGTCGATGACTTGACTTCTATCGGGCAGATTTTAGCTTTACGGGACAACAGGAAGTCTATCTCATAGTTATGCTTGCCCGATGGTGTCGGCCACGTATGGTAATACAACTTATGACCTGCGGCTGTCAGCATCTGCGACACCACGTTCTCATATACGTAGCCCACATCTGCGTTCAGTTTGTCGCTCAGCATTTTTTGGTAAATGACATTCTCTGTAAATGCATCGTCCCAGAAAGCGAGAGTGACAAATAGTCCTGTATCTCCGCAAAACAATTTGAACTGGTCGCGGTTGATGTGTGATGCCAATCCTGCACTTGGGTCGTTGGCATGATAAGCTATATTGACGGTCATGGAATCTTTGAGGATATTTATCTGACCTCTTAAACGATCCAGTTTTCCTCCCTCAATCACGCTGCTCACCTGATAGCGAGATGCGTTACTGCTTAGTTGAGCAGGAATGGCGTGAAACAGGTCGGAGGTTTGACCTGATGGATCCAAGTCGTAGAAATCTTCATCGTATAGGTCAAGGATGCTGCGCTTGCGCTGGTCAACAATGCTCAAGTCGTGTGTGTCAAGGTAGTCATTGACAGCCTGGGGCATGCCTCCAACCAAAACATATAGACGGAAATCGCGCATCATACGACGATTCGTATCATCACTCAGTGGACTTAAATTGTTGAACATTGTACGCAAAAGGGGAATAGTTTGGTCGTCTCCCATTGCCCAACGAAACTCTTCATAGTCCATGGGGTACATATCAAGGCGCGTTTCTTCACTGGGAATGAGAATGTTTTTCTGTTGCTCGGAGTTGCCAGCTGACTTCCTTTTACGCTTGATGCTCAACAGAGAGCCAGTTTCGATGTAATCGTAGCGTCCATCGGCCACAAGTGTTTTAATGGCTTGCCGGGCTAATGGTTGCTTCTGTATTTCATCAAAGATGATGACAGACTTGCGTGGCTTCAGACTCGTCCGATAGTTAAGTTGCAGTTGCGTGAAGATGTAGTCCAGATTGGAGACATCTTCAAACAAACGGTGTGTTGCTTGCGTTGCTGTTGAGAAGTCAACTAATATGTAGCTCTCGTATTCATTACGGGCAAATTGCTCGGCAACAGTGGACTTGCCGACACGCCTTGCACCCCTGATAAGAAGTGCGGTTGTTCCGTGCTGATTTTGCTTCCAACTCAGCATTTGCTCATATATTTTGCGTCTGAAAATTCTTTCTGCCATTTTCATCTTTGTATTACCGGGTGCAAATGTAATCATAAAATCCCAAATATCAAAGGAAAAGTGCAGAAAATGCCGAAATTCTCAAAGGTTGAATACTGAAAAATGCCGAAATTCTCAAAGGTTGAATACGGAAATTGCACCAGACCTTGAAAGTGGACACTGAAAATGTTTTTTAGATGAATAAATTTATAAAAGTAGACATTTCAGTGATTTTTATCTCTTTTGGTTTTACAAAAGTAGTCATTTTCGCCAGAT
>JAFTFA010000264.1 GCA_017449785.1 Muribaculaceae bacterium | reverse complement strand
CTTGAGCATCATCCTGGGATGGTAGGGACTTGCGCCGTGGTCGTAGTACAGGGAGTATATGCGCCCCATGTCCAGACCGTCAACAACCGCATTGACCAGACGGACCGGGTCGTCCGGGGCAATATCTTTGTCGATTCTTTCAGGAAAAAGAATCAATTGGTTGTTTATGTGCTCACGAAAGTGTAACTTTGCAGACATATTTTTAATTATTTGATTGTCACAAAGTTACTAAAACTTTTTGACATGACAAAGCCTCCGCTTGGGAAAGTAGAGGCTTTGTTATATGTTTTACAGCATGTTACAAAATGAGGATGTGACACAATTATGACACACCCTCTTGACGTGTGGCGGCGGCCAACGGGCCTCTGCAAACGATTGCACGCAAAATAATTGGTGACATTTTTATATAATGTGATGGGAATTGGCGATAAATTGCTAATTTTGCATTAATTAGGCTGATTCTCCACAAGTGTGCGACAGTTACTTGCCATTGTCGTGGATCAGCACCTCTTGGCGCAAAATATAACCATTAAAAAACTATACTGACGATGAAAAAGATTTTTACTACCGCACTTGTCATGATGTTGCCGTTGCTCTCGCTGGCCCAGGGATGGCCTGCCAACTACAACGGCGTGATGTTGCAGGGTTTCTACTGGGATTCCTACAGTGACTCCCGCTGGACCGTGCTCGAGTCCCAGGCCGATGAGCTGGCCGAGTTCTTCAAGCTCGTGTGGGTACCGCAGAGCGCCTCGTGTGGCGGCGGCACCTCGATGGGCTATGACGACCTGTACTGGTTCACCAACTACAACAGCTCGTTCGGCTCCGAGTCCCAGCTGCGCTCGATGATCAATACCTTCAAGAGCAAGGGCATTGGCACCATTGCCGACGTGGTCATCAACCACCGCAAGAATGTCTCCAACTGGGTCGATTTCCCCGCCGAGGTTTACAAGGGCGTGACCTATCAATTGAAGTCCACCGACATCTGCCGCAACGATGACGGCGGTGCAGCGCTCTCCTGGGCCACCCAGAACGGTTACTCGCTGAGCGCCAACAACGACACCGGCGAGGACTGGGGCGGCATGCGTGACCTGGACCACATGAGTTCCAACGTGCAGAAGAGCGTCAAGGCCTATCTGGGCCTGCTGCTCAACGACCTGGGCTATGCCGGATTCCGCTCCGATATGACCAAGGGTTACTCGGCCTCGTTCACGGGCATGTACAACTCGAGTGTCGGCGCCGAGTTCTCGGTGGGTGAGTACTGGGACGGCAACCTGAGCGCCGTCAAGAACTGGATCGACGGCACCAAGGTCGATGGCGTGGTGCAGAGTGCAGCGTTTGACTTCCCCTTCCGCTACACCATCCGCGACGCGGTCAACAATAACAACTGGACCCGTCTGTCGGGCTCGGGCCGCGGCTTGAACATGGAGACCAGCTATCGCCGATATGCCGTGACCTTTGTCGAGAACCACGATACCCAGATCCGTGATGTCAACAACCAGCAGGATCCCATCCGCAACAACATTGAGGCCGCTAACGCCTACTTGCTGGCGACCCCGGGCACACCCTGCATCTTCCTCAAGCACTGGCAGGACTACAAGGAGAGCATCAAGCAGATGATCTATGCCCGCCAGCTCGTCGGCATCACCAACACCAGCATGACCTATAACATGGCTAACAGCAGCGCCCAGAACTACTATGTGCAGCGCACGGTGGGCTCCTCGAGCAACATCTCGATGCTGGCCGCCATGGGCAGCACGGCCTATCAGATTCCGTCCAGCTTTGTCGTTGTCGTGAGCGGCACCAACTATCGCCTGGCCATGAGCAAGACCACCGAGACGGCATGGGTGAACAAGCCCAGTGGCGAGTATAACGGCGCGATCAACGTGACCTTCACTGCCGTGAGCCAGACCGACGGTGCCCAGCTCGTCTATACCCTGGACGGCAGCGAGCCCACTGCCAGCAATGGCACCCGTGTTGCCGACGGTGCCAGCGTGACGATCGACAAGACCGCGACGCTCAAGGTCGGCCTGCTCATCAACGGTGCTGTCAGCGGCGTGATCACGCGTCACTACACGATCGACACCAGCGTGTTTGAGCCATACGAGATCACGGTCTATCTCAAGGATCCGACCGTGGCCCCCAACAACTGGTCCACAGTCAACTTCTATACCTGGGACAGTGCCAACAAGCAGTTCAACGGCAACTGGCCCGGCCAGTCGGTTACCCAGACCAAGGTGGTCAATGGCGTCAAGTTCTACTATCAGACCTATAACATCACGTCCAAGGACTACTACATGAACTTTGTGTTCAACCACGGCTCCAGCAACATGCAGACGGTCGATGTGACCAATGTCAACACTACGTCGTTCTTTGAGATCATCACCCAGACCAACAAGTATGATGTGGCCAATGTGACCGACGTCTATCTGCCTTATCTGGACAGTGACCGTGCCGATGTCAACCATGACGGTGAAGTCAATATTGCCGACGTCAATGCGGTGATTGACATTATTCTTGCCAAGAGTGGAGAGGCCACTGGCGATGTCAATGCCGACGGCGAGGTGAATATTGCCGACGTCAATGCAGTCATCGACCGCATCCTGACCGCAGTTCCGCAATGATGAACTATTGAACGAAACGAATGAAGAAATCATATTATCAAAGGTTTTTCCTGTTGATGGCGTTGGCACTGACTGGATTTGGTGCCAATGCGGCCGCTCTGGGCGACGTGAATGACGATGGCGAGGTAAACATTGCCGACGTCAATGCCGTGATAGATGCCATCTTGACCAAGCAGGCTCCGCCTGTGTGTGACGTGAACAGTGACAGCGAGGTGAACATTGCCGACGTGAACGCGTTGATCGATCTCATCCTGGGCGGTGAGGTCGAACCCGAACCCTATGAGGGACGCGTCGTTGGCGGTGACATCTCGATGCTGACCAAGTATGAGGCCCACCAGCGGCTGGCCTGGAGGTATGGCAACAGCTGGGCGCGTTACTATGACGTCAACGGGCAGGTCATTGACGATGTCATCACCTGGACCAAGCAGCAGGGCTGGAATGCGGCGCGTGTCCGCCTGTTTGTCAATCCCGCTAATGCCTCGGCCACCGACAAGGGGCAGGGCGTCATCCAAAACCTGGATACCGTCCTGGTGCTGGGCCGACGCATCAAGCAGGCAGGT
>JAFTFA010000263.1 GCA_017449785.1 Muribaculaceae bacterium | reverse complement strand
TTCGACCAACACTTTTGTAGCTTCTGAAAAGGCGGAAACGATTAAGGTCCGTGTTAGATTTTATTCGTCAGCTGCTACAATCAGCAACAAATGGGTTCAAACTAAATACAACTTAAAGAAAGGAGGAAATATACAAATAAATATCGAGAACAACACAGTTCTTGGAAATGATGAGCCCTAAGTATTAAATCAAAATCAAGGACAAAGCCATTCTTTACTAACATTGGCTGCTTGCTTCGACACCCTGAACGCCGGCATCGTGACCAAGGACCTCGTCAACCTCATGGAGGGTGTTGAGGCCAAGGCCGTGAACAGCGCCGACTTCATCAAGGCCATCCGCGCCAACCTCGAGAAGCGCCTCGGCTGCTAATCCCGCCTCGACGTTTTACAGAGAAACCCTACCGAGGGCTGCGACAACCGGTTGCCGCAGCCCTCGTTTATTTAGCTCGCCGTCCCAGTATTACGGGCTGCCAGCCCGTAATATCTTCACTGCACAGGGCCGAGTTTCATCACTCAACGCTGTGCCAGTCATTGCGGCAGATGCTCTGGGCTAGGCTATTCAAGGTGTTGCATTGCAGCCTGGTGATCTTGCGGTAATCGTCATGATGGGGCCACGGGGCAACAAGTAGCAGGCGCCCCTCGGAACAGGCATCAAATTGGCGGCCACTGGGCTTCTGGTAGGGGGAGAATCCGTTCTCCAGAAGCAGAATGATGGGAAAACCCGCCTCAAAGGCACATGCCATCACTTCCTTCTCCCCGGGGCTGATGCAGGGCGAGACAAGCACGGCTCCGTGACTGGCTAGGGAAAGGAATCGCTTGCATTCGTCATCAATTTCTTCACTTGTCAATCGCCGCGAGCACTTGACGGCCACCTTATCGGGAAAGTCGAGCAGGAAACGGTTTCCCATAATTGTCACTGGAGAAGAGCCGATAATGACATCCTTCTGCTGATGGAACAGGTCGGCATGATTTCGTTTGATCCATAGCCGACAAGGGTTATCCATCAAATATTGAATCCAGCGTTCTAACGGTCCTTGACCTTTCAAGATGCGATCATTATACCCATCCTCCCACAGTGCCACGCCATCGATGCCCATCGACTTGAGGGCATCGCGGCACCCCTTCTTGAAACCCTGTATCAAGCGTCCCAGGTGTTGCTGCATCGGCTCTTGTACATAGATGATGCCATGCACATGGTCGGGCATCAGTTGGAAGCCCAGCAACCGCACTTGGGGATGATATTGAGGCAGTTCACGCCAAGCCCGCTTGACGGCCAGGCCCACTTGAGAGGGGTAAACCCAAGGCAATCGATGGTTATCATCCGGCCCATGCAACGTGCCCAGGACGGGGCGACGGCCCTCGATGCACAGGGTCACCATGTAGATAGCGACACCGCTATAGTCATGCCCGACCTTGCGACGCTTCATCGACGGCTTGACGACAAGTTCAGGATGAGATGCCATCCACTGCTTGCGGCGTTCATTGCTATGATCCATAGTCACAAAGGTAGCAACATTTTATCATCGATGCAATTTCTCCACCTCATTTTCCCCAATGCTCGACATGCCGTCCCAGTATTACGGGCTGCCAGCCCGTAATGCATCAACCGGCCAGGAATCAAAAAAATGCTTCTACACTATTGTTTTTCCACTGGATTTTCTTTACATTTGCAGGTGAATTACTAGCTTTAGTTTTAACCTTTAAAATATAATCAAGTTATGAAGCAATTAATTACCCTTATTACAGTGGCTGCCGCCCTGCTCATCCCGAGCACGGCCAGCGCTCAACGTGTGCCCGCCAAGGGCAGCATGAAACTGTCACAGTTCAAAATCGCCGCTCCCGCCCCCGTGCGTGCCGAGGAAGAGCCCATCATGGATGTCCCTGATGGCGTGCTGCACGACAACATGTATGCCTCGTCGTTTGCCTACGGCCTGGGCTGGGGCGACATCTACATCCAGAATGTGGATGGCGGCATCGGCAAGGTGGTCGAGGGTGACGACGGCAACCTCTACATCTACAATCCCATCTCACAGGGCTACATCTGGTTCTCCATCCTGCCATGGATCAAAGCCGAGCCTGCCGGCGACGGCAAGTATGTCGTGAAGCTGCCGCAGCTCTATATAATCGACGCGGGCGACCCCTACTATGCTTACTGCATGCACTATGACGAGGAGGAGGGCATGCCCGTTGTAGAGGAGGAAGGCGAAATCGAGTTCACTTGGGAGAATGGCGTGCTCACCCAGCTGGGCGACAAATTTATCGGCCTGTGTGATGCTACCGCCGACTGGTTCTACATGGCCGATCAGCACATCGTCTATGCTCCGCAGACCGACGAGCCCATCACGCTGACCGAGGATGACATGTATATCCAGAGCTACACCATGACCTATCTCTCGGACCCCACCGACCTCACCAAGACCAAGGAGACCGTCGTCAGCGTCGCCATTGATGGCCAGGACATCTACATGGGCAACCTCAACAACAATAACCCTGATGCCTTCATCAAGGGCACGCTCGTTGACGGCAAGGCCACCTTCCCCACCCGCCAGTACCTGGGCGTTGATCCCTACTACAATGGTCACATCTATGTGCTCACCGGCGACGCCTATGTCGATACCGAGACCTACGGCAGCCCCGTGTTCAACTACAACCTCAACGATGAAATTGTCTTCAATGTCGATGAGGATGCCCGCAACATCGTTGCCGAGTGGCCCGCGGCCATGATCACCAACGTCGGCCCCAGCACGCTGTCGATTCTCAGCGACTATGTGGCTCCCGGGCTTGTAGCCTTTGACGAGGTGCCCGCCGTACCTGCAGCCCCCATCTTCACCGTCGAGGACATCACGGTCAACGTCACGACAGGATTCACGGTGCTTCACTTCACCATTCCCACGGTTGACGTCGATGGCAACAAGCTCAACGAGAACAAGTTGTACTACAACATCCTGCTTGATGACAAGGTATTCACCTTCGACCCCGAGACTTACATCGGCCTGTCGAGCGCAATGACCGATATCCCCTACAAGTTTGAGGACAACATTAACTTTGACATCTACATGAACGGTAACGGCCGCCACACGGTCTATCTCTACACCACCGATTATGACAAGGTGGGCCTTCAGAGCATCTATACTGCCGGTGACGAGGTGAACCGCTCCGAAGTCATTTATGTTGACAATCCCAGCCACACCGGCATCAACGAGATGGTCTCGGGCGCACAGGCGGTCAACACCCGCTACTATGACCTGACGGGTCGCGAGTTGCCCTCGGCACCCGCTACGGGCCTGTACTTGCAGCGTGCCACCTACAGTGACGGCTCCACCCGCGTCATCAAGGTCGTGAAGTAAGCCGTCTTTAATCAACAATCGATTGACTCTATCAGGGGCCACAGCACACCATGCCCTGTGGCCCCTTTTTTTCAACCAGACTCAAGTTTCGATAATAGAGTATTGCCCCATTCTTTGCCAATTTGTCTAAAAAAGGCTATCTTTGCAACTTTGAGGGCTAAAATGAGGGAATTATGATCAGTTACTGGAAATGCCGGGAAGGATTCGGTGAAATCAATCAGTGGAAGTCGGGGTGCTGGACCATGGTCACCAACCCGACGGACGAGGAGTTGGCCATGTTGAAGGAGCGCTTTGACGTGCCGCTCTACTTCATCCACGATGCCGAGGACACCGAGGAGCGCCCCCGTGTCGATCACGAGGACAACTGGCTGCTGGTGTTCGTGCGCGTGCCATGCAAGAGCATCGACGAGGACGGCGAGACCGTCTTCTCGACCGCGCCGCTGGCCATCCTCATCCGCGACGACGTGTTTATCACAGTGTCCTACTTCCAGAACGAGGTTCTCGACGACTTCATCCTCTGGAGCCAGCGCCGCCGCATCAACGCCGTTAAGGGCTATGACTTGCTCTTGTCGCTGATGCTATCGACCTCGGTGTGGTATCTCAAGTACCTCAAGCTGATCAACGCCATGATGAACGCTGCCGAGGGGCGTCTTGAAGAGAAAATGGACAACGACGAGCTAATGCGCACCATGGGGCTGGGCAAGTTCTTGATCTACTTCATCACCTCGCTCAAGGGCAATGCCACCGTGCTGGCCCGCATGAAGATGCGCCTGCGCACCCTGCCCCATGACCACGACCTGCTCGAGGACGTCGAGATCGAGACCCAGCAGGCACTCGACACCGCCAGCATCTACAACGACATCCTCGACCGCCAGCAGGAAGCCTACTCGTCGGTCATCGCCAACAACCTGAACCGCATCATGAAGACGCTCACCGTCGTCACCATCCTGCTCATGATACCCACCGTCATTGCCGGCTACTATGGCATGAACGTCCCCAACGGCATGGAGTCCTGGCCCTGGGGATTTCCGCTGGCCCTCGCCATCTCGGCCGTCCTGGTTGCGCTGTGCTACGCCTTCATCCGCCACAGCAAGTTCTTCAAGTGAGCGGCAGCAATCACGGGAATAACAAGAGAACGGGCAAGACGGCCTTTCAGCATCCGTCTTGCCCGTTCTCTCTATACTATCTGTCACCCGGATTACTTCAGGGCAAGGGCAGTGCCGCCGATGCCGATGAGCTGCTGATAGGCCAGCACGCCGGGCTGCGACAGTTCCACGCGAGTGTAGCTGCCGTCACGGGTGATCACGTCGATGTGGGTGTCGTCAACAAAGGTGAACAACTTCACCTCCTGGCCATTGTTCTCGAGTGACCACGAGTTGTCCTCGGCATTGAAGTTGAAGCGGGTCACCTGCTTGGTCGTCATGTTGGTGATGGTATAGCCAGCCTCGTTGCGGGCAACCAGGTACTGGGCATCCTTGCCGTCGATGACCTTGGTCTGGGCCAATGCAGGATTGGTGCCCGACCAGAACTCGATGCTGTTCAGGACCAGCAGGTCGGCGGCAAAGCACAGCTCATAGACCGGCAGAATCCACATGGCCACAAAGACAATCTCGTTCACAAACTTGTCCCCCACGTGCTCGTTCCAGGTCTTCACCTTGTTGAACAGCGCAAAGCTGCCGATACAGGACTGCATCATCATGGATGCCGACAAAGCCACAACGGTGGCAACGATTAAATGTTTCTTCCTCATGATGTTTTCTTCTTGTTGATTGGTTACGATTTATTTCTTGTAATTCTTCTTGTAGTTCTCGTAGCAGTTGAGCACCTTGATCACATAGTCCACTGGCTCGGTGCCACGACAGTAGCCGTTGGAGCACACCGAGTCGTTATAGTACTCGGGATCCATCTTCCACAACATGGCTTGCTCGACGTTCTCGCTCCACACGCGCGGATTGAGCTCATACTTGCGGGCCAGCGCGATGGCGTCGGTCACATGGCCCGACCCGGCATTGTAGGCCGCCAGGACAAACTTGATGCGGTCTCCGGGGCCCGTGCGGCTGCGCATGATGCCATCCAGCTCCCTGAGGATGCGGGAGGCGACACGGACACTCACCTCGGGATTGGTCAGATCATTCTCGCTCTCGACACCGAAGGACCTTGCCGTCCTGGGCATCACCTGCATCAGACCACGCGCACCCATCCATGAGGTGGCATTGGGGTCGAAGCCCGACTCGGAGTAGGCTATCGCAGCCAGCAGTCTCCAGTCCCAACCGATCTCCTGGGCATACTGCTTGAAGACCTGGTCATAGGGAGAAATCGCGCCCGGCGGTGTCACGGCAGGGGTATCTACCTTGACAGAATCGGGCTTGGGGCCACGGTTCATCTCGAAGTAGTGTTTCAAGGCCTGCTTGGAGTATTCCTGGGCATTGACACTGGCAGCCCAGGCGTTGATGCTGTCGGCCAGCCACTGGTCACGCCTGTCGACGGCCCACGAGGAATGCTGGGCAAAGCCCACCCTCAGGCCGATATTGATGCTGTCATAATAGGTGAGGTTCATCTGGGCGATGTCGCTATCGACGATGGTATAGCCGATTTCGCGCCGTGACACTCGCTGTATCAACTCCGACGGCAGGGCCGCCTCGCCCTCGACGGTGTGGATCGTGATGCCACCGCCCACCTCGTTGTCGAGGTTGCGCAACCGGGACTCATACTTGGAGCCCTTCTCGACATACACCTCGCGCCCGATGAGCTGCGTCACGTCATAGATCATGTCCTTGCCGCTGTGCTGCACGAGCACTTGATAGGTCTCGTTGACGGCACCGCAGTGGAGCACGCGCGACTTATACTCGGCCGTGACGGGAATCTCACAGGCCAGGACATCGACCTGGCGCTGCTTGAGCCAGTCGAGCAGGGCAGGCATGCTGCGCGCCACCTTGAACCGCAACACGATGCCGCGGGAGCGGGCGAAGTCACAGATGCGGTCATAGTCATAGCCCATCGTGTCACCCTTGAGGATGAAAAAGCCGGTGGGATTATAGAGCGTGCCCACGACGAGCGTGTCGGGCAGTCGGTGCTGCTCCTGCACGTCCTTCTTGCCCTTGCCGCATGCCATTGCGAGCGACAGCAGCAGGATGATCGATAGGAACGGAATAATGCGGCGCATGGACCTGATCAGATATTGGGAACGATGAGCATCAGATAGATGAGCACTGCCGGGGAAACCAGCAGCAAGCTGTCGATGCGGTCCAGGATACCGCCATGACCGGGCATGATGTTGCCCGAATCCTTGACTCCGACCGTGCGCTTGATGAGCGACTCGACCAGGTCACCAAAGGTGGCAAACACGGCCACAACGACACTCAGGCCGACCCAGGTCGTCAAGTCAGGAACCTGGAAGAACTCGTCAAACCAGTAGTGGGTCACATAGGCTCCTGCCACGCTGGCGGCAATGCCGCCGATGACGCCCTCCCACGACTTCTTGGGCGAGATGCGCTCGAACAGGCGGTGACGCCCCAGCAGCATACCCACACCGTAGGCACCCGTGTCATAGAGCCAGATGAACATGAACATGCCCAACAGCAGACGCGGCTCGGTGATGCTCATCACGACATTGAGCAGGGCCAGCGGCAAGGCGACATAGCCCAGCGAGAAGAACGAACGCTCCAGGCTGTGGACAGCATTCTGGCGCGGACGATAGAGCTGCACGATCGTGCGCAGCAGCAGGTAGGTCGCGATGGGCAGCAGCCACATCGTGCGCGACTGCAGCGTCTCGCCCTCATAGTGCATGTAGAAGGCCACAAACAGCCCCACGCCGCCCAGCATGTCGATGACATTGACCAGCCATGACTGGGTAGCGTCGTCCTTGGCCATGGTGATCATCTCGCCGATACCCAGCACAATCAACAGCGGGAATACCAGCAGGTACATCACCGGCGAATTGTCAAGCAGCAATATAGCCGAGACTATCAACGCTATGTAGATGGCACCCGAGAAGGCGCGAGTTATCAAATTCTTCATGATGATATCCTTATAGGCTGCAAATTTACAATTTTATCGCGACATGCACAACCCCCACAGGGGTGAAGGTCTAAAATCTGTTCCCTTGTCGAGCAACGAAGCCTCCCCGTGCGGTTTGGCGGGAAGGCTTCTTTTTTCCTTTAGGGGAGAGGGATAATTGTGTTTTAATTCAAAATCATCGACTCCAACCCTTTGGGCAACTCGACGTTATACTGGTAGGCTCTGGCAAATTGCTTGAGCAACTCGATGGTGGTCTTTTTGGGACCTTTTACTGATGTCATAACGTCACTCTCTTGGTTAGTTGAAGTAGTCGTTTTGTGCATAGGCAATCACGTTTTAGAATAATTACACTTCTATAACGCAATACTGATAGGCAATATTATATCGCATCTGTGATTTAAGATTTTTTTTCATTTGGCAATCACAATGCAACTATTCAGCGAATCTTTCTCACGCTAACATGCCATGCCTTTTTTCAGACAGCCAAAACAACTTTTCATCATTGCGCAAGCATTACATCTTATTGATTTCTAGCCACTTGCTAGCAATAACCAATACTTTGCGGCTTGGTGGCTTGGCGCGATACCCCAAAGGGCGCGGATGCCATTGTTGACGTTGTTTTTATAGGCCACCTAGTCGGTCAGTCGCTCAATCACCGTCTTGACCAGGTCCTCGACCGCCGTCTTGTAGTTGGGATTGACGTCGGTAGCGACACGGTTGGCAATGATCGAGCAGACGGTCATCGCGCGATGACCCAGCATGAGTGCCATGCCCTGCAGGGCACTGCTCTCCATCTCATAGTTGGTGATGTGGCCGCCATTGTACTCAAACTTCTCGATGCGGCTGTTCAACTCGGGCTCGGCCAGGTCAAGGCGCACACGGCGACCCTGGGGACCATAGAAGCCAACGGCCGAAATCGTATAGCCCCTCACCATGTCGTCACGGCCGATTTTCTCGACCAGCCAGGGATCGGCATCGACAACGTAGGGCCGGGCAAACAGCTCGTTCCACTTGACAAACTCACAGAACTTATTCTCGAAGTCGAGGTCAGCGACCTTGTTGCGGTCGGCATAGTAGTTGATCACGCCGTCAAAGCCGATGGCCTTGGACGCGATGACGGGAGTGCCCACGGGCACATAGGGCTGCAAGCCGCCCGACGTGCCGATGCGCACGATGTTGAGCGTGCGGTGCTCGGCCTTGGGCGTGCGGGTCTTGAAGTCGATGTTGGCCAGGCCGTCAAGCTCGGTCATCACGATGTCGATGTTATCCGGGCCGATGCCGTGGGACAACGCCATGATGGGCTTGCCGCGGTAGGTACCGCCGATGCCGTGGAACTCGCGGCTGGAGGTCTCCCAGTCACGGGTATCAAAATAGGATGCTATCATGGTCACGCGACCGGGGTCGCCACACACGATGATGTTGTCAGTCAACTGTTCGGGTTTCACATGGATGTGGAACGCTGAGCCGTCATCATTGATGATGAACTCGGAATCTGGAATTCTGTCAGTATTCATATCGTTGTGCTATTTAAAGTTCATTTTTTAGTTAAAAAAGAAATTGTAAAGATAGGGCAAAAAAATGATACAATCGCAAATATTTCAATTAAAAATTGCAAAATTGCACTTCTGGCCGATATTTATACCCTTTATCGCCTCAAGGGCCGGTTTTGCAACCACCTATACAATCGTGTATCGGCAACCGGGAAGGGTGGCGATCAACTTCTTGCAGTCGAGCTCGACCAGAGTGCTCATGAGCTTATAGACGGGCTGGCCCAGGACATCGGCAAGGGCATTGAGGTGAATCTCGCCACGGTCCCTGATGACATCCACCACGGCCTGCTCCTCCTTGGTCAAGTCGGGGAACAAGTCAAGCTGCTGGGGTTGCCTGTTCACTCCTTCCCAGCGCATGGCGGCCATCAGGTCGTCGGCACCGGTGATCAAGGCGGCCTTGTTGGTGGCGATGAGTTTGTTGCAGCCTGTCGAGAACTCGTCGCCGCAACGACCGGGCACAGCCATCACGTCGCGGTTGTAACTCATGGCCAGCGACGCCGTCACGAGGGCGCCGCCCGAGCCAGCCGACTCGACTACCACGGTACAGTCGCTCAGCGCCGCCACAATGCGGTTACGGGCCAGGAAATTGCTCTTCTGCACCGCATCCTGGCTGGTATAGTCAGTCAAGAGCATACCGCCGCGCTTGGCGATCGCGATGGCATCGTTGCGGTGCATAGCGGGATAGATGCGATTCAGACCACGGGGCAAGACGGCCACCGTAGGCACACCGTGCTTGAGGGCCGCTCGATGGGCCGCGATGTCGATTCCATAGGCCAGCCCGCTCACCACCACCAGGTCGGGCAGACGCTGCGCCAGGTCAGCGATGAGCGTGTCACAGAATCGGATACCATATTGTGTGGCGTGACGGGTGCCGACGACGCTGATGACGTGGGCACTCTCCAGGTCACAATGTCCCAGGGTATAGATCATCGCGGGAGCGTCGGGCGCCTCGACGAGACGATGGGGATAGGCCGCGTCGGTAAAATAGGCTGCCGCGATGCCGTGCTCACGCACGAAGGCCTCCTCCTGCAAGGCACGCTGCATGACCTCACGGCGATAGTCGTCGCGATAAATCTTGCTACGGCCGCGGGTGAGGCTGCGCAGTTCCTTCTCGCCCATGGCAAAGAACCGCTCCTCGCTGCCGACCACGTCGAGCAACTTGCGGGCCAGGTCCACGCCCATGCCTTGCAGGCTGGCAAAGGCGATGCGATAGGTCAATGCGCTATATCCGTTGCTGCCGGTCATGGCCTGTCAAAGTATTTGGACAATCGGGCGGCGAGGTCGTCGCCGCGGTCAATGTGCCCGTCCAGGATGCAGGCGATGGTGACATCGGCACGCACCACCAGTTCCTCACTCCCTTTCTTGAAAATATCCTGGTGGAAGATAAACCGCGGCCCCTTGCGCTCGATCCACAGGCAACTGAGCATCACGTCACCGCTGCGCAGGGGCGTGAAGTAGTCGATGGTCATGCGGCGCACGACCGGCACCAGGCCCTCCTGCGTCAGGTTGCCGAAGGGGATGCCCTCCTGCTTGACAAAGGCGTGCCTCGTGTGCTCCAGATAATGGAGGTAAATGGCGTTATTGACAATGCCCTCGCTGTCGAGCTCATAGTCCCGCACCGCGATCTCGAGCGTGAAGAAATATTTGTCCTGGTCCATCATGACACATCGTGATCTATTATGTGAGCGACAAAGGTAGTGAAAAAGCTTGAAAACGGCGCAACGCCGACGGCACCTTTTGTCCGAAAAATCGAGTAGGTCGGGAAACGAAAGTTTTCTGACCTACTTTCGTTTCCTTTCCTCTCACACCACCGTACGTGCCGTTCGGCATACGGCGGTTCATAAGTGTGCGTGCAGTTTCTCGTAGTATTCCAGTAACGTGGGATA
>JAFTFA010000262.1 GCA_017449785.1 Muribaculaceae bacterium | reverse complement strand
TTGATCGCCCGAGGGCTTGTCGGTTGATTTCTTCTTGCGGTAGTCGGCGGCATACATCGCGTCGATGAGCGGCGCATAACGCTTGTTGATCATCGCGCGGCGAATCTTCAGCGTGTTGGTCAGCTCGCCGCTCTCCATCGTGAAGGCCTTGGGCAGCAGCACGAACCGCTTGATCTGCTCATAGCTGGCCAGCCCCTTCTGGTAGTCGTTGATGCGGCCTTCAATCATCTTGTGGATCTCGGCATTGTTGACCAGATCCTCGATGGTGGGGTGGTCGATGTGCTTCTTGTCGGCATAGGCCTTCAGCTCCTCAAAGTCGGGCACGATCAGGGCCGATACATACTTGCGCCCGTCGCCGATGACGGCGACCTGCTCGATGTACTTGTCCTGGCCCAGCATGGTCTCGAGCACCTGCGGGGCAATGTACTTGCCGTTGCTGGTCTTGTACAGGTCCTTGAGGCGCTCGGTGAGGATGATTTCGCCGGTCGGGGCCAGCTCGCCGCAGTCGCCGGTGTGGAACCAGCCGTCCGGGTCGATGGCCTGGGCCGTCTCCTCGGGCTTGTTGTAGTATCCCTTCATCACCGTTGGGCCCTTGACCAGAATCTCGTTCTGGTCGCCGATCTTGACCTGGATGCTCGAGATGGGCGTGCCCACGGTCCCCAGCGTCCATCCGGGCTCGGTGAAGAAGCTCACCGACGCGTTGGTCTCGCTCAGGCCGTAGCCGATGCAGATGTTGATGCCCACGGCATGCAGGAACTCGGTGATATTGTCGCTCAGCATGGCTCCGGCAGTGGGGAACAGCTTGCCCTCGGGGATGCCGATGGCGTTGCGGAACTTGCTGTAGATCTTCTTCTCGAAGTACTGATATTGCTTCTCGATGACGGCGGGTGCCTTCTTGCCCATGCGGGCATACTTCATGTTCCTGGTCTTGCCCACGCGGATGGCTTGCTTGACCAGCATCTTCACCATGGGCTTGGCACTGGACAGGTTGTCGTTGATGGCGGTATAGACCTTCTCCCAGAATCGCGGCACGCTGCACATGTAGTTGGGCTGCACCTCCTTGACTGCACGTTGGATCTCGCGGGCGTCATAGTTGATGGCGACGCGGATGCCGGTCGTCAGGCACACCATCGTCCATCCCAGCTCAAACACGTGGCTGAAGGGCAGGAAGCTCAACGACACGTCCGTCTTGTCGTCGATGATGGTGTCAAAACGCTCAATGTGGGCATCCATCGCGGCACACATGTTGCTGTGGGTGAGCATCACGCCCTTGGGGACGCCGGTCGTGCCCGAGGTGTAGATCAGGTACATCGTGTCACCGGGCTGGCCTGCCTGCTTGCGGCTCTCGAGCTCGGTGAGCACCTCCTTGCCCAGTTTGTCGCCGGTGCTGAGGAATTCTTCCCACGTCAGCGTGGACTTGTCGCCCTCCTGGCGCACGATGCTGGGGTGGAGCGTGACGATGAACTTGAGGGTAGGGCACTCGCCGATGATGTCACGGGCGATGTCATATTGACGCTGGTCGCCGGTGAACAGGATCGTGGCTCCCGAGTCGTTGACGATATAGGCCACCTCGTCGCGGCTGCTCGTGGCATAGATGGGAACGGGGATGGCACGGTTATAGAAGGCTCCGAAGTGAGAAATCAATATTTCGGGACAGTTCTGGGTAAACAGGCACACGCGCCCCTGTGGCTCAACGCCGTTGACCAGGAACGCTCCTGCTGCCCGGTCGATCTGTTCGCTGAAACCGTTCCATGTCAGCGACGACCACACTTGGGTCTCATAGTCGCGGAATCGCAACGCTTCTCGCTCGCCATACTTGGCGCGCTGCTGGGGAATCAATTCGACAAATTTGTTCATAAGCCATGATGCTTTCAGCCCGGGCCACAGACCCGAACTCGTTACTAATCGGCAAAGATACAAAAAAATTGCGAAACGTTCACCAACTCGCCCCCCGAAAACAGAAAAACAACATCATCAACAATTTATATATATAAAACAACAAATACAACAATGACAATATAATTGATTGCTAATCATTATTTTGTGCTTATTGTGTTTATTGTTGTTGTTTTCTCATCGTTGTTGTTGTCACGAGAGATTATTTGCATTAAGTTTTGTCGTTTCAGGGAAAAGGATTAACTTTGCATCAATCGTCGTGGAGTCACAGCGGTGACGCCTGATCCACAACGAGAACTTTTAGTTTTACAGAAAGCGTTTATTGACACGCTTTGTTCTTTGGCTAACAAGAACTTCGGAAACTCTTCAATTCGTCCAAGAACAAGGCAACAATATATGCTCATGAGGTGTGTAAGCACCAACTCACGCCGCCGAGTGGGCGGCGCGGGGCGGCTTTACATATCGGCGTGAGGTCTAACGTTGCCCGTTCAGACGAATTGGCAACCGAAGGCCTTTGTTAGCGGGACGGGCACGAAATAAGGCCTCTCGCTTTCTTTTATCAATTCACCCCGCCGCAGATTCCAGAGGCCACCACCGCGGCAAACGAATAAACAGTCACGCTTATGAAAAAAAACCGACACTACCTGCGTTTTACCCTCCTCATGGCGATCCTGCTAACCATCGCCCCACCTGCCCTAGCAGAAGATTGGTACGATTACGATTACCAATCCGTTGAGGACAATAATGGTATTAGATATACTATTTTTTATAAAGGCGAAGAAGAGAATGCTATCGGCGTGTGTGCAACATGCAATGGGCCCAAATATGATATTAAAAAGAATATTAAAACTGCTAATATTCGGTCAAACGTTTCTTATACTTTTGAAGAATATGACTATGTCTATGATGAGATTAATGACAAAATGAAGAAAGTTCTTCTTTTCCGTCATACTATTACTGCACCTGTCACTAGAATCGGTGGTGCGGCATTCTGGGAATGCAGCAGTCTTACGACTGTGAGAATCCCCAATTCTGTCACCGAAATCGGTATTAGCGCATTCCAGGAATGCAGCAGTCTGACGAGTGTGACGATAGGCAATTCTGTCACCGAAATCGGAACTCGCGCATTCGAAGGCTGCAGCAGTCTGACGAGTGTGACAATCCCCAATTCTGTCACCGGAATCGGAGATTACGCATTCGAAGGCTGCAGCAGTCTGACGAGTGTGACGATAGGCAATTCTGTCACCAGAATCTGTGATTGCGCATTCGTTGACTGCAGCAGTCTTCGAGATATATATAGCAAGATAATGAATCCGAATTCAGTACTATTAGGTACTTGGGTATTCGGGCGTGTTCCGAAAGACCTTTGTGTCTTGCATGTGCCGTCTGGCACAGAGGATTTGTACCGAAATGCTGACCAATGGAAGGATTTCTTTATCATGGGGGAGTATGAGATGAACACGGCTTTCAGCAAAGGATTTGAAGAATCTTTCCCCTCATCTATAGAACCTAATGGGGTGACCGCTGACGGTGCTTCAAGAATGTACATCTATTTAGATCAAAATGTTTCCGGCATCAAGTCTGTGACAAAGACGGTTAAGATTGACGGGAATGAAGTTACAGATCCAGCAATCATCGGAACACTCGGTGAATTTAAACGACTGCCTAACGGCAAGTACGGATTTGATTACTGCGCCCCTGAAGACTTCCCTGAGGATTACTCAACTCAAAACGCGTATTCAATCACCTTGGAAGTCAAAGGTATAGACAGTTCCAACAAGGAATGGGTTGGTCACAAGACGTTCACCGTGATGCGTCCCGGTGTGCTGCTGTTGCACGGTCTCTTCGGTGACGATGGCGCTTTTGAGGCACAATACAAGCATTTGATAACAGAGGGCGGGTATTATCCTTATCAAGTATTGAATGGCTCCTATAAGGAATCTAATGCCCAGTCATTTGATGATAATACTTATTGTAATGATGTTGTGGGTAATGGATTGAAGACATTATTTAATGCTTTTGCTGAACATGGCATCATCAGTTCTAAATATGACCTGGTGGGGCATAGCATGGGTGGCATCTTGTCACGCCTTTATGCCCAAGAGGTAAATCCTGATGCCGTGAACCGAATCATCACATTAGATACCCCTCATTATGGGTCGCAATTGGCAGATTTCCGAGAGCCTATCTTAGAGTATGCAGAATCAAAGGCTTCATCAACGTCTAATAAAAAGGTTGAAGAAGTGTGCTCATTTTTGGTTGAAGAATACTCAAAGCCCAAATATGATGCAATTAAGGACCTGCAGCCGGCAAGTGATGCAATAAAGAAACTTAATAGCAAATCCTGTACAGGAATCCCCATTCATGCTATCGGATCATATATGACAAATAATGCCTCGCCATATGAATTTGCCATTTCAGCTGTAGAG
>JAFTFA010000261.1 GCA_017449785.1 Muribaculaceae bacterium | reverse complement strand
TCCTGCACATGCCGGCCGGTAACGTCCTGCTGAGTGTCGGCATGGGTACCGAGGTGCTCATGTTCGTCCTCACGGCATTCGACAAGCCCGAGAAGGAGTATCACTGGGAAGAAGTATTCCCCGTGCTGGCCAGCCAGGACCCTGAGGACCGTCCCGACTTCAACAGCGGCGGCGGTATCATCATCGGCGGTGCCGGTGGCGGTGAGGGCTATGACGGCGGCGGAATCAACGTCAGCGTCAGCGAGGCCAAGGGGGCCGTCGGTCTGCCACAGGGTGTGAACTTGAGCGAGGAGGACACCTTGTCGCTGAGCGAGAGCATCGCCAAGATGGCTGCTGCCAGCGACCAGCTCTCGCGCATGGCCGAGCTCACCGATGCCACCCAGCAGTACCTGAGCCAGATGGCCGGCATCAGCGAGCAGATGCAGAAGCTCCAGGCCACCACGACCGCGTTGAACGAGGTCAGCCAGACGCTGCTCAACAGCTACCGCGCCATCACCGACAACAGTCAGAATATCTCCGAGAGCTCGACGGGATACGTCGATCAGATGCAGGCCTTGAACCAGAACATCAGTGGCTTGAACACCATCTACGAGATCCAGCTCAAGAGCATCTCCTCGCAGCTTGACAACATCGACCGCGTGAACCGTGGCTTGAAGGACATCCGCGACATGTACGAGAAGAGTGCTGCCGAGAGTGCCCACTACTGTGACGAGACCGAGAAGATGGCCCGCTACATGAAGCAGCTCAACAACGTCTATGAGAAGATGGTCAAGGCCATGACCGTCAACATGTACCGTCCCATGCCCGGTATGCCCGGCATCGACCCCGACAACGACGCTGATGCATGATGGCGCCGCAACCACTACATGATTTAACAACCGACAAACCGATCCTATTTTAACCGATAGAGAGATAAGATAGATGGCAACCTCAAAAAATAAGAGCGTCAACCGCATGTCGCCGCGAGAGAAGATGATCAACCTCATGTACATCGTCTTGACGGCTATGCTTGCGCTGAACGTGTCGAGCGATGTGCTCAACGGCTTCAGCCAGGTGCAGGACGGTCTGACTCGCTCCAACCGAACCATCACAGCCCGCAACCAGGCTCTCTATGCCCAGCTCCAGGCCTTCAACGAGAAGAACCCCGAAAAGGGCAAGGTCTGGCTCGACAAGGCAACCCAGGTGGTGGGGGAGACCGACAGCCTCTTCAACTTCATTGACTCGCTCAAGCTCTTGATCGTCAAGACTGCCGACGGCGAGGAGGCCGACGTGAACGACATCCGCAGCCGTGACAATACCGATGCGGCCAGCCAGGTCATGCTGCCGCCCACCGGCAACAAGGGCAAGCTCCTCAGGGAGCGCATCGACAAGTACCGCCAGTTCGTTACCTCGTTCCTCGACGACCCCGAGAAGCGCCGGAACCTGGAGGCTGCCCTGTCGACCGTGCCGCCCAAGAATGTTGACAATGCCAACACCAAGAAGAACTGGGAAGAGACCATGTTTGACAACATGCCCTGTATCGCTGCCGTGACCTTGCTCACCAAGCTGCAGAACGACATCCGATATGCCGAGGGCGAGGTGCTCAACCAGATGCTGACCAACGTCGACCTGGGTGACCTGCGCGTGAACCTGGTCAACGCCTTTGTCGTGCCCGACTCGCGCATCGTCATGCGCGGTACCAAGTACAGTGCCCAGATCGTCCTTGCCGCCATCGACACCACCCAGCGTCCTGTCGTCTATATCAACGGCAGCCGCCTGGGCAACAATAACGGCCTCTATGAAGTGGGCACCGGCAAGGCCGGCAAGTATGAATACTCGGGCTGGATCGAGGTGCTCGGCCGTGACGGCAGTGTCACGCGTCGTCCCTTCGAGTCGAGTTACACGGTCATAGACCCGCTGGCCACCGTCAGCGCCACGATGATGAACGTGCTCTATGCCGGCATCAACAATCCCATCAGCATCGCCGTGCCTGGTGTGCCCCAGGGCAGCATCAGCGCCTCGATGACCAACGGCTCGCTCTCCAAGAGCGGTGACGGCTGGATCGCCCATCCCACCAAGGTGGGCACCGAGTGTGTCATCACCGTCACGGCCGAGATGGACGGACAGCGCACCAACGTGGGCAGCACCACCTTCAGGGTGCGCAAGTTGCCCGATCCCACGCCCTTCATCTCCTTCAAGGACGCCAACGGCAACGTCAACCGCTACAAGGGCGGCCGTCCGGGTATCTCCAAGGCGTTGCTGCTCGCAGCCGGAGGCCTGGATGCAGCCATCGATGATGAAATCCTGAATATTGACTACCGCGTCGTCTCGTTTGACTGCAACTTTGTCGACGCCATGGGTGACTATCACCCCGAGGCCAGCGGCAGCTCGCAGTTCACCGAGCGGCAGAAGGAGCGCATCCGTCGCATGCAGCACGGCAAGCAGTTCTTTATCACCAATGTCAAGGCCACGGGCCCCGACGGCATCACCCGCACGATCTCGCCCATCCAGGTCATCATCAACTAACAGTGAAACAAACAATAACACAACAACATCGAGAATATGAAAAGTCTTAGATTGATTATCGCACTGCTGTTCCTGGGAATCGTCATGGGCAGTAACGCCCAGGTGACTCGCCGCTCTGGCAGCGATACCCGCAAGAAGGACAAGAAGGACGGTGCAGCAACCATCACCGACCGTCAGCAGTCGTTCTACGAGGTCAAGGTGCCCAGCGATGCCGACTTGCAGTGGATGAAGGTCATCTATCGCGAGGTGGACCTCAGCAAGGGGAAAAACGCTGCGCTGCTCTACCCCGAGATGCCCAACGAGGACGGTGTGAACCTCTACTTCATCATCATGCGCCTGCTGGCCAAGAACCAGATCTCGGCCTACAAGTATGAGGACGAGATTTTCAACGATGAGCACAAGGAGAACCTGGCCGAGGTGTTCTACAACTTTGGTATCGACTATACCGAGGCCAAGGGCAGCACCGAGAAGAACCCGATCTACGAGTTTGAGGATGCCGACATCCGTGCCAACCAGGTGCTGAGCTACTACATCATCGAGAAGTGGGAGTTTGACACCCGCAGCAACCAGATGAAGGCGCGTGTCGAGGCCCTGTGCCCCGTGCTCCATCAGGAGGATGACTGGAGTGGCGAGACCAAGCGCTATCCCATGTTCTGGGTCAAGCTCAACGACATCCGCCCCTACATGGCACAGCAGTATGTGTTCACCGACGACGACAACAACCTGGCCCGCTACAGCATCGACGACTTCTTCAAGCTGAACATGTACACGGGCGACATCATCAAGACCAAGAACCTGCGCAACCTGTCGCTCCGCCAGATGTTCCCCGAGGAGGCTGCCTTCAAGCACGCCCAGGACAGCATCGAGCGTCGCCTGCGCAGCTTCAACCAGGACTTGTGGGTGCCGCCGTTGGAGGTGCTGCAAGCCCGTGCCGAGGCCGAGGAGAAGGCCCGTGCCGAAGCCGAGGGTGAACTCGTCGAGGGCGAGGAAGGCGCCGCCGCACAAGTCGAGGGCGAGGCTGCAAGCGATGGCGACGAGGAGAAGGCCGTGACCCGCACCACCAAGCGTGGCAGCAAGTCCAAGGACAACAAGTCCACCAAGAAGACCTCGTCCAAGGCCAAGAAGACCAAGATCAAGGAGCGCAAGCCCAAGACCAGCACCCAGACCGTCAATACCGGCGTCCGCTCGGTGCGCAACCGCAAGAAATGATCATTTCTGGACCGAAGAGAAGAAGTATTTTTTTGTTTCATAAGCGACAACACTTAAATTGTGGTCATTGCGCGAGGCTCCAGTCTCGTGCAATGATTTTTTATGGGGTAGGGCAGGCCCCGATGGCAAGGCGGGGCCACTTTCTGCACTTTTCAACACTTTTGGGTGCCGATGAAAAATTATTTTCCAAAACGCTTGGCAGTTGTGGAAAGATTGTGTAACTTTGCGGCGCTAAAAATGGAAAGGGGGTTGTAAATCCTACTTTAAGAGATTGAGAATCAATACATATTGACCCATCCGGACATCGCTAGGCACGTGGCTCGCCAGCGGTGTGCCTCTGA
>JAFTFA010000260.1 GCA_017449785.1 Muribaculaceae bacterium | reverse complement strand
TGCTGCCACGAGCATAATGCCTAATTTCAAATTCTTGTTCATGTGTTCTTTTAATGTTAATTTATTGTTGATTTTAATTTTTCTAACTGTTAAATTTAACTATTCAAATTCTGTGCCAAAAGTACAACTAAAAATGACAACTGCAATAGTGACAAGGGTTATTTTAAAATTAATTAATAGCAAAGTACTATCTTTTTAATTAGTTTTACATTGGGCAGCCGCGATATAACAAATAATGACATTTTGGCATAACGCCCCACATGGCTATCCCCCGGGGCAAACATGGCAAACTGCCCTGCACAGGTGGGCCGTGCAGGGCAGTTGTATATATTACAATATATTATAATGTGTCTGGTGGAAAAGTATCAACTCTCAAGCTGGTCGTCAAAGCCCATGGCAGTGAGCAACTCGGCCAGGACATACATGCTGCCACCCACATAGATCAGGTCATTCTCCCCTGCTGCCTCGCGGGCGGCTGCCAGGGCAGCGGTGACGGTGGGATAGGTATTGCCTTCCATGCCAGCGATGTGTGCCAGTTGCTGGAGTTTCTTGACCGGCAGGGAACGCTTGTTCTGGGCCTGTGTGAAGTAGAGCTTGGAGTTGGCTGGAATCATGTTGAGCATCGCGCTCACGTCCTTGTCACCCATGAATCCTAATATCACGTGCAACTGGTCGAACGTCTCGCCGCGCAGCTGACGCATGGCAATTTCCATTGCGTCGGGGTTGTGGGCCGAGTCACAGATGGTCAACGGCTTCTCGCCGAGCTTCATCCACCTGGCCATGAGGCCGGTGTTCTCGATGACGTTGGCAAAACCCTCCTGAATCGCTTTCTCCTTGATGCGATACTTGAGGCGCTTGAGCAGATTGAGCGTGGTGAGCACGGTGTTGGCATTCTCGGCCTGGTAGTCGCCGGTGAGCTCGCAGTTGATGGTGCCGTAGCTCTTGGTCGTCAGCCTGAGCACTCCGTTGACGTGCTGGGCCTTGAGCACTTCGGGCTTATCCTGTGCAAAACGGATCTCGGAGTACAGTCGCTTGGCCTCGGACTCGAAGACGTCCCGCACAACACCAGTGGCACGCCCCACGACGACGGGCTGGCCGTGCTTGATGATACCGGCTTTCTCGTGAGCGATCTCCTCCAGCGTGTTGCCCAGGAATTGCTGGTGCTCCATGCCGATGTTGGTGATAATGCTCATCTCGGGCATCACGATATTGGTGCTGTCGAGCCGGCCTCCCAGACCAGTCTCGATGACAGCGACATTGACGTTGCGCCACGCAAAGTAGTCAAATGCCATGGCCGTAGTCAGCTCAAAGAACGAAGGCTTCATGTCGGCAGTATCTTTCTTCTGGTAGTCCGATACCCATTGCATCACGAAGTTTCGGCTGATCTTCCTGCCGTTGACGCGGATGCGCTCCCTGAAGTCGATCAGATGCGGGGACGTGAACAGACCCACGCGGTAGCCGCACTGCTGCAGACAAGATGCCAGCAAATGGGCAGTAGAGCCCTTGCCGTTGGTGCCCGCAATGTGGATGATGCGAAAACGACGATGCGGCTCCTTGTAGAGCTTGTCGAGTGCAAGCGCCGTGTCCAGGCCGGGCTTGTATCCCTTGCCACCATCACGCTCAAACGCAGGACGCTGGTTAAAGAGATAATCTAATGTTCGCTCCCACATTCGAGCCAGTTCTTCTTTTCTTGCCATTGTATTGTGGTTATCGATATTTTAAACCTGTGTCAATCTATTGACTTAGTAGTTAATGCAAAAAGAATGCAGTATGGCTATAAGCCGGGTTATGTGCCTGTCGAATGACAGGTGCTTGTCATTTATCTGTCCGGCGCATTGCTGCGTCGGTATAGCGTTCTACCCCCCGGCAATGGACGAGCAGCCCTTAGATGCCGGTATACATGAACTTGCAACTCACAGGTGGTGCGGCGCGCTATGTCACCACAGTGCCCGGTGGGCTCTTACCCCACCTTTTCACCCTTACCGCGATTGCGGCGGTTCTTTTCTGTCACCTTAACCCTACGGTCACCCGCAGCTTCCCGTTAAGAAATGTGACGCTCTGTGTTGCCCGGACTTTCCTCTCGCAACCACAACGTTAACGAGCGACAAGCCGCCATACTGCTTCTTTAAATTGAACGCAAAATTATAACAAAATAATCTTGTGTGCAAATTTTTTGACACTTTTGCTAATAACTTATCGCTATTACTGCTGCTTCTTTATTCATTTTCAGGATTTAATGGCTTTTTTATGGCTTTTAATAATATTTAAACGGCCTCGCCGTTATATTATTAAAATACTTGAACGTTCACACATTTTGCTATGGGAGTTTTAAAGAATTTCTCTTTTTCTGGTTGGCTGCGCCAGATGGCCCAGACTTGTCGCCGTTTTCCTGTCGCCGTCCTGCTACTGGTATTCTTGACTTGCTTCTTGATGTGCATCATTTACGGTATCCACGTGAATGAGAAACGGCAGTTTTTCTACATCTTCTATCCTGCAACGGCCTCGGTACTAGCAGTATCGCTACAGCTGCTCACCGAGGATTTCAAGCGTCGTCCAGTGGCCATCGTCACCCAAGCCGTCGGTCATGTCCTGTGGTTGGGCACGTCGCTCTACCTGATGCAGTTTGACCGCTTCTCGATGCAGCAGCTCGTTGCCGTGAGCGCCACGGTAGTCGCGATGGTGTTGTCGATGTTCTTGCTGTGCTTCTACCGCAAGGACGACGATGTGCCGTTCTGGAACTTTTCCCAGCGCCTCTTTGTCGCAATAGTGGCAGGAGTGGTCGTGGGCGGTATTCTCACGCTAGGCATCATCCTGTTTGTCCAGTCGCTGGATTGGCTCTTCGGGGTGGAGGTCGAGGGCTGGTTCCCCTACATCCCGACGATATGCATGGTGCTGCTGGCGCCCCTGCTGGGCATGAGCCAGATTCCTGCCGGCAAGGAAAAGCGCATCCACCGCATCATGCCCTACACCGGTTTCATCAAGGGCGTGGTGCAATACCTGTTTATCCCGTTGCTGCTGTTGTATATGGCAACGCTCTATGTCTATGCTGCCAAGATCCTGTTCTCGTGGCAACTGCCCGTGGGATGGGTGTGCTACCTGGTGTCGGCAAGCATGCTGGGCATGGTCATTTTGATCTTCATCACTTATCCCATACAGCATGAGCAGGGCAATTCCATCTTCAAGCGCTTGACCCGCTGGTTGCCGCTGGCGATGATACCATTGCTGGTGCTGATGTCGGTGGCCATCGGCCGCCGCCTGAGTGACTACGGCATCACGATGAGCCGCCTCTATGTACTGGTGTTCAACGTGTGGTGCTATGTGGTCTGCATCGGCCTGCTGTTGTGCCGCAATAAGCGCATCTGGTGGGTGCCGGCCTCGTTTGCCACCATATTGCTGCTCATCTCGGTGGGCCCCTGGAGCATCCCCAATGTGACCGAGCACCGACTTCAGGGCGAGGTGCGGGAAGCCTTCGCAGCATCGGGCATCAAGCAACTGCCGGTCATGGGCAAGCAGTATGACCAATGGCTCCACTCGGTTGACAAGAAGGTCGCCGCCTCGATCGATTCCAAACTCGATTACCTGCAGTTGAACTACGGCTACAGCAGCACCCGGGACTTGATCGGCAAGGATGCGGTCATTGGCCATTACTCCCTTGCACTGCGCACCGAGCCTGAATCAACTGAGCTGTCCACGAGTTATTATAACAACAGCGACCATCTGCTGACCGGCGTTGCCGTCCCGCAAGGCTATGCGAGGATGACCAGTGTTGATGACGTGGTCATCGCCAAGCACGAGGGCAACCGCCTGGAGTTGGACGTGATGACCCATGATGCAAGCATGACGGCCACCAAGCATCGTTTTGAGGCGACACTCAACCAGTTTGCCGAGCGCGACCAGGAGCGGAATGGCTATGACAGTGTCGAGCCGTTGATCCTGAAGAACGGTGATGCGGCATTGGTGGTGAGTCACTTCAATGTCACGTTCACGGGAAACAAGGTATCCTATCTGTCGATGAGCGGCATCTTGTTCTCCAAGTAGGGACTGTAGAAAAATTTTCTACACTATGCCCGGAAAAAGTTACTATTGTTGATAACTTTTTTCGGGCTTTTGTTGTCGGTATATCGAGCCTTGGTAGTAATTTTGTAGCATCAAATGATTAATGTGTGCAATGAAGCGTTTTTTCTCGATTTTCTTGATGGCCTTTTTGGCCTTTTCTGCTACTAGGGCAGCCGTTGTTACGTTTGATTTCTCGTCGGCCGAGGGCATTACCGCAATGGGGTATGCCGTGCCTGGCCAGAGTGCCGGTACCAACTTGACACAATCCGATCCCGTGACCGTGGACGGTGTCACGCTTTCGGCTATCGACGGCGCTACCGAGACCCACATCTGGAACTCGCAGGGCAGTTACACGCTGCGCATCTATGTGAACGGCGCGATCACCCTGTCGGTAGCCGAGGGTGCGATCACGGGCATCACCGTCAACGCTGCCAACACGACCAATTTTGACCTCATTGCCGACGTCGGGGACTATAGCACCGACGCAACGGTGGGCACCTGGACGGGCAGCGCAACGGCAGTCACCCTGACACACGTGGGCAGCAAGAACGCCCAGATTGCCAGCCTGGTTGTCACCACGACGGGCGACGGCCCCGTGGTGGATCCTGAGGACCCCATCGACCCCGACATCTTCAAGCTCGACTCGCTCCAGAACCTGGCCACGCTCGAGGATGGCACCGCATTCCAGTTCATGAGCGACGTCTATGTCAACTACCAGTGGAATGACCACCTGTGGGTCATGCAACTCGACGAGGAGGGCAACGCCATTGCAGCACTCATCTATGGCGACACGGGTAAGGAATACCGTCTAGGGTCGGTCATTTCCGCAGGCTGGACGGCAGTGAAGAAAACCTACAGGAGCCAAGTGGAGGCCGCCGAACCTGCACACTTTGCCAACGCCAAGGACATCCTCGACGAGGATTACTATTCACCGTTCGACTGCACGGGCTACCTGTCCTATGTCGCCGATGCCAGCGAGGGCTGGACGGGCTATAAAGTCTATTTCGATGGCGTTCACCTGAGTCCCATCCAGGAGAACGGCACCTTCACCATCTCCAGCCTTGAGACCGAGGACGGCATGACCTATCTGGCCGAGATGACGGGTTTCAACAAGTTTGCCATCGACTATCCCGAGGTGGATTCTACCGAAGCCTATGGTATCGAGGGCATGATGGTCATCTATAATGATGTGATGGAACTGTATCCCATCTCCATCACCAGCGACCCCGGCACCCGCTTGTGGAAGGTGCTCTATGAGGGCGAGGACGGCGTGCAGTATAAGGTCAACGACACGCTCTATGTCGCCGCTGCCGTGGATAGCGAGAAGGGCAAACTGGTCTATGTGACCGACAACGTCGATAAAATCTACTATGACACCTATGCCGAGTGGGGCTACGCCGAGTGGATGGACTGGTATCCCGACTGGATCGCGCTCGACTGCTCGGGCGACGAGGCACGCTTCAACACGCTGGCCGCGGCCCAAGTGCTCAAGCCTGGCACCGTCAAGGGCGTGCTGGCCGACCGCATGACCAATCCGCGCCTGGTACTCAACAGCACACCGGCAGAACTTGAAGACGTTGAGTTGCCCACGTTGACACTCTTCAACTACAACTTGAGCGAGGATTACCTGGCTGCACTGGGCAGTGAGGTGGGCCGTGCCGACGGCTACTTCTTCTACAAGGACGGCGTGCCCAGCCTGTGCAGCGAGCAGGACAGTGTGGTGGTGAAACTGGACTTTGCCTACGCTCCCGGCCTTGAGGCCGAAATGTCACAGAAGGAGGGTTTCTTCTTCGGGCTGCTGTGTGTCTTCACGCTCGACGAGCCGTGGGAAGAGAATGTGGCCGGTGCACCCATGCGCCGCATCCATGCAACCGACGAGAACTACTTTACCAACTACACCATTTATCCGCTGGCCATCCTCTCATCGAGTGATGTAGAAGAAATCGGTGTGGACAAGCAGGTTGTTGACGTGAAGTATGTCACTCCCGCCGGTATCGTCAACACCATACCGCAGGATGGCGTGAACATCGTCGTGACGACCCATCGCGACGGTTCCCGCACCACCACCAAGCGCCTCAACAAGTAAAGAGGGCAAAGTACTTAAAACGAATAGAGTCATCTGATTCTTTCTGGAGATCAACCCAGAAGTGTCAGATGACTCTTTTTATTATGAAAAATTTGTCGCAGGCGCGTTAGCCGTAGGTCTCGATGAGGTACTTGATGAAGTTGGGATCGTTGAAGTTGACGGTGCCGTCGTCGGTCTGGTTCATCTCGGCGATGCGCTGGATGTCCACCGGTGTAAGGCTGAAGTCAAAGGTATCCAGATTCTGGGCCATACGCTCCTTGTGGGTGCTCTTGGGAATAGCAACGATGCCGCGCTGGGTGAGCCAGCGCAGGGCCACCTGGGCAGGAGTCTTGCCATACTGGGCACCAATCTCGGTCAGCACGGGATCGGCAAACAAGTTGTTTCGGCCCTGGCCCAGCGGAGCCCATGCCATCTGCATGGTGCCAAACTCGGACAGCCAGGGGAGGATGTCATTCTGCTGGGAGAAAACGTTGGTTTCCAACTGGTTCACCATGGGCTTGACATCGGCCTTCAAAGCCAAATCCACAAAGCGACCGGCCTGGAAATTTGATACACCGATGGCACGCACCTTGCCCTGCCCGAGAGCCTTCTCCATGGCACGATAGGTACCATAGTAGTCGCCATAGGGCTGATGGATGAGCAACAGGTCGATATAGTCGGTCTGCAACTTGGCCAACGACTCGTCGATGGAACGGGCCGCCTTGTCTTCACCGGCATTGGATATCCACACCTTGGTCGTGATGAACAGTTCGTTGCGGGGCACACCGCTCTTGACGATGGCGTTACCCACGCCCTCCTCGTTGAAATAGGCCTGAGCCGTGTCGATGAGACGATAGCCCACCTCGATGGCGTCGCTGACGCAACGTTCACACTCCTCGGGGCTCACTTGAAAAACGCCGTAGCCCAGCAAGGGCATTTCCACGCCGTTAGATAACTTGATTGTTTCCATTGATTGTTAATGATGAATGATTGATGATTAATAGGTTGAGGCCTGGCTGCGGGTCATGCGCCAACGGCCGTCCTGCTTGCGGGCCTCGAAGTGGAGCGACAAGGGCCAAGTGTGGCGGCCGCCGCCAAACACCGCGGCCTCTACCCTACTGTGGCCGTCAATAACTGCCCTGTCGCCGCTGACGGTGATGTCCAGACCCTCGGTCACAGCCGAATAGTAGTTGAGCGTGCCGTCCATGATGGCGCGGATATAAACGGCCTTGGACTGTCGCATTCCGGTCATGTGCACGAGCACGAAGTCATCGGCATGAACCTCGTCAAGAACGATGCTGTCCTTGGCAATCATCGCCTGGTACATGCGCTCATACAGGGCAGTCAACTGGTGCTTGTCGTCGCCTGCCCTCATGGTCAAAAAACCAGGCCCTTGAGCCATTTCTCGACCTTGGCACGGCCTGAACGCACGTCGTGGCCGTAGATGGCGAAACCAGGCTTCACGTCGGCATCGGGATAGGCGGCACGCACGTCCTCGACACAACTGGCCAGGCCGCTGCCCTCGTGGGTCGTGAAGGGGATGATGGTCTTGCCGTTGAGGTCATAGTCACGGAAGAAGGTGAACATCACCTGGGGATAGGTGCCCCACCACACGGGACCACCGATGAAGACGGTGTCATACTGCTCCACATTCTCCAGCTTGCCTATCATGGCGGGCAGTTCACCGGCATTGGCCTCCTGCTTGGCGACCTCGATGAGCTGCATGTAGGGCATGTCGTAGTCCTTGTCGGCCACGATCTCGAACTGGTCGGCACCCGTCATCTCGCTGATGTAATCGGCAACGATCTTGGTATTGCCCACCTTGATATTGCCCACGTTGTAGTTTTCCCCTGCATGAGAGAAGAAAACGACCAAAGTCTTTCCTTGTTTGTCCATACTGTTCTCGTATTGATTATCGGTTGATTGTTGATTGGCATTGGCGGTGCAGCTCATGGTCAACAGGGCCACGATGGCTGCCAGTAATGTCTTGAATCTTTTCATTGTAGTAATCGTTTATTGGTTCTTTTTTTTTGACACTGCAAAGTAACTGCTTTCCATTGGTATAGATATGACACTTTTGGCGGCAGAAATTTCACTTTTCTTCAAAAAAGTCGTAAATTTGCATCACATTATGGAATTTGACCGCAATAATATCATCATCGAGAACGACCTGCACGACCTGGCGTCCGACAGGTTGAGGAATTATGTGGCCCACGTGCTGTGCTACGAGGGCCAGTGTGAATTCACGTTCAACCTGGGGCGTTTCCACCTGCACAGCCATGACTCCATGATCGTGCGCCAGGGTCGCATGGTCGAGGACATTGTCACGAGCGAGGATTTCAAGGTCAAGGTCATCTACGTCAAGGACCACTTCATCGAGATGGCGACCCCGCAGAGCAACTACGGCATGCAAGGTGCCTTGTCGCTGTTTCTCAATCCCGTGATGCCGCTCACCGACAGCCGCTTTGCCATTCTCAAGCAGGACTTTGACAACATTGAGACGCGCCTCAACTGGCAGGTGAGTATGTTTCACCAGGATGTGATGATCAATGCGGTGCAGACGATGATCATCGACTACTTTGAAATCCATGCCCACATCTATGAGGAAACCGAGCAGAGCACCCAGACGACCAAGGTGATGAGCGACTTCCTGGCCATGCTGGAACGTGGCGACTACCGCGAGCACCGCGACATCGCCTACTATGCCGACCAACTGTGCGTCACGCCCAAGTACTTGTCCGAGGTGAGCAAGAAATCCAGCGGCATGGCGGCCAACTTCTGGATCAACCGTTTCACTATTCTGGAGATTTCGCGCCTGCTGCGCGACAAGACAATTTCATTCACCGAGATTACTGACATGTTCAACTTCTCGTCCACGTCCTACTTCAGCCGCTATGTCCAGAACAACCTGGGCGTCTCGCCCTCGGTCTACCGCGGCTGATTATCTCATGGAGGTGGGTCAAGTCACTGCTGCTTGAAGTCCGCGGGGCAGAGAGTGAGCAGGGCTGTTTGGTCGCTGCCCTCGGGGCGCAGGTTGATGACGATATTGCAGTCGGCCTCGACCATGCGGTCAACAAAGTGGTTCCACTGCTCGCCAAATTGCTTCAATTGGCCAACCCACATCTTTTTCACGTTATCGGTATTGGAGCCCAGCCTGGAGAGGAACATCGAGAGGTTGGCGGGCAACTTGACGTCTACCAGGGCATAGCGGTCGCCCACCATCGTGAAGGAGTTCACACCCCACTCGTCATCGTAGTTGATCGGGCACTGCGAGTTGAGCGAGTCGACATAGGCGGCCCTATCGCCGATTGATGATGCCTGCTGGAAATGGGCCAGCAATGGCAACGTCAGCAGGAGCAACAGGCTCAATAACAGTCGCTTGCCCATATCAATGAGCAGCAGCGGCCTCGGCATCCAGGCTGTCGATGATACCGGCAATCATGCCGTCAACGATGCTGCTGCGGTAGCCCAGTGCCAGCGCATAGATTTTGCAGATGGCCAATTCCTGCTCCTCGAGTTCGCCGTCGATCATCATCATGGCAACCATGTCGCGCAGGTAGGCGAGCTTGGTGTCCTCATCCTCGGGCAGATTGATGTTGACACTGTCGGGGTCGTCGATGACCTTGTTGAATTCGTCAGGAGTGATGTTCTCGCGCGAGGCGACAGCAAGCAGCACAGCCAGCTCAGAGTCGGTCAAGTGACCGTCGGCGGCAGCGAGCATCACGAGGTTCTTGAGTTGGCCCAAGCGTTGTTGTTCCTGGGCATTGTTTTCTCTGTTGTTCATCTTATTGTAGTATTTTTATTGTTGGTGAATATTGTTCTTGTGAGTGCCATGTCCACCCCAACCCTGCCCAATGGTCCTGCCGATGCTTTGGATCTTGAGGCCGATACAGGTGCGGCAATGCAGAGGCGTGTCGTTGACACAGATTTTGCCCGGATACAACTCATACAGGCGGCGGTACTCCCCCTCGGTGACATTGGGCATGACCACATTGGCACCAGCTTGCAGCGCCATGATGCGTCCCTTGGGGTGCAGGCTCTCCATAGCAGTGGTGGCAGGGATGTTGATGTCGGGCAGCAACAGGCGCATGACAGCCATCGTGCGCAGGGCCAGCTCGAGCGTGCCGCCTTGCTCGTGGGCCAGCGGTGTGGCTGGATGAGGAATGAAAGGCCCTATGCCAGCCATATCCACACCGATGTCCTTGAGGTAAAGCAAGTCATCGGCGATTGACTCAATGGTCTGTCCCGGCAAGCCAACCATAATACCCGAGCCCAACTCATAGCCCAGCTCACGTATCATCAACAGGCACTCGTGGCGGTGTTGCCAACTCATGCCCGGATTGAGACGATGGTACAGGTCGACGTCGGTTGTCTCGATGCGCATCAGGTAGCGATCGGCTCCCGCATTGCGGAAGTCCCGGTAATCGGCATACTCCCGTTCCCCGATGCTTAGCGTCAGAGCCACATCCATAGCCTTGATGCGCTCAATGATGTGACACATGCGGTCGGCGTCATAGTGCAGGTCCTCGCCCGATTGTAGCACAATCGTCTGGAAGCCCATGTCAACGGCTCGACGGGCAATATCGACCAACTGGTCATCATCCATGCGGTAACGCTCCACAGCATGGTTGCCACGACGAATGCCGCAGTACAAACAATTATTGCGGCAGATGTTGGAGAACTCTATCAGTCCGCGCAGGTGCACATCGCTGCCCACCGCGGCCTGCCGCACCTGGTCGGCACTGGCATAGACCACGCTGGCAGGCACTGTTGACAACATGTCAACGATGCCGGCACGAGTGAGCTCGACGCTATTCAAGGACTGACTTTTCAAGACAAAATCATGATTTTATTGCCACAAAGGTAACGTTTTGTCACGCACAATGGTTAATTTTGCAACCAGAATTATGAAAACCATCCAAGAAATAAAAGAAATGCTGTCCCGCAGCGAGGGACAACAGGCCCTTGAGGCCGCCAACGAGATTGTGGACAATAAGGCCACCAGTCGCGAGACGCTGGCTATGGCCTACTACCTGCGCGGCAACGCCTATCGCCAGCAGGGCAACATTCGGCTTGCCCTCAACAGTTACCTGGAGTCGATGGATCTTGACCCCGACGGCCCCGCCGCCGAGGCCTACCGCCACCTGCAGGAACTCCTAGACTTCTACAACAAGGACTACTATAATCCTTGATTTGGTGAGGAGGGAGGAGAGAGGAGCGTGGAGGGAGCATCCGCGTTCACCCTTCTAGACAACCTACTTACTTGCGGCAATTTTTCATGTGGGTCTTGAGGAGTTTTACAGCCTGGCCATAGGGGCTGGTGGTGACGCTGACAAAGTAAGCCGCCATCGTTGTGGTGTAGGTGTTCTTGTAGTAGCCCTTGGTGAACAGTTCTTCCTCGGTGAAACAGTCGGCAAGGCACAGCATTTCGTCATGGGTTTCACGCAACAGACGATCGGCATCCTGCAGCGGGGTGCCTTGGTGTTTCTCGACCAGCATCTTGTCCATCTCGTGGTAGTTGCGGCGATACTGGTCGGGCAGGTAGTCGCGGGGGTGACCGTTGCGGATGTTCTGCACAAACTCGCGCATGAGCACCTGCCACTCGTGGAGGTGAATGAGCAGGTCGCGCAGGCAACGGTCATACTGCCAGCGCACGCCGCACTTCTTGGGGTCGGCAGCAAAGTCAAAGGGTGCAGCCTTCTCCTCATCGCTCATCTTAGCGATCTGCTCACACAACTTGGCATATCCATCAGCGATAGATGCCATTAACTCTTGTTTATTCTTCGGGTTAGCCATATTTATCTGATTTTTTAGAGCAACACATTATATTTCGGAGTGATCATCGGGTGTATTCGCCGCCCTTTCGGGCGGGCAATTTAACAAAGAGCCTACTTGAGAAAGTAGCCCACGAATAATATGGCCTACGATTTAATCGAATTATACGAATAATTATTTATTAATGAGATAAAAAAAGAATCATTCCAAGAAATATCGTGATAAAAATTCGATTAATTCGTAGGCAGAATCAGCTTGCGGGACTTTTTAAAGTGAGCTGAACTTGTTATTTTCAACTTAGGCTTTGAACGTTTCCCACAGCGG
>JAFTFA010000259.1 GCA_017449785.1 Muribaculaceae bacterium | reverse complement strand
CATCTTTATGGCGGCCTACATGTTCACGCGCGGCAGCTTCACGAGACCCGAGCGCCGCTACATCCGACGCCAGCTCTACATGCTGTCGTCACTGTTCGCTATTCTCGGCCTCTGCTGGATCATCCTCCTGGCCTACATGAGATAGCATCACACGGGGACCACGAGCATCGGCGTATCGGTCTGGAACAGCACGCGGTGGGCGATGCTGGGATTGAACAGTCGCGAGAAGATGCTGGATTTCTTGTTGGGGACCGCGATGAGCTGGATGCCCTCGTCCTGGGCATACTGGGCAAAACTGTCCACAAACGTCTTGGTGGGCAACCGCTTGGTCTTGAATGTACACTCCGGATAGTGCTCTCGGCAATATTGGGCCAGCTGCTGCAGCGATTGATCGACAAGGCGGCGGTCTTTCTTGTCAACCACAGGGATAATGGTCACCTCCACCCCACGCATATTGAACAGGCGGGCAAACCTGTCGAGCGACATCATGTCCTGCTGGATGAGGTTGGAAAAGAAAACGACACGCGTGATGTCCGACAAGCCCACGTCGGGCATGCCGATGGGCACGGTGAAAATAGGAAATTTACAGGCATCCATCACTTCACCGGCCACACTGCCGATGAGGTTCTGGCGCCGACGGTTGGTGCCGCTGGTGCCCATAACGATGAGCGAGACGTCATACTTCTGGGCATAGTGCAGAATCTGTTCCTCGGGGATGCCTTCCTTGACCTTGGTCTCGATTTTCACCTTGGGCAATTCGCCGGCAGCGATCTTGTCGTTGATGGTCTGGACAAAGTCGTCCATCATCTGCCGTGCATTCTTCTTGATGGCCTTGACATCATCCTCGGGACTGTCATACCGGTCGCTGCCAAAGGGCAACGACATCGTGTGGCGCTCGTTGGTATAGCAATGCAGCAACAGGACCTTGCCGCGCGTGCGGCGGGCATACTCCATGCCCAGCTTGACCGACTTGAGTGAATACTTGCCGAAGTCCACCGGCAGCAACACACATCGCCTGTCGCTCGACGCGGTCTCGGGCGACTCGATGATCTGCAACGCTTGCGGCAGGTCACGCTCGCGGATGCGCACCCTCACCCCCGAAGCGAGCACCTTCTCGTCAAGATTGACGTTGTGCAGCACCACCTCGATACCCTCTTCCTCGAGGGTACTCTTCAGCTCAACCGCGCGGTCAAACGTATGTATCGCAACGGTGATCAGTCGGTTAGGGTCGTTGTTGGTCTTGTTGTCCATGCTGTTTGACAGGGGTTTATCAGGATTTTACTGCTCGGACTGGCCCTCCAGGATTTCAAGAGCCATATCCAGTATCTTGGGGTCATCGAGAACGACCAGCCCGCCATCGGGGCCTGGCTCCAGATGGAAACCCATGTTGGTCCCGAAATCATAGTTTGACCCGCCAAAGTAGTTTCTCACCGACTGAACCGGCAGGTTGAGTTTGTCGGCGATGATGTGGATGGAACCTTCGGGCAGGCGGTTCTTGATGCGCCTGAGTTCATTGAATGTGATGGTCCTAGACATAGTTTACCTTTATAGTCATTGAAACATGTTTCCTAATTTTCCCCAAAGATAATATAAATTGTGCAATCTACAAAATAAATTATCCTTATTTAACCCAAACGACGAGATAACTCTGCAGAATTTGAACAATTTTTGTTCAATTTTGTCACAATATCCGATATATTGTGTAAATTTGTGACCTGCTACCAGATTTGAAGTTTGGCCTATGAAATTGAAGTGCATCATACTGAGCCTGATGGCCTGCCTCGCGCTGGCCTGTGCCGCTCAGCCCGTCCAGCAGCAGCACGAGTGGGAATGGTACCTCGGTGAGGTGGTCAACGACGTGTTTGTCGGCCGCAACTACTTCGAGTACTATTACACGCCCAGTGCTACCGACATGGCACAGCAGCGTGACAGGGGCGAGGTCACCTACTTCCTCAACAGCCCCGAGGGCATGAATGCCAAGAAGGTGCGCGACATGATCGACCGGCTGATGGCCAGTTTTGATGACATCAAGCCGGCCAGCACATGGCAGATGACCAACACGACCTACTGGAAGGAATTCCGATTCGAGAACAACAAATTCCGATTCAGTGTCAAGCGCAAGGCTCTTGACGACGGCACCATCTACGTCAGCGCGACCGAGACGCCTGCCTACTACAAGTCACTGGGCAAGAAGTCCAAGGACAAGGCCACCGAAGCCGAACCCTCCCAGAAACCCGCCAAGCGCAAGGCCCACAACACTCGCCGCGCTATCACCCAGCAGGACGTTGAGCAGGCCCAGGACGACGACTCACCGATTGTTGTCAACGACGAGCCCGACACCCAGGCGGCGGCCCCCGTCATGAGCGAGAAAGAGCGACGCCGCATTGCCCGCGAACGCGAGGAGGCACAGAAACAGGAGGAACGGCTGGCCAAGCGTCGTGCCCAGAAGCAACAGCGCGAGGAAGCCAGGAAGCAAAAGGAAGCCGAGAAACAGAAGAAAGCCGAACTCAAAAAGCAGCGCGAGGAGGAAAAACGCCTCAAGAAAGAGGAAGAAAAACGCCGTCGCGAACAGGCCCGAGAGCAACGTGAGCAGGAAGCCCGCGAGAAGGAAGCCCAGCAGCGCAAGCAGGAGGCTGCCGAGAGCCATTACCACTACAACGACGTGGCCCTGTGGCTCAGCGACAAGTATGACTTCACCCAAACCGCCGGCGGCGAGAACACCATCACCATGTACTCTCCCGTCGTCAAGGATGCCGACATGGCCAAACTCGCCATCAAGAACGCCCTCAAGGGCAGCAATGCCCGCCTGGCGGTACCCTGGCGCGTCAATGCCGACACCCAGGCCATCGAGACGGGCTATATCGTTGATGGCCACGTGCTGGTAGTAACCATCGGCAACGATGACCAGGAGCGCGTGATCCTGACGATTACCGAGGTGAGCAACGAGCAGTTTGAACTCTTCAAGCAGCGCATCCAGCCCTGAAGCAGCGCTCCGGAAAAGAACAAGAAAGAGAGAGAGATAATAAATACTAAAATCTAGTTAAATATGAAGAAGATTGTTTTATCAATGTTGATGGCCCTGATGGTCGTGGCAGTGGGCTGCAAGCCCCAAGAACATCATGCACAACCCGTCGCCGACTCCTTCATGGTGCCCGAGGTGGCCGATGTCGTGCTCTATCAAGTCAACCCCCGTGTGTTTGCACCGTCCAACTCGCTGCAAGCGGTCATTGCCCGGCTCGACTCGATCGAGGACCTGGGTGTCAACATGCTATGGATCATGCCCATTTACCCTATCGGTGAAGTAAAG
>JAFTFA010000258.1 GCA_017449785.1 Muribaculaceae bacterium | reverse complement strand
TCACCATTGGAATGTGACGATAGATGCCATTACAGGCCTTTTAAAACGGCCCAAAACTGATCCTAGCTTTACTACCAGTGGTTTCAGGGCACCTGCGAATTACTTATCAGCAGGTGAACAACCTGCAATGCCCCGTGTGCCAAAATTCAAGGAAGCGCCCGAGACCTCATTTATCAATCTCACGCTGAACAAGAGTGAGGATGAGGATGACCGTAACTTGGGCGCCACGGTATCGGCGAGTGATGACATTGAGAGCTTCTTCGTCTTTGCCTGTCTTGACGACGATAAGTGTTTGGTGAGTACTTGGGATACAGAACCCACGTTTGTGATTCCTGATAACTATGAGGGCAACCTGATGTTCTATGTTTTGGGTCGTACTGCCAACGATGAGCTGGTGGCCGATATGGACTCGGTGGAGTATTCCAGCATCACGTCGCTTGCCGCGCTTGACTTTGAGGATGATGACGATCTCACCATGACTGTGGGGCAGACCTTGGGGCTGAATGTCATTGCCACTTGGGATAACGGCGAGAGTGAATATGTGAAGCCGACCTATTCTGCCACTCCTGGTGGCATCCTCAACATTGATGGGCAGATGTTTACCCCTGTTGCAGTGGGCGAGTGCGAACTCATTGCTGAATACAAGGGCTTCACGTGCCGCAAGAAGGTTACCGTCTATCCTGGCTCTGAGCCCGTAACATCACGATTTGACGTGAACCTGGACGGAGAGGTGAGCGTAGCCGACGTGAATGAGGTGATCGGCTTGATCCTGTTGCCAAAGGACGGCTTGCTCGGCGACGTGAACGGTGACGGCGAGGTCAATATTGCCGACATCAATGCCATTATCGACGAGATATTGAGCAAATGAAACGATGGCTTCTGGATCCGCGACATTAGCTGACGTCCGTCAGACAACGCGTATCTAACTGATTCAATAGCGATCAAGAAAATGGAAAACAAGCCCTATGTTTGACTTTGACGGTGCAAACATAGGACTTGTTTCCCTTTTATCTTTTCATCAAAAAAGTATAAATGATTTGCCTTAGTGCTCAGATTTATTGTTTTTGTCGTATCTTTGTCCCGTTCAAGACGAAGTAAGAGATGGAACAGGAATTTGCTTCACGGTTGTTGGAGTCGGCGGTCAGCGAGTTCGCCAAGTTGCCGGGCATCGGGCGCAAGACAGCGCTCCGCCTCGTGCTGCACTTGTTGAAGCAGGACGAGCAGGAGGCAGTGTCGTTCGGCGAGGCGATCATCAAGCTGCGCCGCGAGATACGCTATTGCCGTGTGTGCCACAACATCAGCGAGACCGAGGTGTGCCCCATCTGCGGTAACCCCTCGCGTGATGCCAGCACCATCTGTGTCGTCGAGAATGTCAAGGACGTGATGAGCATCGAGAACACCCACCAGCACCATGGCCTGTACCACGTGCTGGGCGGCCTCATTTCGCCCATGGACGGCATCGGCCCCGTCGACATCGAGGTCGATAGCCTGGAGGAGCGCGTCAAGCAGGGAGGAATCAAGGAAGTCATCCTGGCCTTGAGCGCCACGATGGAGGGCGACACGACCAACTTCTATATCTTCCGCCGCCTGGCCCCGTACCCCGACGTCAAGATCACCATCCTGGCCCGCGGCGTGAGCGTCGGCAACGAGATCGAATATACCGACGAGCTGACCCTGGGCCGCTCGATCATGAACCGCACCCTCTTCAGCGACACCTTCCACAAGGAATAATACTGCATGAATGATTCTAATTATCTACCCGTTCATTCGTAAAAATATTAAGTAGTTACCGATGGCCGACAACGATTTTGCTTACCGCCAGGAGGACGCCGAGAAGCGCCGTCGCCGCCGCGAGCAGGAACGGCAGCGCCGCCTGCGCCACGCCCGCGAGGAATACATCAAGAAGAAACAGAGCCAGGAAAACGACTAACCATTCATGAACAATAGGCAATACCTCAAGAAGAGGCAAAAAGCATCTGAAGTTCGGTGAATCCTTCTATCGTTGATATTTTAATCAACATTTTATATATCGGAATCCTTGTTTTGTTTCCAAAATGCAGCATTTTTGCATCGTTTCAGAAACAAAATATTTGAGCCTACTTGAAAAGTAGCCCACGAATAATATGGCCTACGAATTAATCGAATTATACGAATAATTATTTATTATCGTAGTAAAAATAAAACCCTCGTTAGAAATGACTTGATAAAAATTCGATTAATTCGTAGGCAGAATCAGCTTGCGGGACATCTTCGAGTGGACTCATATTTGTTGTTCGTGTTGTCTTAATTATTGGTAGTCCTTGGTTGTCAATAGACAGCAATAGAGTGTGCCATAACAGATATGTCAATACTGCTCAAAAAGATGCAAATTTTTGAGCAGTATTGGTCGGATGATGAAATTTAGGCGCATTGCGCCCACTTAGCAGGGAACTCCTTAACTGGCTATCTGAATTTCTCCATCAATTATGACTATATAATGGAGGTTTGAATTTTTATCTGGATACCTCATTATCTTCTGATCACTTACATAGAGATATATATCTTTGTAAACAAAATAAAACTTATGGAATATTTTGTTGCCCCATTTTTTTAGAGTTGTAGTTCCCAGGTACTTAATGGTGAACGTTTTAGATCCATCAATGGTTCCGTGTACCGTCAATTTGTTTTGGTTGAGTTCAACAATGAATGAAGCGGGATAAAAAAAGGTCTTTCCTCCTTCTTCATAAGACCCTGCGTGAATAGTGTAAGTCTTATATGGAGATCTTGCCTCAGCTGAAAACAAAACCAAGGACGAAATAAGAATCAAGATAAAAAAGAATAATTTTTTCATTGCTTTACTGATGATTTAAATAAAGACTTATAACAAACAGCTTGGAATTTTACATATTCCAGATTTCATTGATTATAATATCAGATACTTTCCCTCGAAAGTATTCCTTTGATTCAAACTTTTTTACCCACTCTGGATCAATCTTGCCAATTGCTTTTTGACTGGATATATACATTCTCCCAAATTCATTTTGCTCTTTTATCTTCAAGATGATGGTATATATTCCATTGGAGCGGAAAAAGCCTCCAATACCACAAAATTTCTCGTATATTTCGTCATCAATTTTTGTGATAGGTGAATTCCCATAAGACACCTCATTAATACCAACAATTCCAACTGTCGGACGAGGCATGGTGATATAAATGTTGTTCTGTGCAAGAGGTATAGAGACATCAATGTCACGATTATACTTCTGTGCAGAAAGAGGTAGTGATGTAATCAGCGATAACATCAGAATAAGGATAAAAAGAATTTGTTTCATAAAGATAAACTATTAAAGATTAAACTAATTTCAAATACTTGATCGACGCCTATCTTTAATAGAAAGCGCAGACCCTTTCCATTCTCTCTGCCAGGTCTGCAACAACCCTTAAATCCAATGGGTAAGCCTGCGCTGATAGCGCACGCTCATGGATTTAAGTTTGCTCTTTAAAATCTCATTTCGAGGTTGCAGTTCGGCAGAGAATTTGAGCATCAAATGTCGTGTTCACAAGGAACACAGCGCAAAATTAAAACAAATTTAGTTACTGTGCAATTTTTAAATTATTTTATATTGCTAAACTGTTTAATATCGTGTTGTTCGTGTTGTCTCAATTATTGGTTGTGCTGGTTGTCTGATAGGGAATTGGCGAGGGCGAGGACCTGGGCGGTGAAGTCGTCGGGGGGGAGGGTGCTGGAGAGCCAGTGGATGGGGGTGCCGCGTTTCTCCATGCCGCGGAACCAGGTCATCTGGCGCTTGGCAAACTGGTGGATGGCGATTTCCAGCTGGCGGAACATTTCTTCCTCGGTCAGCAGGCCGATAACAAATTGGGTGACGAACTTGTATTCCAGGCCATAGTATATCAGGTCCTCGGGGGCAATGCCCTCGTCGTCGATGAGGCGGCGCACCTCGTTGATCATGCCCTCGTCCAGGCGGGCGCGCAGGCGGCGGCTGATGCGCTCACGCCGCGTGTCACGGTCCACCTCGACGCCGATGACCAGTGCGTTCTCCATGGGGTGGGGCTCGGTGAGCGCCTTGAGCTCGGGGTGCTGCTCATAGTAGCGGCAGATCTCGATGGCGCGCGTGGCGCGTGCCACCGTGTCGATGTCACTGTTGTTGCGCAGGGTCTTCATCGTCTTGAGCAGGGCGGTCAATTCCTCGAGCGACTTGCCTGCCAGCTCGGCCCGCAACTGCTCGTTGCGGGGCACAGGCGGCAACTTGATGCCCTTGACCACCGTCTCGACATACATCCCCGTGCCGCCACACATGATGACGGGCTTGCCCCGCCTGCGGATGTCGTCATAGGCCCGCTCAAAGTCCTCCAGGAACTCATACAGGCTGTAGCGGTAGCCCGCAGGGCGGATGTCGATGAGGTGATAGGGCACACCGTCATACTCGGCCAGGTCCTTGCCCGTGCCGATGTCCATGCCGCGGTAGATCTGGCGCGAGTCGGCACTGATGATCTCGCCGTCGATGGCCTTGGCCAGATGCACCGCCCGTGCCGTCTTGCCCGTCGCCGTCGGCCCTGTCACCACAAAGAAAACATCCTTATAATCCATCTGCTTATTGGTGTGAATTGTTGAGAAGACAAGAAAGACTTATTCAGAAATCATTGTCTTTTGGAGTCTTTCTTGTCTTCTGTCTATCGATTACTTGAGGTACTGGTCGTAGAACTCCAGGGCGCGCTTGTAGACCACATAGCGGGCCGAACAGTCGCGGATGCTGTGATTCATGTTGGGGAAGACCATCATGTCACAGGTGCGGTTCATGTCCACCAGCTTGGAGACGTACTGCATCGAGTTGACGATGTGCACGTTGTCATCGGCGCTGCCAAACATGATGAGTACCCGGCCGTTGAGGTTCTCGGCACGGTTGATCGGGAAGTTTCTCTAGCCCTCGGGGTTCTCCTGGGGCGTGCGCATGTAGCGCTCGGTGTAGATGCTGTCATAGAAGCGCCAGGTCGTCACCGGGGCGATGCTCACGCCGCAGGCATAGTTGCTGCCCGGCTCGCTCATCGCCATGAGCGTCTGGAAGCCGCCGTAGCTCCATCCCATGATGCCGATGTGGTCGGCATCGACCCAGGGCTGGCTGGCCATGTACTGGGCAGCGGCCACAGCGTCCTCGGTTTCATATTTGCCCAGGTTCAGGTAAGTGATCGACTCAAAGGCCTTGCCCCTGAAGCCCGTGCCGCGGCTATCGACCTCGCACACGATATAGCCCTCGCTGGCGAAGTACTGTTCCCAGCCCATGCGCCACTTGTTGAGCACTTCCTGCGAGCCGGGGCCGTTGTAATGCTCCATGATGACGGGATACTTCTTGTTGGGGTCAAAATCGACGGGCTTGATCATGTAGCCGTTCAGGGTGTAGCCGTCGTGCTCCATGGTGAAAAACTCCTTCTTGGGGACATCGACGGCGGTGTAGCGGCGGGCATATTCCTCGTTGAGCTGCAGGTCGCGCACACGCTTGCCCTTGCGGTCATAGATGCGGTACTGGTTGGGTGTCGTGGCGTCGCTGTAGGTGCCGACGTAGTAGGTGAAATCGCCGTTGAACATGGCCGATGCCGTGCCCTGGCCGTCGGCAGTCGAGGGGGCCAGACGAGTGATCTTTCCCTTGGCATCGACACACTCGACGACGCGGTTGAGCGGGCCGCACGAGGCCTGATAGTAGAAACGCTTTGTCGCCTTGTCATAGCCGTAGAACTGCGAGATGATGCGGTCGTTGTCGCTCGTGAGCTGGCGCATGAGGTTGCCCTCCAGGTCATACTGGTAGAGCTGCATGTAGCCCGATCGCTCGCTGGGGATGACAAAGAAGTCTTTCTCGTACTGCACCTGCTGGCTGGTCTCGGCATCGACCCAGGTGTCGGAGGTCTCGTGGTAGACCTGCTTGCAGTCGCCGGTGCGCGGGTTGACAGCATAGATGCGCAGGTCGTTCTGGTGGCGATTCAGGCGCTGCACCATCAGTCGCTGCGGATCGGGGCTGAAGGTGATGTGGCAGACGTAGTCCTCCTCGTCGAGAGGCACGTCGAGTTTCTTGAAGGTGCCATCGACCACGTCATAGCAATGGACGCTCACGATGGAATTCTTCTCGCCGGCCACGGGGTACTTGAAGTCGTAGCGGCCGGGGTAGAGCGCATACTCGTCCCTGGGGTTGCAGGTGCCCTGATAGATGACCATCGATGCCATCTTGACCTGGCTCTCGTCCCAGCGCAGGAATGCCAGCGAGCGGCTGTCGCTCGACCAGTTGAGGGTGTTGAGCATGCCCAGCTCTTCCTGATAGACCCAGTCGGGCACGCCATAGATGATATTGTTCTTCTTGCCGTCGCGTGTGACCTGCACGGTGGTGCCGTCCAGGAGGTTGCGCACGTACACGTTGTTGCCCTTGACATAGGCCACGCGCTTGCCGTCGGGCGACAGGGTGGCGATTTCCTCGCCGCCGCCGTCGCTCAGGGCCTTCATCGTCTTGTTCTTCAGGTCATAGACGTAGTAGTCGGCACTGAAGCTGTAGCGGTAGATTTCCTGGCTGTTGTTCCACAGCAGGACATAGGCACCGTCGGCAGTGACCTCAAAGTCGTCCCAGCCGGTCACCATCTCGTTGCGGGTATCGACGAGGACACTCTCGTCGCCCTTGGCATAACTGATGCGGTTGATGGCGTTACCATCGTCGCTCAGGCGATAGAAATAACGGCCGTCGCTCTTGGAGGGTTGCATGGCCCCGATGCCGCGTGGCGAGCTGCCGCGCAATACACATTCTTCAAGTGTCAATGCACCTGCACCCATCGATAATATGAGGAGCGCAAGTGTTAAAAGTATCTTTTTCATTGTTTCTATTGTTAGGATTCTAAGGCCTTGTCGTGGCCATTACTGGCAGAGGCCAACAATTCACTAAAAACTATTAACTATTAACTAACTCAAGGATCTGGTTCGCGCTGTCCTTGGTCTTCACTTTCTCGATGACGTGGGTGACGATGCCTTGCTCGTCGATGATGAAGGTGGTGCGCACGGTGCCCATGTAGGTGCGGCCCGCCATCTTCTTCTCGCGCCACACCCCGAAGGCCTGATTCAGGCGCGTGTCCTCGTCGGCGATGAGCGGGAAGGGCAGGCTGTATTTCTCGGCAAACTTCTTGTGGCTCGCGGCACTGTCCTTGCTCACGCCCAGCAGCGCAAAGCCGGCGTGCTTCAATTCCAGGTACCCCTCGGCCAGGCTGCAGGCCTCGGACGTGCATCCCGGTGTGTTGTCTTTCGGGTAGAAATAGATGATGAGTTTCTTGCCGGCAAAGTCGCTGGCCTTCACTTCGTTGCCATTCATGTCGATGCCCAGGTCTTCGGGTATCTTGTCTCCAATATTCATAGCTGTTATTTTGTTTTAGAGTTGATTTAAAACACAAATTTACAACAATTTCTCCAACCAATCGCCATTCCGTTAAATTTTACGAAAATATTTTCGATTTGACCTGCCGATTTGCACATATTAGAAAAAAGTAGTAATTTTGCAGGCTAATTGCGCAAAAACGAGTTTTTGTCCATGATAAGAAGATTGACAATCATATTGGCTCTGGCCTGTATCCTTGGCGGATGTGGCGAGTACAACAAGGTGATGAAGAGTTCTGACCTCGAGTACAAGTATGCTTATGCCAAGAAGGCGTTTGAGAACAAGCGCTATGCCCAGGCCTACACCATCTTGACCGAACTGGTTCCCATCTTCCGCGGGACGCCTCATGCCGAGGAGTCTCTCTATCTGCTGGGCTTGAGCTACTACGAGAACAAGGACTACATCAGCTCCGGTTCCTACTTCAAGCAGTATTACCAGCGTTATCCGCGCGGACAGTATGCCGAGTTGGCCCGCTTCTATGCTGGCTACGGCTTCTATCTCGACTCGCCCGACCCCCAGCTGGACCAGAGCGAGACCATCCGCGCCATGGAGGAATTGCAGGCTTTCCTCGACTATTATCCCAAGAGCGACAAGGCGACCATCGCCCAGAGTGCCGTTTTTGAACTTCAGGACAAACTGGTGCTTAAGGAGTTGCAGAACGCCACCTTGTACTACAATCTGGGGAACTACATGGGCAACAACTATGAGAGCGCCGTCATTACGGCCCAGAACGCCATCAAGTCCTATCCCTACAGCAAGTATAAGGAAGACCTGGAGATGCTCGTGCTGCGTGCCCGTTATCGCGAGGCGGTCGAGAGTGTTGTCGAGAAGAGGGAAGAACGATTCCGCACGGTCATCGACGAGTACTACGCGTTCATCAACGATTACCCCGAGAGCAAGATGCGCAAGGAGGCCGACAACATCTTCAAGATTGCCAGCAAGCGCGTCAATGGTAATTGATTATAACAAACACATTAATATATATTGTATAGCAGTAATTATGGATTACAAGAAGACCAACGCTCCACTCACTACCACAGTGCATGACATCATCAAGATGGCAGAGCCCACGGGCAACATCTACGAGACCGTTTGCATCATCAGCAAGCGCGCCAACCAGATTGCCGCCGAGATGAAGTCCGACCTCGAGAAGAAACTCCAGGAGTTCGCTACCCTGAACGACAGCCTGGAGGAAATCAGCGAGAACCGAGAGCAGATCGAGATCTCGAAGTACTACGAGAAACTGCCCAAGCCCACGCTCATCGCTACTCAGGAATATCTCGAAGACAAGCTTGCTTATCGCAACCTGGCCAAGGAGAAAGAAGAATTCTAAAGAATACAGTTAACGGCACCCCATCGGTGCCGTTAACTGTATTGAGTAGAGAGTAGTGAGGAGTGAGGAGTGAATTGCGCCTGGCGGCGCGTGTTTATTGATGTGTGATGGAAGACATATATTTTTTCGAGAGATTAGATGTCTGGCAGAAGTCTCGCCAGCTGGTTGTTCAAGTATATAGATTGCTTGAAAAGTTTCCGAATGAGGAGAAATACGCCTTGTGTGATCAACTGAGGCGTGCCGTTATATCTGTGCCGTCAAATATTGCTGAGGGATCAGGGCGAATGGCTAAAAAAGAAAGCATTCATTTCCTGGAAATTGCCTACGGCTCTTTAATGGAAGTATATTGCCAGCTGCAATTGGCTGTGGACTTAGATTATATTTCTAAGGAGGATTTTACCCAAATAAAATCATTGATTTATACAGTGTCCAAGCTCCTTAGCGGCCTTCGCCGATCAAAGATGAACCAATTGTAGTCCCTCCTCTCTCCTCCCTCCTCGAAATTTTCATGAAATGAAAATTTCATTCTAGCCGTGCGGCGGCGAGGGTGAACAGGGATACGTTGGCGCCGGGGATCGACTTGAGCAGGTCGGCGCAGGCGGTGAGGGTGGACCCCGTTGTCACAACGTCATCCACCAGCAGGATGTGTTTACCTCTTAATTGACTGATGCTTTTTTCCTTGAGGGCGTAGTTGCCCTGGATGTTGAGCCAGCGTTCCATCGCGCCCTTGTGTGTCTGGGTGGAGTGGGGGCGTGTGGCCTTCAATGCTTCTATATAGTCGATGCCTAGGGCTTGGGCAATGCCGCGGGCCAGGTATTCGCTCTGGTTGTAACCACGCTGGGCGAGCTTGCTGCGGTGCAGTGGTACGGCAGTCACCACCTCGATGCCGTCAAAGAAGCCGCTCGCAGCCATGTCTCTCACGGCGCGTGCCGTGAGCCACTGTCCCATGCGGGGCATGCCGTGATACTTGATGTCATGCAGGATGCTGGCAAACGGCGACCCTTTCTCATAGAAGAAATAGGCCGTTGCCCTCTCGATGGGCACCTTGCCGGCAAAGTGTTGTTCCATGGTGTTGAACGTCGTGTCCTCATAGCGCGTGCGCGGCAATTTGGCTAGGCACTGGCGGCACAGCCACTGCTCGTCGCTGTCAAGCGTCTGCCCACAGACGGGGCACACGCGCGGCAATGCCACGTCGGCAGCCGCACCTAGCCATTGTCTAATCGTCTTCCACATCGAGCCGGGTGACTTGTTGGACACATGTGCTGGCAATCGCGGGCTCAAACCCTCGCGACGCGGCAAATCGCATCATCGCAGCCCATGCGGCGCGGGGCTCGCGGTCCTTGACCGTGCGCCACTTGGCACGCAACAGCTCCACGAGTCGTTCGCGGTATCGGTCGTCGTCGATGGCGTCCATGGCCTCGTCGATGACCTCGGCGGGAATCTTCTTCAGGCGCAATTGATAGGCAATCTTGATTCTGCCCCAGCCGTTAAAGGCAAAGCGATCCTTGACAAAGGCCCTGGCAAACCGTCCCTCGTCGATGAATCCCTGCGAGCGCAGCTGCCCCATCACCTGGTCGGCATCTCGGGCCAGGAGTCCCCACTTGATGAGTTTCTCGCGGACATCGGCAGGTGCCTGCTCGCTGCGGGCGCACAACGCTGCGGCACGGTTCATCGCCTGGGAGGGCGTCAGCGGTTGTTTGGGGCTATTCATCGGTTGTCGAGGTGGCGGATTGCTTGTCCTCGTCGGCCAGGAACCGCTTCAGCTCGTCAAGGCGTTGCAGGGCTTCGTCACGGCCTTGTTGATAGACGCGGTTCATCTCGGCGGGGTCATGGGTCGTGCGGCTCACGTCCAGCGGCTTCATCGGCCTGAAGACAAAAGCGTTGCCCATGCGTTCCTGCTCGCGCACCAGCTGCAGCTGCTTGTTGTAGTGGGCAGGACGTTTCTCCAGGGCCTCGATGACCTTGGGCCACTTGCGCAGCATCGGCTTCATCAGCCACAGGCCATGTTCGGCAGTCTTGCGGTAGCCCTCCTCGCGGGTGAGGATGACCACGTTGCGTCGATAACCCTTGTTCATCATGAACTCCAGGGGGATGGAGTCGGCCAGGCCGCCGTCCAGCAGGTGGCGGCCGCCCACCTCGACGGGCTGTGCCACCACGGGCATCGACGCCGACGCCCGTATCCACTCAAAGAAGTCGTCGTCCACGCGGGTGAGCCGTTGATAGACGCCCTCGCCGCTGTTCACGTCGAAGCACACGGCATAGCACTCGATGGGCGTGTCCTCAAACACGTTGTAGTCAAACACGTCATAGTGGGTGGGTACCAGCTTGTAGGCGAAGTAGGCATTGTAATAGTTGCCCGTCTTCAAGAGCGACAGCAGGCCGCTGTATCGCTTGTCGCGGGCAAAGCGCACATTGTAGCGCAGGGCGCGACCTGGTTGCCGGGACTTGTAGTTGCAGCCAAAGGCGATGCCGGCCGACACGCCGACCATGCCGTCAAGGTAGATATGTTTCTCCATGAGCACGTCCAGGATGCCGCACGTGTACATGCCGCGCATGCCACCGCCTTCCAGCACGAGCCCTGTTTTTTCGATTGCCATAGTGAATAATCAGTTGTGTTTTTTATCGTGTGGCAAATATACGCAATTTTCCCGATTCATCTGCCTCGTTGCACCCGATTTTAGGCCGTGGTGGCTCCATTAACAAGTTTTTTATGATTTTTCTTGCTGATTGTGTCTCTGAACCGAAGGAAAATTGCTAATTTCGCACATCTTTTCAACCTTTAGTAACCTGTAATGAAGAAATTAGATACTCTGCTTGCTCAGAAACTGATGCAGATCAACGCCATTAAATTGCAGCCGGATAGCCCGTTCACATGGGCAACGGGTTGGCAATCACCCATTTATACTGACCTTCGCATGACGCTGTCCTATCCTGAGGTGCGCAACCTCATCAAGGTGGAGATGGCCAGGCTCATCATGGAGAACTATGGTGAGGCCGATGTCATTGCCGGCATCGCTACCGGTGCCATTGCCCACGGTGCCCTGGTGGCCGACTCGCTGGCGATGCCCTTTGTGTACGTGCGCTCCACGCCCAAGGATCATGGTCTGGAGAACCTCATCGAGGGAGACATCAAGCCGGGGCAGAAGGTGGTCCTCATCGAGGATCAGCTCTCGACGGGCAACAACTGCATGAAGTGCCTCAACACCGTGCGTGAGGCTGGCGGAATCGTCCTGGGCGTCGTTGTGATCTATGATTACCGCTTTGCTCCCGCTGCCAAGTTGCTGCGCCGTGCCAAGCTGCCCATTGTCACGCTCACCAACTTTGACACGATGCTCGATGTCGCCATCAACGAGGAGATGATCTCGGACGGCGATGCCGATATCCTGCGCCAGTGGCACAGCGATCCCGAGTCATGGACCCCCACGGGCTTTGATGCCATCGATTAATATAACTGTAATTACTCACAATCAATCTGCGAGATACAATAATGGAATCATTCAAGAGCGAACCTCATGCCATCACTTGTGATGCCGCGACTATCTATAGCAAACTCACCAATCCCTCACGCATCCAGCAACTGATCGAGGAAAATGCCGACAGGATCGACGGCGAGGCGCGTCAGCACCTCGATGCGGTCAAGTTCAGCGAGGACTCCATCGCCATCCAGTCGCCCATGGGCGAGGTGACGCTGGCCCTGGACCGCGCCAGCAGCGTGGAGGGGCAGCGCGTGGTCTATACCGCGTCCCAGTCGCCCGTCCCCATCAACATGGTCATCAACCTTGAGGCCCAGCCCGATGCCACGACGATGAGCACCGCCGAGCTGCAGTTGCAGCTGCCCTTCTTCATGCGCAAGATGGTCGAGGGGCAACTCAAGGAAGGTGCCAACCGTTTCGGCGAACTGCTTGCCCGCATCCCCTTCGACAAAATCTGACCCCACAGTCGGGGTGAACCCATAGGGCCCGTGCAATAAAGACAACGGCGTTGATGCCTTGTTTTTATTGCACGGGCTGTTTTGTGCTTCCCCCTTGTTGAGCATTTTTCACTTGAAATGTGAAAAGTGGCGGCATGACCGCTTGTCGTTGTGCTTTTTTGTGTTATCTTTGTGGGATAATGAATTAACTACTAATCTAGAAGATATGAAACGTGTTCTTTTAACTCTGATAGCCTCATTATTGTTATCTGGCATGATGGTGCAGGCGTGGGCCTACGGGATGCCCAAGCGTGAATTTCGGTCGGCGTGGATTGCCACGGTGTGGTGTCTTGACTGGCCATCACAGGGTGCAGGAGC
>JAFTFA010000019.1 GCA_017449785.1 Muribaculaceae bacterium | reverse complement strand
CCGAGCTGCTCAAGAAGGAACTGGGCATCTCGACCTACTATGACCTGGTGTATTACTTCCCCTTCCGCTACATCGACCGCAGCGTCATCAACCACGTCAATGAACTGCACGGGGATGAGGCCGCTATCCAGCTCAAGGGGCGTTTCCTCACCTTCACGACGGCGGGCGAGGGTCGCAAGCGTCGCCTGCAGGCCCTGTTCACCGATGGCACGGGAACGATCGAGGTCGTGTGGTTCAACCGCGTGGCCTCGATCCAGAAGACCTATAACACCGGCACACAGTACCTCCTGTTCGGCAAGCCATCGATGTTCAACGGGCACCTCAACATCGTTCACCCCGAGGTGGATATCGTCACGACCGAGAACGTGGCTCAGGGGCTCACCGGCGTGTATAACCTGACCGAGGTGCTGCGCAACCGCTCGTTCACATCCAGAGCCATCCACAAGCTGGTCGTCAACGTGCTGGGAACGCCCGCCGTGCAGCACATCGACGAGACCCTGCCGCCCGAGCTGATGCACCGCTACCACCTCATGCCCCTGGCCGAAGCCCTGTACAACATCCACCTGCCCGCCGACCAGCAGGCCCTGCAGCGGGCGCAGTTCCGGCTGAAGTTTGAAGAATTGTTCTTCTTGGAGCTCAATATTCTACATTATATTAAAGGCAGCACTCGCCGGCTGGTGGGGCACGTCTTCGGCCGCGTGGGAGCTTATTTCCACGATTTCTACAACAATGTCTTGCAGTTCCCCTTGACAGGAGCCCAGAAGCGCGTCATCCGCGAGATGCGCCATGATATGGGCAGCGGCAAGCAGATGAACCGTCTGCTGCAGGGCGACGTGGGCAGCGGCAAGACGATTGTGGCCTTCATGACCGCACTCATCGCGCTCGACAACGGTTATCAGGCCTGCATCATGGCACCCACCGAGATCCTGGCCGGGCAGCACCTCGAGACCATACGCCCGATGGCAGAGGCCATCGGCGTCAAGGTGGCACTGTTGACCGGCTCGACCCGCAAGCGCGAGCGCGACATCATCCACGAGTCGCTGATGAGCGGAGAATTGCAGATCCTCATCGGCACCCATGCACTCATCGAGGACACAGTACAGTTCCGCAACCTGGGACTGGCCGTCATCGACGAGCAGCACCGCTTCGGCGTCGCCCAGCGTGCCCGCTTGTGGGCCAAGAACCGCACGGCACCGCCCCACGTGCTGGTGATGACCGCCACGCCCATCCCGCGGACGCTGGCGATGACGGTCTATGGCGACCTTGACGTGTCAATCATCGACGAGTTGCCGCCGGGCCGCAAACCCGTGACCACGGTGCTGCGTCACGAGCCCGACCGCTTCAAGATGTACCAGTTCGTCGGCTCTCAGTTGCGAGAGGGCCGCCAAGCCTATATCGTTTATCCGCTCATCGAGGAGAACGAGAAACTTGACCTCCATGCGCTGGAACAGGGCTACGAGCAGGTGTGCGACGTGTTCCCGCATTACAACGTCGCGATGGTGCATGGTCGCATGAAGCCTGCCGAGAAGGACCATCAGATGATGCTCTTTGCCAGCGGCAAGGCCCACATCCTGGTGGCGACGACGGTCATCGAGGTGGGTGTGAATGTTCCCAATGCCTCGGTCATGGTCATCGAGGACGCCGAGCGCTTTGGCCTGTCGCAGTTGCACCAGTTGAGGGGCAGGGTGGGGCGTGGAGCCGACCAGAGCTATTGCATCCTGATGGCCCGCAGCGACCTGAGCCGCGACACACGCCATCGCCTGCAGGTGATGACCCAGACCAACGACGGTTTTGTCGTGGCCGAGGAGGACATGAAGCTGCGCGGCCCAGGCGACATGGAGGGCACCCAGCAGAGCGGCGTCGCCTTCAATCTGCACATCGCCAACCTCGCCCAGGACGGGCAGATCATCCAGATGGCCCGCAATGCCGCCGAGGACTACCTGCGTGACGACCCGCAGATGGAATCCGACTGGGGTCGCAAGATGGCCGCCCACATCAAGGAGATCTTTAACAAGCAGACCAATTGGGGGCTGATCTCCTGATTGCAGATCCCTCTCTCTCATCTGCTGGCGGAGGGCAAGAAAAAGGGCATCGCTGTCGGCTTGATTGTTAAATTTCTGTTTCAAAACTGTTTGCATTTGTGAATTTTTTAATTTACTGAAAATTAGCGAGTTGTAAAACTTTGTTTAGATATTAAAACCAAACTTTACACTTTTTAGCACATCAAAGTCCCCCGTTTCCAAAATAAATGTCTACCTTTGGACGTTCTTAAAAACAAATAGACTTAGAAAATTCTCAAAAATGAATATAAAACGAGCATTTTTCGCCTTGACGGCGATGTCCCTTTTTGCGCTTAGCATATCGGCTCAGAATATGCAATCGGCTTCCAGCTACAGCAAGATGCACAACAACTTGCTGGCCAAGCAGAATCGAGTGAAAGACCAGATTCGCGTTCAGGAAGCCCAGAAGTATGCCGCAGACCTCTATGAGGAGTGCGAGCCCGAACCCGACATCTACACCGAGGGTTGGGACAGCAACCTTGTCAATTGCTACAAGGATGCCAATGTGCCTAACACCAAGGTGCTTGACGTTCGCCACTATGTCATGCCCATCAAGGGTAACTATGTGACCTCCCACTACGGCTACCGTCCGCAGTTCGGCCGTACCCACAAGGGCGTTGACCTGCGCTCGGCTATCGGCGACTCCGTTTACTCGGCCTTTTCGGGCCGCGTGCGCCTGACCCGCTTTGAGCGTGGAGGCTATGGCTT
>JAFTFA010000257.1 GCA_017449785.1 Muribaculaceae bacterium | reverse complement strand
TGGACGTAGTGGACGAGTGTGCCATGGGGCTGGCAGCATCGATACCTCCGAGCGTGGCGAGAACGCTGGGCTTGATTGAGGAGCGTGCATCAAATCGAGTGCAGTGAGACCTGATGCGTCAGCGACGAAACGAGCCGTGCGTGTGAGGTCTCGATGCGGACAGACTGCCCGATAAGGCACTCTCGGTAACGGAGTGATCCCGACACGGCGGTATCAGCGGCAGCGCCATCGATGAGCGGTGGAAGCGGGTTCTCACTGCTCCGTCAGTTGCTTGCACTTACCGACGGGTGGTTCGGTCAATGTGATACGAACCACGGCTGTCCGTTCGAGGCTGCGAGCTATTGCATCATCAAAAGCATCCATGTGATGAGGCAGGAAACGCTGGCAAATGACTCTTAGTGCCGATATCTTCTCTTCACGTTCAGTCACAAGTTCTGCCACGCCGACGGCAGTAGCAGACCTGTACTGCAAGGTGAAGTTCCCGACTTTGGAGTCGAAGGTCGGTGAGCAACGAGTCACCGCAGAGAGGAACACAACCGGGTTATAGGCGATGCAGTCCAGTTTCTCTCCCTCCGGGGCGCAGTGAAAGTAGAACGTCTTGTCATCGGTACGCGCCAACGACAATGGTAAACCGTATGGTGTTCCGTCTTCCCTGGTCATGCTGACCGTCACGAATGGGGCCTTGTCCAAGACTTCCAAGGCGAAAGCGGCATCCCTCTCTCTGTCAGATCTTCTCATCTTATCATTACTTGTTGAATAAATGCCGAATGGCGGCGATTGGTGAATAGAGAATCATTCTGGGACCAGTCCACCGCATGACTTCACGAATCTGTTCACGTTCGGTAGGGGGATAGCAGTGGGTGGGACAATCCTTGCAGGCGCTCTTGCTCTCCCCATAGCGGCAATGGTCGAGTCGGCGGCACGCAAAGTCAGCCAGATGCTGGTATGCCTCAGGTATCGTGTCCGCTTTCAGCCGATGGCTACAATAAAGCTCAATCATCTTGCGGACGGTCCGCTTCTCTCGTTCTATTCTGGTCATTATGGGTTATGTCAGGAGGTATAGGTATGTACGCTGGAGCCTTGAGCTGACGGCAGGTAGTTGATGCCCCACCAGCAGACCTGCAACAGGATGATAGCGATGAGCAGCACCCACAGGGCTGGCTTGATGGACTTGGGACGATAGATGCGATAATGGATATAGCCCAAATAAGCAAGCCAGGTAATGGCCGCCCAAGTCTCCTTGGGATCCCATGACCAATAGTGGCCCCATGCTTCTTTAGCCCACATCGCGCCGAAGAGCATGCCAAAGGTCAAGAACGCAAGACCGACATTCACCAGGTTGTCGGTAATGTCCATCTCCTTGCGCTCCAACGGACGCCCTTTCTTGAAAAACAGTTGGTAAAGCGCCATGAGTGTCGCTGCACCCAACAAGGCATAGGCGAACATATAGACGATGACGTGCGGAGCGAACCAGGGACTCTGCAAGGCAGGCATCAAGGCCTTGGAGTGAATCTCGGGCTTGAAGATGTTGATACAGATAAACACGGCTGCCAACATCGTGGAGAACGACAGAATCCACTTGTATTTCCAGCGGCTATAGACCAGTATACCGGCCAACGGCAGGAAAAATGAGTACCACAGGCGTGTCTCGCCCATCGTGCGCAACGGCGGGCGCTCGAGCGTCACCCACATGATGACGATAAACGTGAAAAACACGGCCAAGCCCGTCAATGTTGAAGCATAGACGCCAGCCGTTTTTTCTTTCCATGCCAGGAACGCGCCTACTGCCCACAGCATGATGGCCACAATGGCAAAGTAGATGAAATAATCCCAAATCATGGCGTCACGCGTTTTTTAGATGAATCAGGCGAAACCTCAGCAGATCGAGCTTGCCCGTTTGCGTTCGGTTTGCACTGATTTTGAGATAACACAAACATACACAACGCTCCTGCAAGCATCAGCCCTATGCCGATATAAACGAGCGGTAACCACGGGTCGCGCACGAGTTCAAAGATGCTGATCTGGCTCTGAGGGCCGGCAGCGGTGTCGTAGCCATACTGATAGATCTTCCACCCCTCGACCTCGACAGGCTTGTTGACGTCGATGGTGGTGTGGATGTTCTTGCCCGATTTGGTCATGATGTTCACTTCGCTGGCAAAGCGTTTGGGGCTGCCGTCGTCATATTGCTCCATGATGAACTGTTGAAGCTCAATAGCCAAGTCCAATTCCTTGACCTGCTGGTTCTCGTCCATGACGCGCCACTCGGGTTCACCGACGGCGGTAATCATCTTCAGGCGCTGCATATCGGCGTTGCCCAGCGTCGCGCAGGTCAAGGCCAAGAACAGTCCCAGGTGATTGAGCAGGAACGGAATATCACGCCTCCACTGGAAGTGACCAAGGCGTTTCAACACCGCAAGGCCGATGATAACGGCAATATAGACATAGATGAGCACAAAGGGCCAGAATGACAGCATGTCGTTTATCCATGTACCGTTCACTGTCTGCCGCGTGAGGCCCATGACCAGTGTCAGAATCACTGCAAAGGCAATGGCCGGTATCGCTGCTGCATAGGTGCTCAGGAATGAGAATGCATAGACCTGGCGCCGCAACAGGTGCATGATGGCAATCATCACCAGGAAGCCGACGAGCACGATGCCGTTGACTGGCCACGAGAAGGCATCCCACACAACAGGACCGACGCTCAGCTCGAGCATCAGTCCTGCGATGATTAATCCGGCGCCAATGAGGGAGCCTTCTTTAAGAGTCCACGGTTTAATCCACATCAGATTTCAATGAGTTTGCCGTTCTTTTTGGCATCCATGATCCACTTGGGAACAATCTCGTCCAGGAAGCGCCGTTTGTTCTGGTTCAGCATATTCATGTCAAGGCCGATAGCAGCCTGAGCCTTAGCCTTGGTGCTGTAGTCAGGCACGGGAATCTCACCCATGTGCCCATGCTTGGCAGCCACACGTGCGATGAGCAGACAGGCCTGCTGGGCATAATCCACAGAGTGTGAAAGCAGGCGGATCACCTCCTGGGGTGCATGGAACGTGGCCCCGTGTGATGCGATGGCATAGTCCCAACGCCACTGGCTCTTGCGCAACAGGGCTTGGATAGGAGCCAACTCGGCGTCGGTGGCACCCTCGTCGATGATGAACTTTGTCTCGAAGTGGGCACGGGCCAGTTCCTGCTCGGCACGGTCGCGCACCTCGTTGCACTTTTCCTGACGGTCATATACATTCTGGCGCAGCACCTCTGCATCCTGGCGGTGACATACCTGGCATGTGCGGTCGATCTTTGCCAGCGGCGACATGATCTGGTGGTCCGAGAATTTCATGCCACCATCCTGCTTATAGGGCATGTGGCAGTCGGCACAGGAGACACCGCGCTGGGCATGAATGCCCTGCTGTGACATCTCCCAACCGGGGTGCTGAGCCTTCAGGATCTTGGTCTTGGACAGCGGATGGATATAGTCGTAGAAACCGATAGAATCATAGTAGTGCTCTGCGTCCTCACAGGTCAAGCCATAGTGCTGAGGGAACACAAGATAGTTGGCCTTGCCGGGATTATTTGGATCATCGGGCTTGATGAAGTAGTACTCGACATGGCACTGCGCGCAGACCAGTGAGCGCATCTCCTGATGGGTGGCGTTCCTCAAATTCTTGCCTGAATTGGCAAATGCCTCATAGATAGCGGGGCGTGCAGGACGCAGGTCCATCGTGCGAGCGTCATGGCAGTCGCTGCAGCCGATGGAATTGACCTCTTCGGCACCCAACTCGCTCCATTTCTTGGCATAGAAGTTTGCAGGATCGAACACCGACTTTGTTTCACTGAGTTCGCGCATCATGCGGGGCACATCAGGGCCTTTGCACGTCCAACAGGTAGCCGGCTGCATGTCAGCGGCTATCGAGTCGGCTCCGATGGAGATGCCGGGGTTGCCCGTGCGCAGAATCTTGCGCATGTCCTCCAGCGCATGCTTGTGGCCGCGCGGCGTGTTGTAGTGGCGTGAGAACGCGTAACCCGCCCACAGGACGACCATCTCGGGACGCTGCTCAAGCACGTCAACCTCCTGCGAGGAATTATATTTGGAAGCGAACGTGGTGTCCTCGGTCATCGACCAGGTCTCGTACTC
>JAFTFA010000256.1 GCA_017449785.1 Muribaculaceae bacterium | reverse complement strand
TTCTTCTCGCACATCGACATCAAGCCCGAGAATGTCAATATCCTGAACGGCAATGCCCCCGACCTGGTCAAGGAGTGTGCCGACTATGAGGCCCGCATCCAGGCTGCTGGCGGCATCGACCTGTTTATGGGCGGCGTGGGTCCTGACGGCCACATCGCCTTCAACGAGCCGGGTTCGTCGCTGACCTCCCGCACGCGCCAGAAGACTCTCACCCAGGACACCATCATCGCCAACAGCCACTTCTTTGAGGGCGACCTGAACAAGGTGCCCAAGACGGCGTTGACCGTGGGCGTCGGCACCGTGATGGATGCCCGCGAGGTGATGATCATCGTCAATGGCCACGGCAAGACCCGCGCCCTGCAGCAGGCTATCGAGGGCGGCGTGTCCCACATGTGCACGTTGAGCGCCCTGCAGATGCACCCCCATGCCATCATCATCGCCGACGAGGCCGCCGTCGATGAGCTCAAGGTGAGCACCTACCGCTACTTCAAGGACATCGAGGCCCAGAACCTCGATCCCGATTCCATCGGCTAGCCGAGGGGGGGCTCTGAGATCTCCGAGCTCTCTGAGATCTCCGAGATATACAATTAATAGAGCCTGGTTTTTCCAGGCTCTATTAATTTTTTCAGATAAAAAAAGCTGCTCGAGCCTAACGGCGGGAACAGCTTCAAACTTTCTTGTTGTAAAAGTCTTGCTTACTCGGCGGGAGCAGCCTCAACGGGAGCAGCCTCGGTAGCAGCGCTATCAACAACGGCAGCAGCGCTGTCAACAACAGCAGCAGTGTCAACGGGAGCCTCTTCAACTACCATGGTGGTGTCCTCGGTAACCTCAGCCTGCTCGGCGTTCTCGGTGTTGGTGCACGAAATCATGCTAACGCTAGCAATAACAGCAAGAGCTAAAACTAACTTCTTCATTTTCTTAGTACTTTTAAATAATAAAACAATTAATATTCGGTTGTTAAAATCGGTGCAAAATTATAACAAATTTCTCACGTGCAAACTTTTTTCGGGAAAATTTTATTTTCTTTTTTTTGACCCAATTTTTTTTGGAGAAAAAATCTTGTCTATACTGCCTGAAAATCAACAGAATAAATAAACGGATGCGGGAGAAATCGCATCCGTTAAATTTTGTTAATCGCAGGTCTGAGGGCTCAAAATGGGCCCATTTTCGGTTCCGAAATCAGTTGCTGTAGAGGTAGCGCTTGATGCTGCGCTTGGGGGTCTTGTCAAACTCTGTTGCCATGAGCTGAATCTTGGCGATGCGTTCATAGGGGGCTACCAGCTTGTTGAGCTCGGTGCGGATGTCCTCCATCAAGCTCGGCAGCTTGTCGCGGGTGACGCCCAGCTGATCCATCGCGTCATAGTCGGGATAGACCAGAGCGACGAGTTTGCCCTCGCGCATGACCACGAGACTCTCGCTCACGTAGAGCATATTGTTCAACTTGGCCTCGATCTCCTCGGGGTAGATGTTCTGTCCGCTGGAGCTCAGGAGCATTGTCTTGAGGCGTCCCCTAATAAATAATGTGCCGTCGGCATTGAGCGTACCCATGTCGCCGGTGTGCAGCCATCCGTCCTCGTGGAGCACCTTGTCGGTCGCCTCACTGTTGTGGAAGTAGCCCTGCATGACGTTCTCGCCGCGCACGCAGATCTCGCCGGGGATATTCTCAGGGTCGTCGCTCAGGATCTTGCACTCCATGATGCCGGGCAGGATGCGGCCGGCACTGTGAGGAACAAACTCGCGCCAGGGCGTGTGGCTCACCAGCGGGGCGCACTCGGTCATGCCGTAGCCCACGGTGAACGGGAACTTGATCTTGTAGAGGAAGTCCTCGACCTCGGCGTTGAAGGGAGCACCACCGACGATGACCTCTTCAAACTCGCCGCCGAAGGCCTCGACGAGCTTGTTGCGTATCTGGCTGTAGATGCGCTTGTCCAGGTAGGGAACGGCCAGTGCCCATCGCAGGGCACCCTTGCTGATCATGGGCACAATCATCTTGCTGTAGATCTTCTCGAGCACGAGAGGCACGGTGAACACTACGTTGGGCTTGACCTCGGCCATGGCCTTGACCAGAATCTTGGGTGACGGGATGCGTCCCAGCAGCGTGATGTGGGCACCGACGGCCAGCGGCGTGAGCATGTCGAATGCGCACCCGAAGGCGTGGGCCAGCGGCAGGAAGGCCAGGTCGCGTGACCCCTTGAAGTGGAGACCCGAGTTGATGCCATACACAAGGTTGCCGGCCAGGTTGTTGGCCGTGAGCATGACACCCTTGGAGAATCCGGTCGTGCCTGATGTGTAGTTGATCTCGACGAGGGCGTCGTTGGGAATGTCGGGGTAGTGGATGTCGTTGCGGTAGAAGCCCTGGCTGAACTCGGCGTCAAAGGCGGCTTGCAGCCCCTCATTGGCGGCGCCGATGCTCTCGCCGTCGTTCTCGGCAATGACAGACATGTCCTCGAGGTTGAAGACGGCCCTCACCCGTGGCATCTTGTCAAACTCCAGGTTGTCCCAGATGCTCTTGCTGACAAACAGCATCGTGGCCTCGCTGTGGTTGATGATGTGCTGGGCATCGGCGGGATTGAATTCCTGCAGGATGGGGACGATGACGGCACCATAGGTGATGGTGCCCATGAAGACGGTCACCCAGTTGGGGATGTTTTTGCCGATGAGGGCAATGCGGTCGCCCTGGTTCACGTTGCAGCTCTTGAACAGGAGGTGCAACTTGGCGATATTGCGGGCAAAGTCACCGTAGGTCAGACGCTCACCGGTATTGTAATCGGTCAATGCGGGCAGTTCCCAGTTGTCGATGAAACTGCGCTCATAAATCTTGATCAGGTTTTCCTTCATCATAGCGTAAAAGGGTTTATTAACCGCAAAGGTAATCAAATTAATCCAATCCCTGCTATTAAAAAATGATAATTGACCATTAATGCAGCAATATGTACCAACGAACAAGGTCGAGCCATGGGCGGCTCGACCTTGTTTATAGCAGATAATGAACTGTCGGGAGTGATTACTTCTTGCGGATGCAGCGCACGCTGTGGCCGAAGGTGTAGGCATGGCCCGAAGTCGTGTAGCGAACCATGTTCTTGCTCGACTGGTTGAAACGGATCATCTGGAAGGTGGGCGTGCTGCTCAGGGGATCGTTATAGGGCGTGGTGCTCCAGTACCAGGCGTCGGCACCGTCATCGGCATCACCGGTGGCAGGTGAATAGAAACCGGCGGCCCAGACGTTGAAACCGGTCACGTTGGTACCCTCCTTGCCCATGTTCCATGAGTAGTCGGTGTCGCTCTTGAAGTTGTTGGCCACGGGGCCGCCATAGCTGCGCAGGGCAGCCCACTGGTCCTGGCTGGGAAGTTCCCAACCCTCGGGGGCGAGCATGTCGCCATTGGCGATGCAATAGCCGTTGTAGAGCAGGCCGAAGATGGAGATATAGTCGTTGTCGTCGGCATACACGTGGCAGGCGCCGGTGGTGTTGGCATTCCACTCGGCCGTCTGAGTTGACTTGTACATGGGAATGTCGGTACCGTCAACCCACTTGGCCGTGCGCAGGTTCTCGGCCAGCCAGTACTGGGTGCCGATCTTCACGATCTGGTAAACCTGCTCCTCGTTGCCGCGCTGGTCCACGAGCAGGTCGGCCTCAACGGTGGTGGGCTCGACGCTCTCGGGAGCGTTGAGGACAATCTCGCCGTCCATCAGGTAGACCATCGACAGGGCGGTGCTGTTGCCGGCAGTGTAGGTCACGGTGTTGTTCTCCTCGTCCCAGACCACGGTGCCGCCGTCGCGGGCCGAAACACCCTTGGTGAGGATGGCGTAGCCGTTCTCGTCACAGGGGTAAACCACGATGCGCTGGTCGTCAAACTCCTTGATGTACTCCTTGCAGACCTCGGCAACCTTCACGCCGTTGTACATCACGCGCTGTACCCAGCAGTCGTTGAAGCTGGCGGGGATGGCGATGCTCATGGCGGGCACGTCGATGGTCTTCTCGGGCACGACAAAGGTGATGGTGGTGATGTCACCGGCCATGCCATACTTGTCGTAGGCGATGGTGGCTACCGTGTAGGTAGCGCCGGGAACGGCATTGGGCAGCGAGCAGTAGATGTCGCCCTCGGCATCCATCAGGGTGCAGGCGGCAAGTGCGGCCTCGGGGTCGGCAGCCTGGTCGGCATCGAGGATGGCGATGCGATAGGTCTGGGCGGCGGGGCTCAAGGCGATGTTGACGGTGACGTTGCCATTGTCGCCGTCCCACTCAAAGTCCTTGACCTCGGGCGTGGCCACCACGTCGCCCTCGATGAGGTCAAACGAGAGGCTGTCCACGTCGGCAATGTTATAGACGGTCACGGCGCCATTCTTCATGGTGACGATGAGACGATTGGGGGTTGACTGGGCAAAGCAGGAAATGCTGACTGCCAGCACGGCTATGAGAGTGAAAATCTGTTTCATCATTTCTTGAATTTAAAGGTGTTGTTGTTGATAGTAATAATGTAGATACCGCGATCCAGGTGGGAAATGTTGATTTCCTCGCCCTGCCAGCCGCGGTTGTCATAGACTTGCTGGCCGGTCACGGTCCAGATGGCTACCGAGCCGTCGCGGGCTCCGAGGATGCGGATGGCGCTATCGTCGGTAGCAATGCGCAACTGGGCGGCATCAGTATTGATTTTCTCGATAGATGTCGGGTCGGGCTCGACAAAGTCGGTAAACTTGATCGACAGCACCTCGTTGATGCCGACGGAGTAGGTGCCCAACGCGTGGGTGACAATGATGTTGCCTCCGTCAAACGTCACTTTGCCCACATCCTGCAGGCGCCATGATTCCCTGGCCCATCCGTCGGTGTCATAGAACGTCATCGCCGACTGGGCAAATGCCGCGCCGCCGAACAACGCCATCACCATCAGGACCAAGATGGATTGTAATCTTCTTGTCATGCTGTAAAGAGGTTTTTTTAGAGTGAATAAATGATTCTATTATAAACTAATGTGGAAAGGCATGTTGAGACGTGTCTCCATGATAGGCTAGATGTCAGGAAACTTGAGGGCCGCAATCTCCATCATGCGGGAGATGTCGAAGTAGAAGCCCTCGGTGCTCTTGCCCGCAACGGGCTGCACCTTGATGTAGTCGATGCCGCCGTCGAGCGTCTCGTGCTCGGTGGCGACGAAGCCCAGGAAGTTGATGATGTTGTATTCATGCTCGGGAGCGATGACGACCCAGGGCTCCTCCTTGGTACCCTTGCCGCTGGACATGATGGCAGCGATGAGGCGGTCGAGGCGGTACTGGCAGATCGCAGCCCGGGCATGTTTCTTCTTCTCCTTGAGGACGTAGATGTAGAAATTCATCTGGTTGAGGTCAAACATGTTGTCGTTGAGCGACAGTTCGGCATACTTCTCGATGCTGTCACACTCGGCACGCGAGTGGGGCTGCTTGTAGTAGAGCTGCTCGACCACATTGCAATAGACACTCTCGCGGAAGGGGTTGTAGTCCTCCTGGAAGGTGTAGCCGTAATAGAAGTTCCTCCACGCCTCGATCGACAGTGTCGTGTCGTTGCTGTTGTAGGCCTTCATCAACTTGGGGTAGTAATAGGCGTTCTTGGGGTTGGAGATGACCTCCTTGACGTGGTCAAAGTCCACCTTCTTGATGGTGAACTTGCCGGGTTGCGGGCGTTCGGGCACCTGCTGGGCCCACGCGCTTGCCGCCGTCATGACGATGGCGGCCAGGATGATGATGTGTTTATAGATGAGTCGTTTCATTGTCAGTGCTTGGTTACAGGTTTAATCGATGAGGATACCCATCACGGCGATGCACGCGATCGAGACGGCGACAATCGCCGGGAGGCACTTGGCGGCAAAGTAGCGCCAGAACTGGCTCGACGGCGTGAGCATCCACTTGCCGGCGGGGGTGCGGCTGTAGGCCAGCTGTCCCATCGCGGCCCCCAGGATGACTCCCAGCACCATGAAGCGCGGCGCGAGCATGATGCCCAGCATGCCGCCCGCCATGGCCGTGAAGCCGATGTACAGGTTGCTGGAGCGGTTGCCGTCGGGTTCGCCGCTGGGCGAGAGGTAGAACAGCCCCACACAGATGAGCGTGGCCAGGCCCCAGAAGGCGAAGGTCATCGTCGGCACGGCGATGTAGTAGCTCCAGTGGAGCATCAGCAGCCCGATGAAGGCCGGCACCGCGGCGACCCAGCGGGGTCTCAACACGAGCACCAGAGCTGCGATCAGGCAGATCAGGCCTGCGACGAGCAGTATAGTCTGTATCAACATCGTTGGTAATTACTTTAATATTTAAAACACCCCAGTGGGCGGTTTTATTGCCCTGGAAGGCCGATTATTTCGTCTCCTCGGGACTCTTGCCGGCGTCGGTGGCTGCCGTGTCGGTCTGCGGCCTGGTGTCGCCGGGATAGGAGATGCGGGCGTGATAGGCCGTGCGCAACCGTTCCACAAACAGCTGCTTGACCGTCTCCACATCGCGGAAGCTGATGGGCGTCTCGCGCAGCAGCCCGTCGGCTACCTGCCCGTCGATGATCTTGTTCACCATGGCGGCAATGGCCTCCTCGCTGTGGTCGCTCATGCTCTTGGTCGCCGCTTCACAGGCGTCGGCCATCATCAGCAGGGCGGCCTCCTTGGTCTGCGGGTTGGGGCCGGGATAGGTAAACGGCGCCGGGTCCACGTTGCCGTCGGGATGGGCCTCGCGAGCCTTGTAGTAGAAGTAACGGGTGACGCCCTTGCCGTGGTGCTGGGCGATGAGGTCCTTGATGATTTTGGGCAGCTTGGCCTCGTCGGCGAGTTTCAGGCCGTTGGCGACATGCTCGATGACGATTTTGGCGCTGTCCTCGGGCCTGACGAGGTGGTCGTGGGGATTCTCGCCGATCTGGTTCTCGGTAAAGAAGGCCGGGTTGGCGGTCTTGCCGATGTCGTGGTAGAGGGCTCCGGCGCGCACGAGCTGCATGTTGGCACCGATCTTGAGGGCCGCCTCACCGGCCAGGTTGGCCACTTGCAGCGAGTGCTGGAAGGTGCCCGGGCAGTCGGTGGACAGCCTGCGCAGCAGCGGATTGTTGATGTCGGACAGCTCCATGAGCGTCATCGACGAGGTGAAGCCGAAGGTCTTCTCCACGATGGGGATGGCAAAGATGGCCACCGCCAGGATGACGCAGTTGATCATGTAATAGACAAAGTAGAACTTCTCGATCTTGCCGAAGTCGCCCTCGTTGATGAGCGTCATGGCCACATAGGTGATCGAGTAGGCCAGGAAGATGAGCATGGCGCATTTCACGAGCTGGGAGCGCTTGGTCAGCTCCTTGACCGAGACGATGGCGATGACACCGGCCAGGAACTGCATGATGATGAACTCGGCCTGGTGGCTGGTGGCTGCCAGCGAGCAGATGAGCACGGTGACCGTGTGGGCAAAGAACGAGGTGTGGTCGTCATAGAACGACGACACGATGATGGGCACCAGCCCGAACGGGATGACGTAGAGCAGCCAGTACCTGAAGCTCACGCACAGCATCACCGCGATGACAAACAGGGTGATGAGCGTGAGGAGGAATACCATGTGCCGCAACCGTGAGAATACGCGGCCGCGCATCAGTTTCATGAAAAAGAAGAATGCCAGCATCAACGCCGCCACGATCAGGATCTGGCCGAGCAGCTTGAGCGTGTCATCGACGTTGCGCTGCTCGTTGCGGCGCGTCAGTTCGTTGTAGTAGCTGTTGATGGCCGATGCCCGCTTGGGCGTGACGATGTCGCCCTTGCTGATGATGGTCTCGCCGGCCTGGATGGTGCCCGGCGAACGCAGGGCGTTGCGCAGGTCCTCGCCCAGCCACTTGTCGTTCTCCTCGGTGTCCACCCTCATGTTGGGCGCCAGGTAGTTGCTGATGTCCACTGCCTTGAGGGCTTCTTGCACGGCGATGTTGCCGCGCAGCGAGTCGGTGAGCCATTTGTAGGCCTGGGCAACGGTCTTCATGTTGGTGGCATCCACCACCTGGAGCTGGTTGTTGCCCACATTGAAGCGCAGGTGCTTGCCGGCGCGGATGTCGTTGGCCGCATCGTTGTCCACGATGCCGTCGTCATAGAGGTGTGACACAGCCTGGAGCAGTGCCTGTGAGCCGGGACGGTTCATCAGGACCCGTGAGAGCAGGGCCAACTGTTGTTCCCCCTTCTTGCGGTCAAGGGTATAGATCTTGGCGAAGTTCTGGTTCACACTGTCGGTGATGTGCTTGCGGGTGGCCTCGTCCAGCTCGATGTCGAACTGGAAGCTGGCCTCCAGGCGCGGATGCTGCCACGGCCTGCCCTCTACAAAGCTGGGCATGCGGCCATTGCCCTCGCTGCAGAAGAAGAGTACCGTGCCGATCAGCAGGATCGACAGCACGAGCAGTGCGCTGATGATGATAGTGTTCTTCTTGTTGTTCATATCTGGTGGTTGGTCTCGTTACTGTTTAACTCATGCGGTTGGCGGTGTTCACGCCCTTGACCTTCTTGATCTCGCGGCACATGCTGGTCACCACCGAGGCGTCGCTGACAAGGACTTCCAGGTCGCAGTTGAACACGCCCTGGTCGGCGGTCACGTGCATCTGCTTCATGTTGATGGACATGTTGGTCGAGATGATGTTGACGATCGACTCCAGGATGCCCTTGCGGTCGATGCCCTCGATGTGGATGGTCGCCTGGAAGCGGTCGCTGTGGTCTTCCCACT